>JBAWFE010000038.1:0-11937 GCA_049591595.1 Candidatus Dormiibacterota bacterium
CCCTCACCGGTCACCGGGTGACAGTGGCTATCGATCAAGGCTGAACGTCAGAGTGGGCCGGGGTGGGGGCCCCTCGACCCCCACCCACAGCCCAGTTGGGGATGGTCTCGTCGTCCGGCACTAGCCGCTGGCGGGAGCGGCGTTAGGCTGATCCAGGACCGCTGCCGCCTCGCCTCCCTCCTCACCCAGGATGGACCCGATCTGGCCCACCTTTTCAGGGGCCGACTTGGACAGATAGGCCACAAAGAGGATCCCCACCACCAGCCACCCCAAATTGACGTAGGGAACGAAGGTGTAGGGAGCCGGCGGTACCGCTCCCGAGTAGATGGAGCCGTACACCGCCAACCCGAAGACGGCGATCCCGACCACCGGGATCACGCCGTGGATCAGTACGTTGTAGCGCTTGGAAATGCGCTTGAAATAGACCGAGCCACCGACGCAGAGCACCACGTAGACCAGGCACACCGCGATGGTGCCGACACTGGCGTAGAAGAAGTAGTTGGTGTACGGCCCGAGGTTCCAGAGGATGCCGCTCACGAAGGCCGACACGGTGGCCGCGCCGGCGAGCACCAGGATCGCGTTGTGGGGGGTGCGGTGCACCGGATGGGTCCGCCCCAACCAGCTTGGCATCACTCCTTCCCGACCCATGGCGAACAGGGTACGGGTGGCCGCTGTCGCGCACGCCAGGCAGACGACGAAAGCGGAGCCGATGGCCGCCAAATCGACGATAATCGACATCGGCGTTCCGACATAGGTCTTGGCCAGAGTGGCCAGGATCGAAGGGTTCCCCGCCCAGGCAGCGGACCCGGCTGCGTTAACCCCCACACCGATCGCGATGTTGTAGGTGGTCCAGACGTAGAAGATGATGGCAAAGCACACCGCCACCAGTACCGAGATCGGGATCGCCCGCCTGGGGTTTCTGGTCTCCTCACCGAGCACGGCTGCGGTCTCGAAGCCGATGAAGGAGGTGACCCCGAAGATCAGGCCGTAAAAGATGCCGCTGAAACCGCCCTGCAGGGTGTGGCCGAAGGTGAACGGTTGCAGCGACTGACCGTACTTGCCGCCCTTGATGGTCAGGATGACGTCCAGGATCACTATCACGGTGACTGTGACCAGACCCACCCAGAGAAGAGTTCTAGCGCTGAGCCGGATTCCCCTGTAGGAGAGGGCCACCAAGCACGCCATACCCACCAGGAAGATGGGAAACCAGAACCAGCTGGGCATGCTGTGCCAGACCTGGGTCTGAATCAAAGTGGCGGTGAAGCCACCCACTCCACTCATGGTCATCGGTACGAAGCAGAAGAACCCGAAGAAGTACATCCAGCCGGTGAGGAAGCCCACCCGCTTGCCCAGGGTCCGGCTGGAGTAGGTGTAGGCGTAGCCCGCCGACGCCATGCGGCGGGTGAAACCGATCACCACGAAGCCCAGAGCCAGGCAGCCAATGCCTCCGATCAGGAACGCCAGCGGGGTCGAGGTCCCCGAGAACGCCGCCGAGCCGCTGGTGTTGTAGGCCATCGCCATCGCCGGTGCCAGCACCGCGATCGCCATCGCCACCGCGTCGATGGTCCGCAGACTCCCCTTGCGTAGCTCGCCGGTGCCCGCTTGGCTCCCGGTACCGGAGATTGCTTCGGTCGCCATTCAGATCCCCTCCTTTGCAGTTGTTGTTGCCCCTTGGGGCAACCCCTCTTCGGCCACTGGCACCGGCGGGACATACTCAACCTTCAGTCCCGATGCCATGGCATTTGATCCGTTGAAAAAGTCCACCACCGCCATCAGCTCCACCAGTTCGGCGTCACCGAGACCCATTCCCCGAAGCGCGTCGGTGTGGCTCTGCAGGCAGTAGTCGCAGTTGTTGGTGGCCGAGACCGCCACCGCGATGATCTCCTTGGTCTGCCGGTCGAGAGCGCCCTCGCCCATCACCACCTTGAGCCGCTCCCAGGTGGCCGCCAGCAGGGCCGGCTGGTGGGCCAGCGCCTTCCAGTAATTCGGCACCCGGGCCAGCTTGCGGCTGGTCATGATCTCCTGGAACACATCCTTGACCAGACCGTCGGCCTCCTCCTCCTCGACCAGGTGCACCAGAGCCATCCCGCCCCTTCTTAGCGTCCAGCTCGCTCAGCGGCTCGCTGGCAGAGCCAGCGGCTCCACGACGGTGCGCCAACTGGCGAAGTCCTCGACCTGGCCCCGCACGATCTGCAGGTACCAGTCCTGGAGTTGCTTGGTCATTTCTCCCAACTGGCCGTCGCCGATCTCGCGGCCGTCGACGCTGGTCACCGGCGCGATCTGGACGCCGGTCCCGCACAGGAAGGCTTCATCGGCCGCTAGCAACTCGCTCCGGTCGACCTGGCGCACCTCCAACTGCCAGCCGTTCTGCTTGACCATCGCGATGACGCAGTCCCGGGTCACCCCGACCAGCAGGTCGTCAGTGACCGGGGGGGTGATCACCACCCCGTCTTGGACCATGAAGAGATTGGCCGAGGAAGCCTCGGCGACGTGGCCGTCACTGGTCAGCATCAGGGCCTCGTCGAAGCCCAACGACCGAGCCTCGTCGGCCGCCAGGGCGGCGTTGAGATAAGCACCGATTGGCTTGGCCCGGGCGGGGATGGCGTTGTCGTCGATCCGACGCCAGCTGGAGGTCACCAGCCGAAGCCCCTTGCGGATGTCCAGGTAGTCCCCCATTGGCAGGGTGTAGCAACAGAACTCGGTGGGAATCCCCGACAGGGTGACCTTGATGGTGTGGCCGCTCTTGTAGATGATCGGGCGGATGTAGGCGTCCTGCTGGTACTCGTTGCGCGCCAGCAGCTCCAGGACTATCTCCTCAAATCTGCCCTCCGTGAGCGCGGGGTCAGGCTCCAGATGGAGGATCTTGGCCGAGCGCAGAATGCGCTGCCCGTGCTCTCTAAGCCGGATCACGTAGAGCTGTTCGCGCTGGTCACTCCAGTAGGCGCGGATTCCCTCGAAACAACCGGTGCCGTAGTTGAAGGCGTGGGAGGTGATCGGAACCCGGGCCCGGTCCTGGCTGACGAACTCCCCACCGAAGTAGACGATCTCTCCGGGTTCGGTCATACGTACCTCCCCATGCCACCGCTGACGTCGATCGACGCCCCGGTGAGGTAGCTGGCTCTGGAGCTGGCCAGGAAGGCGACCAGCCCTGACACTTCGTGGGCTTCGCCGAACCGGCCCAGGGGGACCTCGGCAGAGGCCGTCTGAGCGAAGAACTCCTCCTCACTCAGTTGAGGTGCCCGCCGCTGGTGGATGGTGCTCCACTGGGGCGTGCGGACAAAGCCGATGTTGACGCTGTTGACCAGGATCCCTTCGCTGGCCAGTTCCATCGCCAGCGCCTTGTTGAAGGCCAGACAGGCTGCCCGGTCTACTGAAGTGGCGAAGAATGAGGGGTCCGGCTGGCGACCGTAGATGGCGTTGATGTTGATGATCACCCCGCCCCCCGACTGCCGGAGGTGGGGCAGCGCGGCCCGACTGCAACGCATCTGGGAGAACAGTTTTACCTCCAGGTCCGCCTGGAAGTCGGAGTCGGTCAAGGTGGCAAAGGTGCCTGGATGGGCCCGGCCGGCATTGTTGACCAGCACGTCGAGGCCGCCCAGTTCCGCCACCGAGTGGCTGATGAAGCTCTCGACCTGTTCCGGGCTAGTGACATCGGCCACCTCGGAGACTACCTGGCCTCCTCCCTGGCGCAGTTCCTCGGCGGTGGCTTCCAGCTCCGCCTGATTCCTGGAACAGATCGCGACCGCTGCACCCTCGGAGAGAAGCTCCTGGGCAATCGCCTGGCCGAGACCCCTGGAGCCCCCGGTCACGATGGCCCGCCGACCTTTCAGATGAAGATCCACGACTAGCCTTCTGTCTTGGGCAGACTCTGCCCCCGCAGCGCCAGCAACGCCTGGCGGGGCGGGTTGAAGACGTCGTACTCGTGGCAGGGCACCTCACCCGTTTTGGCGCCGTGGGGTACGTTGGCCGGAATCACCGCCACCATCCCCGGGGTGAGCAACCGGACCTCGCCATCGATGGAGAACTGCAGCTCGCCCTCCACCACCAGGGTCAGCTGCTCCTCGTCATGACTATGCATGGGTGCCTCGGTGTGAGGCGCGAAGCGCACCGAATTGAGCATGGTTGACTCACCCAGAGCCGGCCGGAACTGAAGACCCGGGACGAACTCGACGGGGTCGACATCCTGGTCCAGGTCCACGAAGTGACCTTGGCTCGTGGGTGCCCTCCCCGACCCCGGCTGGGCGAAGTACTGGTCCGCGAGGCTCATAGCCGATCTCCCCTCGATGCCGGTTGGCCGGCGATCACCACCGGCCTCCAGGATCCCGCCACCACCGTCCCCAACTGCCCAGCGGACGGCCCGCTCGGTCCAACTCGCAAATGATAGCCCAATTACGCACTTTACCGATAACATGAAAAGGTGGCAAACGGGTGCGATCCTGGCGACCTAGCGGTGAAACTGCCACGCCACCTTATTGATCGTGTGCCGGACGCGGATCATTTAGCCCACGGGCAGCGGACTCCCTTCGACCTCGACCAGATCGATCTGCAGATTCTGGTTCTGCTGCTCCGTGACGCCCGCCGGTCAGTGCGCGGGATCGCGGCCGAGGTGCGCATGTCGGCCCCGGCGGTCGCAGAGCGGATCGCCAGACTGGAGCGCCAGGGGGTGGTGCGCGGCTACCGGGCCGAGATCGACTGGAGCCGGTTGGGCTATGGGCTGCTGGTCTACGTCCGAGTCACGGGAGTCCAGGGCAGCGAGCAGGCCACCACGGTGGCCCAACTTCGCCGTCTGCCCGAGGTCGAGCAGGTAGAGGTGGTCACCGGTGACTCAGACCTCCTGGTACGACTGCGGGCCAAGGACCAGCAACACCTGCGCGAACTGCTCTTCGAACGGGTCTGGAAGATCAGCGGAATCGAGCGCACCGAGACGCTTCTCTGCCTGGGGGAGCTGCCGCCCAAGTCCTTCGACCTGGAGCTCGCGGAGTCTCTCCTGGATCCGCTGGGGCCTGATCGGTCCCGTGCCAAGGAAAGCACTTCATCCCCGGGGGTCGGACTGCTTGTGTGAAATCCTGGTCGCAGTCTGGCCGGAGCCGGAGCCGTTCCAGAGAGTGCTGCCCTGGGGGCTGGAGCTCGAGCGGGTGGGGATCGGCGGATTCGGCTGGGGGCTGGCCTGGCGCGAGGCGGGCCGGGTGCGCCGGTACCGCGATCCCGGAACCCTGGCGAGTGACCAGAAGGGACAGGCTGAGCTGCAGGGAGTTCGGTCCACTCACTTCCTGCTCCATCTGCGCCGGCCTTCTCAGCTCACCACCGTCTCCCTCGCCGACACCCAACCTTTTGTGGTGGACGACGGCGCCTTTGCCTTCGCCCACAATGGCCGGCTGGACGGAGCTACCGCGTACCGCCATCGCTTCTTGGACAAGCTAGAAGGTCACGCGGACAGCGAGGTCGGCTTCCGACTCTTCGAGGAGTTGCTTGGCGGAGGGGTGGAGCCGGCGGCCGCTCTCCAGGAGGTGCACCGGCAGCTGGGGGGAAATGCCAATCTCGCCTTCCTGGACGCGCAGGGTAAGACCCTGCTCTATGCCGGCAATGCGGAGAACGACGGCTGGCGTTTCGATCTGGACGGCGCCGAGATGGCCAGCACCGCACTTCACTCGGCGGACGAGGCACTCTTCGCCCTCTGCTTCCCCGGTGCCACCCACCGGGTTAGGCTGACCTCAGGAGAGGTGGCGTCGCTGGGGCGGAATCCGGTCGGTCGAGCGGCGACGTCGGGGGTCGAGATCGGGGGCAGCTGAGCGGCGGCGGGAGCGCTTGAAAGAGGAGGAGAGGTAGATGACCAGCACGTCCGTGCAGGACCTGGCAGTCGGCAAAGTCGGGTTCATTACCCATCACGGGCTCTTCACCGACGCCATGAAGGCGGCCAGCGAGCGGGCAACAGCCCTGGTCTCGGAGAAGGGCATCCGGACGGTGCGGATTGGAGTGGTGGACCAGCACGGTGCGGTCCGCTGCAAATTCGTGTCGGCCCATGATTTCCTGCTCTCCTTGCGCAACGGCATCGACTTTTCCGGGGCCATCCTGAGCCTCGACACGGCCAATAAAGTCTTCCCCCCGGCATTCGTGGAGGGCGGTGGATTCGGCATCCCCGAGCTGACCGGGTTCCCGGACGTGGTCCTGGTACCCGACCCGACCACATTCCAGATCCTGTCCTGGGCGAACCAGACAGCCTGGGTACTCTCCGACGCCTACTTCGGCAACGGCAAGCCGGTCGGGCTCTTCACCCGCCAGGTGCTCCGCCGCCAGCTGGAAGCTGCCCGGGAGATGGGATTCAAGTACGCCGCCGGGCTGGAGGTGGAGTTCTACATCTTCCGCCGGGAGCAGCTGCGGATTGGCATCGACCAGACCGGCTGGCCGGCCCAGGCGCCGCCGGTGAGTGTGGTCGCCCAGGGTTATCAGTACCTTTCCGAAACCAGGCTGGCCCAGATCAGTGAGATTCTCGATCCCCTGCGTGATCACTTCGAGGCGGTCGGGCTGCCGCTGCGCACCATGGAGGACGAATGGGGGCCCGGGCAGACAGAGATCACCTTCGACCCCCAGCTGGGGCTGGGAGCGGCCGACGCCATGATCTTGTTCCGGACTGCCGCCAAGCAGATCTGTCACCAGCTCGGCTACCACGCCACCTTCATGTGCCGGCCACTGGTGCCAAACGTCTCCTCCAGCGGGTGGCATCTGCACGAGTCACTGCAGGACACCAAAAAGGGAGGCAACGCCTTTGCGAGCACCGATGAGGAGCCGCTGTCGCTGAGTGGTCGCCAGTTCGCGGCCGGGATCTTGGAGCACGCCATCCCGATGACCGTCTTCTCTACGCCTACAGTCAATGGCTTCAAGCGTTTTAAGCCGTATTCATTCGCGCCGAACCGGGTGAACTGGGCCCTGGAGAACCGCGGCTCGATGCTCCGCTTGCAAGGACAGCCGGGGGATCCGGGCTCTCATCTGGAGAACCGGCTCGGGGAACCAGCCGCCAATCCTTATCTATACATGGCCGCCAATATCGCGGCCGGTCTGGACGGGATCCGGCGCCAGCTCACCCCTCCCGCGATGGTCCATGCAGATCCCTACGCAGAAGCTGCTCCGACTCTCCCCGTCAGTCTTGGGGAGGCGGTGGAAGCGCTCGACAAAGACCAGTTCTTCCGCCAAGCCCTGGGGCCAGAGATCGTCGACTACCTGGTCATGCTCAAGCGGTTTGAGTACAACCGCTACCTGGAGGAGGCCGGCGCCTCGGCCGATCCCGCCGAGGTCACCGAATGGGAGCAGAACGAGTACTTTGAATTCTTCTAATCCCTCGGTTCTATGGCGCTGCTCCTGATGGACTCGTCCGCCGCGACCGACCAACCGCTGCCGGTCCAGCACCTGGTGCTCTTCCGGCTCCGGGAGGAGCCGGGTCCTGAGGTCGAGGAGGAGATGCGTCGCCAGATCGCCAGGTGGATGGGGATGCCGGGGCTACGCCGACTGCGGTTCGGGCGTGACACCCTGGAGCGGGCCGACGGCTACCAGTTCGGGCTCTTCACCGAGTTCGAGGATCCTGATTCGTACGCTGCCTATCTCGTTCACCCTCTCCACCAGAGTTTCCTGGCCTGGGTTTTGGAGCGTCCCTTTGACGTGATCCGCTTCGACTACCCGCTCACGTCCCAGACCAGCCTCCAGGAGTCGTCCTCGGCCTGAGCTCGGTTGGCAGCGAACGCCATCAAGCCCGGAGCGAAGCTCCGGGACCACCAGTACGCTCTTGGCTGCTTTGTGCCCAGGTGGACTTGGAGGCTCCTTCTTGAACGGCCGATCGGCGCCGCGCCTGATCCTGTTCTGTGGACTGCCCGGCTCCGGTAAAACCACTCTGGCCAAGCGATTGGCAGATCGGATGCCCGCGCTGCGACTTTGTGGCGACGAGTGGATGGCCCGCCTGGGGAAGCCGTCAGTGACGAGGGGGCACGAGACCGAGTCGAGGTGGAGTTCTGGCGATTGGCCCAGGAGCTGCTGAAGCTCGGCCAGAGTGTGATCCTGGAGTCCGGTTTTTGGATTCGCGCGGACCGAGACGAGAAGAGGCTCGGCGCCCAAGCCCTGGGCGCCTTGGTCGAACTGCACTTTCTGGCCGTGCCGCTCGAGGAGCTGTGGCGCCGACTCGAGCTGAGAAATCAGCGAGCTAGGTGGAGCACGGTACTCATCCGCCGTGCTCGGCTAGGCGACTGGGAGACTTTCTTCGAGCCGCCCGACCAGGCCGAGCTAGAACTCTTCGGTCCCGTCGAGTGAGGGCGGCCGAAGAGCCGTGGCCCGTCGCTACTTCAACTTCTCCAGCCATGAGGGCAGGAGCTCCCGGGCGTTCCCGGCATTTGGCAATAAGCGTATCGACCTGCCCGCCGACGTCCGCTCCTCCAGGATGTAGTCCACATCCTTGAGCTGGTGGCCGGTCAGGATCGCCACCACCTCGGCGTCGTGCTCGATCTGGCCGGACTGCCGCAGCTTGCGCAGGCCGGCGACTGTGGTGGCCGATGCCGGCTCGCAGCCGATGCCGTCGCGCCCCAGGGTTTCCTTGGCGGCCCCGATCTCGTGATCGCTGACGGACTCGCACGCACCCTCGGACCATCTCAGGGCGCGCAGTGCCTTGGGCCAGTTTGCGGGGTTACCGATCCTGATCGCAGTGGCCCTCGTCTCCGGGTCCTCCACTGGCTGCAGCGTCCCAGCGCCGGCTGACCACAGCCGAAAGAAGGGGTTTGCGCCCTCAGCCTGGACGACTATCAGCCTCGGCACCTTAGAGATCAAGCCGAGGCTGGCCAGCTCGAGGAGTCCCTTGCCGATCGCCGAGACGTTGCCCAGGTTGCCGCCGGGAACCACGACCCAGTCGGGCACCCGCCAGTGTCGCTGCTCCAGCAGCTCGACGATGACCGTCTTCTGCCCCTCTACTCGATATGGATTGATCGAGTTGACGACGTACCAACCAAGATCTTCAGCGACCTCTCGGAGCAGCCGGAGCGCCTGATCGAAGTTGCTCCCGGCTTCCACTACCAAGGCGCCGAAGTCGATCGCCTGAGCAAGCTTGGCGCCAGAGACGGCTCCCTCCGGGACGAATAAGAGCGCCCGGAGCCCGGCCCGGGCAGCGTACGCGGCCATCGACGAGGAGGTGTTCCCGGTGGAGGCGCAGGCTACCACCTCCGCCTCTTGGGTGACCGCATGGCTGATGCAGGCGGTCATTCCAAGGTCCTTGAACGACCCGGTGGGGTTGACCCCCTGATGCTTCACCTCCAAGCGGTGGAGCCCAACCCAGGCCGCCGTTCGCGGCGCGCTCACAAGTGGAGTTGAGCCTTCGCCTAGGGAGATGCGGGTTTGTTGCTCGCCAAGGAAAGGCAGCAGCTCCCGATACCGCCAGACACCGCTTCGGTCGAGCTCACGGTTGGACCCGTGGCGCCCGCGCCAGAGGCTGCGCCAGCGGCTCGGGTCGACATCTCCGAACTGGTACCCCACCTCCAATAGTCCACCGCACGTGGCACAGCCATACGACATCGGCCCGGACGCGCACTCGATGGCGCAGCTGGGATCGGCACACCTCAGAAAGGAGCGAGTCATGCACTAGGACCGGTAGAGCCCGAATTCCTGGTGCATCGCCCGCACCGCGGAGGGTACGTCCGAGGCGTTGACCACCAGGGAGACGCTTAGTTCGGACGAGCCCTGGGCGATGGCGGCAATATTGATGCCAAGGCGGGCGATCGAGCTGAAGATCCGCGCGGCAATCCCGGGCGTGCCCTTCATGCCCTCGCCGACCGCCACCACGACGCCGACCTCGGGCAACTCCTCGACCGCGGCGATCGAGGAACCACCCCGAAGTGAGCCTCGCTCACGGTCCAACCGGCGCCGCACCTGCGCCGCGTCAGTGCTGTTCACCACGAAGGAGATGACATTCTCCGCCGAGGACTGGGTTACCACCAGGGTGCTGATTCGATCCGCGTCCAAGGCCCCGAATACCTGGGCAGCTAGGCGGGTGAACGGCATCGATCGGGTGCCGGACACCGTGAACAAGGAGGCCTCCGCGGTGGAGGCCAGCGCCCTGACCCCGGGAAGTCGCTTCTTCGACCGACCTATCTCGGTGCCGGTGGCCGTCGGGTTGAAGCTGTTCTTGATCAGCACCGGAATCCCGGCTAGGAATGGCAGATCCAGGGCCTTGGGGTGCAGAACCCTCGCGCCGAAGAACGAGAGCTCGATAGCTTCACGATAGGAGAGTTCGGGGATCACCCGTGCCTCCGGCACCAGCCGGGGATCAGCGGTCATCATCCCGTCGACGTCGGTCCAGATCCAGATCTCGTGGGCAGGGATGGCCGCTCCCAGAATCGTGGCGCTGTAGTCGGACCCGCCGCGTCCTAAAGTGGTGCAGCTGCCGTCAGCAGTGGCCGCCCGGAAGCCGGTGACAACCGGAATTGATCGACGCTGGAGCAGTGGAACCAATCTCCGGCGGACCTTCTCGTTGGTCGGCTCGAAAAGGAGGGATGCGTTGCCGAAACCCTCGTCGGTCTCGATCACCTCGGTGGCATCCACCGCCACGGCGTCCAGGCCCGAGGCTCTCAGCACCGCGGCCAGCAGGATGGCCGACATCACTTCTCCAAGTGACGAGAGCGAATCGAGCGAACGGGGAGTGAGCTCCCGAACCAGAGAGAATCCAACGCAGAAATCCTTGAACGTCGACATCTCGGCGTCGAGTTGTGCTTGGATCGTCTGGCGCTCTTCCGCCGAGACCAGCGCCTCGCAGACCTCATGGTGGCGTCGCTTCAGCTCCTCGCCGATCGCCTGCCATTCCTCCGTGTCCCGGCGGCTGGCGGAGTTGGCCGCCGCGACCAGTGAAGCGGTCACCTGGCGCATCGCCGAGACGACCACGACCAGCTGACCCTCAACCGCGTGCCGGCGAATGATCGCCGCCGTTGCGGCCATTCGGTCGGGGTCGCCAACCGACGTGCCGCCGAACTTCATGACCCGAAGTGCGGGCATAAGGGAGGTCACGCTCTGCTGACCTCCCCAGCTCTTTGACTCCTGGCCCCTTCGTTGTCAGCACTCAGAAGCAGGGCGCGGGCGCTTACGCCATGGATCCGGAATCGGTCGACAAGCTGGTCGGCTACCTCCGGGCCAGCGCTCGTCGTCATGGCCAATACGGAGGAGCCGGCGCCGCTCAAAAACACCCCGAGTAGACCAGGGTGTTGTAACTCCAGGCACTCGCGGAGCCCCGGCATCAGCTCTGCTCGCTGATTCTGGTGCCAACGGTCTGCGAAGAATTCGGGCTCGAAATCGAATTCGCCCGAGAACGCGGACGCCACCAAAAGGGATGCGCGCTGCATGTTGTGGACCGCATCGGCGCGAGTGTAGGTGTCAGGCAATGCCGACCTCGAAGTGGAGGTGGGCATGGCTCGATCTGGGATCACGACCACGAGTTGCAATCCGCATGGCACCGTTGCTTTGCGGGTCAATACGCGGCCCGATCCGAGCAGCCCCGCTGAGACCACCAACCCGCCCAGGTAGGCGGCGGCGACATTGTCGGGATGGCCATCCAGTGCAGCGGCCAGTCCGATCAGGGTTGCGTCGTCGGGGGCGGTCGGGAAGAGCTGGGTCCCGATCAGCAGCCCAGCGACGATGGCCGCGGCGCTGGACCCTAGACCGACTCCAACCGGAATCTCACTGTGGAGCTTCAGCCCCAGCCCAGGTGTCGGAGAACCCGACCATGCCGCCAGCCTGCTGATGCCCCGGGCCACTAGGTTGGACTCGTCGCGGGGGAGCTCCGCTGATCCCTCTCCCCCGCAGGTAACCTGGAACCCCGGGGTGGAGATTCGGGTTGCCTCGACCGTCAGCCGGAGGTTGATGGCGAGGGCAGCGCAGTCGAAGGCGCACCCCAGGTTGGCAGACGTCGCCGGCACGACTACT
>JBAWFE010000039.1:0-130000 GCA_049591595.1 Candidatus Dormiibacterota bacterium
CGGCTGACCCCAAGGAGAGATGCGTGAGTGTAGCCCCAACCCAACAGACCTACCAGTACCGCGAGGTTGACTCCCTGGAGGAGGTGAACCGCCTGGCGGCCGATGAAGGCTTCGACCTATTCCAGGCGGTGGCCCTGGACGGGCGAATGCACTTCGTTCTGCGCCGGGTCCGCGACGCCGAGCTCGGCCGCCGGGTGGGATTCTCCGGCTCGGGTCCCAGTACGCCGGTCCGCTAGCCCTCAGCGATCACTTTCATGGCCAGGTCGAGCGCCGGGGCACTGTGGGTGATCCGCCCCACCGAGATGTAGTTGGGCCGGGCCCCGGCATAGGCCGCGAGGTTCTCCAGGTTGACTCCGCCGCTGACCTCGACCTCGGCCCGGTTCCCGACCCAGGCGACGGCGGCGCGAACCCCCTCCGGGCTGAAGTTGTCCAGCAGCACCCGACCGACTCCGGCTTCCACCGCCTGCTCCAGCTCCCCCTCGGTACGCACCTCTATCTCGATCTCCTTCGCCGGGTGGTGCGTTGCGGCCCTGGCCACGGCCTGCCGCAGACCTCCCGCCAGATCGACGTGGTTGTCCTTGATCAGGATGGCGTCGAAGAGTCCCATCCGATGGTTTCGTGCCCCCCCAGTTCGGGCCGCGTACTTCTCCAGTTGGCGCAGGCCCGGCAAGGTCTTGCGGGTATCTAGGATCTCGACCCCGAAGGGGCTCGCCACCCTTACAAATTGTGCGGTCAGGCTGGCAATTCCAGAGAGATGCTGCAAGAAGTTGACCGCGGTGCGCTCCGCTGCCAGCAGCGACCGGGCCGGGCCAGTCACCCGCATCGCCACGCTCCCTTGCTGGAGTCGGGCGCCGTCCAAGAGAAGCTCAGCGCACTCGACCGAACTGTCGACCTGGCGAAAGACCTCCTGGGCAATCGCCACCCCACAGAGCACGCCGGGCTCTCGAGAGATCACCTCGGCGACACCGCGCTGACCCTCATCCACGACCGCCTCGCCGGTCAGGTCGGTGCCGCGAAAGTCCTCCGCCAGGGCTCGCTCCACCGCCGCCTCGATCTCAGCTGGGTCGAGACTGGCCAATTGGTCTGAACTCCAGCGGCGCGCCGCGCTTCTGGACCACAGTGCCGAGAAAGCGACTCTCCACTGCCGAGTGGTCCCGGCGGAAGTGGGCTCCTCGACTCTCCTCTCGGAAGTTGGCGGCCTCCACCAGAAGAGCGCTGGTCCCGAGCATTCCTCGCAGCTCGCCCAGGTGCGGGTCAACCGGCGAGTCTGGCAGCTGCTCGGTCAGATCGGCCAGTTGCGCGGAAGTCCGAGCGAGACCGCCTCGGTCGCGGACTATCCCGGCACTGCTCCACATCTCCTCCTGAAGCTGGTGCCGGCTCTCCACTATCTGGTCCGACGTGACCTCCTCCAGCTCCAGGTCCTCGACCGGTTCGGGCGGCTCTAATCTGGCCCGCTCGCCCTCTCCGAGGACACACTCGACCGCTCGCGCCGCAAAAACCAGTGACTCCAGGAGGCTGTTGCTGGCTAGCCGGTTGGCGCCGTGAACCCCGGTCGAGGCCACCTCGCCGGCGGCGAAGAGCCCGGTCACGGTGGTGGCACCGGAGAGGTCCGTCCGCACGCCACCCATCTGATAGTGAGCGGCGGGAGCCACCGGGATCGGCTGCTTGGTGATGTCGATCCCGTGGCCGGCACAGGTGGCGGCGATATTGGGAAAGCGGACCCTCGCCTGGGCGGCTCCCATCGGCCGCAGGTCGAGCCAAACATTGTCCAGTCGGCGCTCGGCCATCCGCTCGGTGATCGCCCGAGCCACCACGTCACGGCCGGCCAGCTCTCCTGCCGGATCAGCCTGGAAGAGAAACCGCTCGCCGAGATCGTCGACCACCAACGCCCCCTCACCGCGGACCGCTTCCGAGATGAGGAAGGGAGGCGCGCCCGGCAGAGCCAGTGCGGTGGGATGGAATTGGACGAACTCCAGGTGGGCGATCTCCGCACCCGCTTGGTAGCCCAGCCAAACCCCGTCGCCGGTGGACGGTTGGGGGTTGGTGGTGTACCGGAAGAGTCGCCCGAGTCCGCCGGTGGCCAGCAGTACCGCGCCCGCCTCCAGTCGGCGGAGCGTCGGACGGCGCATGGAGATAGCCTCCACTCCCCAGCAGCTACCACCACTGATGAGCAATCGGCGCACTGAGTGCTCCTCCAGAATCAGCTCCACGGCGCCCGTCGCCCGCAGCGCCAACAGCTCCTCCACCTCCTTGCCAGTGGCATCGCCACCGGCGTGGACGATGCGGGAGCGGGAGTGGGCCGCCTCCTTTGCGACCAGCAGCACCCCGTCCTGGGTATCGAAGTGCACTCCCAGCTCGATCAACTCACGAATCCGCCCGGGTCCCTCCTCGACCAGAGCCGCCACCGCCAAGGGATCGCAGAGACCCCGGCCGGCGGCGATGGTGTCGGCGGCATGTAGCAGCGGGCTGTCGTCCGGGTCGACGGCGGCCGCGATGCCACCTTGAGCGTACCGGCTGCTGCATTCCTGCATGGTCGCCTTGGTCAGTACGGCGACCTTGAGCCCTGCGTGGGCCGCCTTGACGGCGGCGAACAGCCCGGCGATGCCGCTCCCCACCACCACCAGGTCGAAGCGGCGCTGGGTGGCATCAACGGCTACCGGCTGGCCCATCGCTCAGTGGCTCAGTCGCGGAGGCGACGAGAGCAGGGCGGTGTCGATCAGGTGAACTCCATCGATCTGGGCGGCCACCAGCACTCGGGATTCCGCCTTGGCCTCCTTCACCGACTGGAAGTCAAGGGGATCCACCACCCCAGCGTAGTCGAGTCGGGCGGCAGGCTCCGCCTCGATCACCTGGGCGGCGGCGGCGACCAGCTGGGAGGCGGACGTTATGCCTCTGGCGAACTGCCGCGAGGCAGCGATGAGCCCTTGGGAGAGGCAGCACGCCGACCGTCGGCCCGGTTCGGTGAGCAGGACATTTCGGCTGCTCAGAGCTAGCCCGGAAGGGTCGCGGACCGTGGGACAGATCGAGACTTCGACACCTAGGTCCAGGTCCTGCGCCAGCCGCGAGACGACCGCAGCCTGCTGGGCGTCCTTCTCGCCGAAGTACGCTCGGCATGGCCCGGTGGCAGCAAGCAGCTTGGTGACAACCGTCGCCACCCCGATGAAGTGCCCGGGGCGTCGCTCCGCCTCCCACAGCTCGCCTCCGGCCTCGACCACCACTCGAGTGGCGAAACCGGGCGGGTAGAGGGTCTTGACCGCCGGGCAGAAGCACGCGTCCACCTCCATCTCGGCGAGCCGCTCCATATCAGCATCGATCTGGCGGGGGTAGCTCAGGTAGCCCTCTCCAGCCCCGAACTGGAGCGGGTTGACGAAGACGGACACCACCACTCTGGAGCAGTCTCGCTGGGCGGCTTTGACCAGGGAGAGATGGCCGTCATGGAGTGAGCCCATGGTCGGCACCAAGCCGACCGATTCACCGGCCGCTGCCCACTTCGCTGTGAGCTGGCGCAGTTCCTCAGGTGAGTTGACTACCCGGGGCAGATTGCTGCGCCAGTCGGCCGGTCGAAGTGGGGCTGGTTCAGCCATAGGTGTGCTCTGGACCGGGGAAGGTGCCTGCCTCGACCTCAGCCTGGAAATCGCTTGCCGCGGCGGCCATCTCTTCGCCCTGTTGGGCAAAGCGCTTGACGAACTTGGGGACCGGTCCCACGGTGAGCCCGAGCAGATCGTGGACCACCAGGACCTGCCCGTCGCAGCTGGCCCCGGCCCCGATGCCGATCGTTGGCATTGAAGTGTTGGCGGTGAGGTCCGCGGCGAGCGCTGCGGGAATGCCCTCTAGCACCACTCCGAATGCGCCCGCCTGCTCCAGGCTTGTCACGGCGTCCCGGATTCTGGCTGCTCCCGGCTCATCTCGCCCCTGGGCCCGGAACCCCCCCATCGCATGCACGCTCTGAGGAGTGAGCCCCAGATGCCCCATGACCGGGATTCCCCGCTCGACCAGGTGGGCGACTACCTCGACCATTGGTCCGCCGCCCTCGAGCTTGACCGCCTGCATCCCCCCCTCCTGCAGCATCCGGCCTGCCGATCTGGTCGCGTCGTCCAGCCCCAGGTGGTATGAGAGGAACGGCAGGTCGCCGATGAGAAGGGCCCGATGGGCACCGCGGGCAACCGCCTTGGCATGGAGCAGCATGTCGTCAAGAGTGACCGGGATGGTGTTGGATCCCCCGTCGCGCAAGCGATGTCCCAGCATCACTCCACCGAGCGAGTCCCCGACCAGCAGCACCGGAATTCCGGCGTGGTCCAACCACCAGGCCGTGGTGTAGTCGTAGGCGGTCAACATCGCGAAGCGCTGGCCGTCGCGCTTCCACCTGGCCAAGTCGGTGATCTGAATTGGCTTGCGAGCTGTCGGATGGTCATCCACTTGTCAATCTCCTGTGCCAGTTCGGTCGGCCGGCTCTAGCCTGGCCGCCTCCTGGATGGACGCATAGAGCTGGGCCAAGGCCGGATCGACCCGACCCAGAGCCGCGAGGTGGGCACTTACGGTGCCGCCATCGTGACGCTGCTGGGGTCCGCTCAGCCCTAGCTCGGGGCCTAGCCGCTGAACGTTGCGGGCGCTCGCCAGATGCAGGTCCCGGAGCGCCTCCGCCAGGTCTGCGCCCCCGCCTGCGGCGCGACCGAGTCGCTCCGCGACCCGCTCCAGGAGGACCGGCAACACCGCCGCGAACACGGCCGCGGCGTGGTAGAGGGGCCGGTCCACCTCCTCCATCTCCAGCACCCTGCAACCCAGAAGTCGCGCCAGCTCCAGGAGTTCAGCCCGCGCCCCAGGGTCCGCCTCGATTGAGATAAAGGTGTGGTCGAAGGATGCCGGGTCACCGTCTGGGAACGGCGCCAGCGGATGGAAGACACCCAGCGCACAGCCCCTCGCCCTCAGCGGGGCAAGCGGACCGAGACCCTGAATCCCCGCGCAATGGGCCACGACCCGGTCACCTAGTGGCGGACCCGACCCCAGCTCCTGGGCTAGGTTGCCGAGCAGTCCATCTGGTGCACAGAGCAGGGTGAGCCGGGAACCGGCCAGAACCTCCTCCGGACCCTGGCTTACCGACCATCCGAGCTCGACCGCGATGGCGCGTGCTCGGTCAGGGCTTCTCGAGCAGATCAACCCCGGGGGAACGCCGGCCCGCCCCAAACGACGAGCGATCGCCTGGGCCAAGCGCCCCGCGCCGACGATTCCGTAACCCACTTCCGTCTCGGTCACCTCAGGGATCCAAGCGGATTGAGGTCGTTCCTCACAGGCCCGATGGGCCTAAGTTCATGGTAAGCGCCACGGCTCAGAGTCGCTCCCCGCCCCTTCGGCGGCTGCAGTCAGCTGGCGGCCGGCTGCTCTTCCTCGACCTGCTGAATGACCTCTTCCATCTCCTTGCGATCCATCGACTCGACCTGGATCAGGTGATCGGCCAGCGACTGCAGGGTGTGGCGGCGCAGGGTCAGCACCTTCTTGGCGGTGAGGTAGGCGTTGTCAACCAGGGAGTGCACCTCCTGGTCGATCTCGCCGGCCGTCTCGTCGGAGTAGTTGCGCTGCTCACCCAGGTCCCGGCCCAGGAAGACCAGCTCTTCCTTGGTCCCAAATGCCAGAGGGCCCAACTTGGCGCTCATCCCCCATTCCGTCACCATCCGCCGAGCCAGCTTGGTGGCCTTGCCGATGTCGTCTGAGGCACCGGTGGTGATGTTGGCGTCGCCGAGCAGAATCTCCTCGGCCACTCGCCCTCCGAGAATCCCTGCCAGCTGGTCGGTCAACTGGGCCTTGCTGACCAGAACTCGGTCGTGATCCGGGAGGGCCATGGTCCAGCCCAGGGCCATGCCCCGGCTGACGATGCTGATCTTGTAGGGCGGATCGCAGTTGGGCAGGGTGTACATCACCAGGGCGTGCCCCATCTCGTGGTAGGCGATCGTCGCCTTCTCCTCGTCGGTGATCCGACGGGACTTGCGCTCCGGGCCGGCGATGACCCTGGCTATCGCTTCCTCCAGCTCCGGCATCCCGATCACCTTCTTGTTCTGGCGGGCCGAGAGGATCGCCGCCTCGTTGATCAGGTTCGCCAGGTCGGCACCGCTGAATCCCACGGTCTGCTTGGCCAGCACCTCCAGGTCGACCGATGTGTCCATGGGCTTGTTGCGAGCGTGGACCTTGAGGATGGCGTCCCGGCCCCTGATGTCGGGGTTGTCCAGGGTGACGTGGCGATCGAAGCGACCCGGGCGCAGCAGCGCCGGGTCCAGCACATCTGGACGGTTGGTGGCCGCTATCACGATGACGTGGGTGTTGGTCTCGAAACCATCCATCTCCACCAGCAGCTGGTTGAGAGTCTGCTCCCGTTCGTCGTGCCCCCCGCCTAACCCGGCTCCGCGCTGCCGGCCGACAGCGTCGATCTCGTCGACGAAGACGATGCAGGGGCTGTTCTTCTTAGCCTGGTCGAAGAGGTCACGCACCCGGCTGGCGCCGACCCCCACGAACATCTCGACGAACTCGGATCCCGAGATGCTGAAGAAGGGCACGCCAGCTTCGCCCGCCACCGCCTTGCTGAGGAGGGTCTTGCCAGCTCCCGGCGGGCCGACCATGAGCACCCCCTTGGGGATGCGCGCGCCCAGCGAGGTGAAGCGCTCCGGGTACTTCAAGAACTCCACGATCTCGCTCAGTTCCTGTTTGGCCTCGTCCACCCCGGCTACGTCGGCGAAGGTGACCTCCGGTTTGTCTCCGGCGATCAGCCGCGCCCGGCTCCGGCCAAAGGACATCGCTTGGTTGTTGCCACTCTGGCTCTGCCGGAGCATGAACCAGATGAAGGCCAAGATCACCAAGACGATGATCACGTTGGGGAGGATGTAGGTAAGGAACACGTTGTCTGAACTAGGGGCCTGAATCGTGTATTTGGTGTACCCGTACGGCTGGAAAATCTCCGAGGGATCACTAGCTTCTACGAATGACTGGTACTCGTGCCCGTCGGTGGTGAACCAATCAACCGATTCGTTGGAGTTGACCACCTGCGCCTCTTTGGTGGAGGAGATGATCGGCTCGCCCGCCGGCACTGGCTTGCCTTCCGACTTGAGCTGGTAGTTGGCCAGCGCCTGCTGAAGCTTTCCGGTGGAGCGGACTGGAATGGTCTTGCTCGGAGAGACCCGCCAGGCCAGTACCGCGATCGCCAGCAGGGCGATTAGCAATACCGCGTAGGCGATCGTCCGGCGCTGGCGTGGCATCCGGCCGATTGTACGCAGTCGTCTGGCGACGTCCTTCGCTTCGAACTGGCGCACGTAGCGCCTCCGGAGGGCGTCCCGCGGCGGGTGTGGCGGTACCTGGATTTGAACCAGGGACACCTCGGTTATGAGCCGAGCGCTCTAACCCCTGAGCTATACCGCCGTTGCCCGCGGCCTCGGATGGGTGAGCGTTGCGGCGCCAAGATTCGAACTTGGGACCTTCGGGTTATGAGCCCGACGAGCTGCCACTGCTCCACGCCGCGTCGAGATTGTACGCGACCCGGCCCAGAACGTCAAAAGTGGATAGAGCTCGCGCTGAAGGAGAGTTGGCCGCTCCTGATCTGGCAGTTCACGGAGTCGGCGGGCTGATCCCCAAGAGCGCCTGGACCAGCGCCTGAGCGGTCTGTCCGACCTCGGCCGCCCCCTGCTGAATCGCTATCGGTCCCGCCGCCTCGACCGGGTTCTCCACAGCGTAGACCTTGTCGGTCGGCCCGGCCAGCCCCTCCGAGCGGGCGATCTCCGCCTGGGAAGCGGACGACGACGCCGTCTTGAGCTCCTCCCGCTGGGCCCGGACCTGACGTGACAGGCTCTGAGACTGGGATTGAAGCTGGCTCAGCTGGCGCTGCAGGCTGGCGTCGGTCCCCAGGCCGTGATAGAGACTGACCGCGATCCAAAAGCCGGCGACCGTCACGATCAGCAACACCACGTGGCGATGCCCCAGAGAGTGGCCCCGCCGGAATAGCCGCCAGCGGATGCGTAGCTCTCGGATCAGCCCAGCGAGGGGCCCGTAGCCGTCCGCTCGATCCTGGTTCAACGTGAGGTGGATGTGATTCGGCAGACAGCAGGCGCCAAGGCCCGCTCGTCCGGGTGAGTATACGTCGAGTAGATGGGATCTGGGTGAACTCCGGCGAGTTCGGCTCTACTTCACGCCGCTGGGGGGCCGCGCGCCAGCCTGAGCCCGGTCGTCCAGCTCCCCCCGGCGCAACGTCGCGCGCTGTCGGGAACTGAATCGCCGGAGAACACCCTCGGCATCGACATCCCTGGAGCGGGCCAGGGCTACCACCGAGTAAAGGAGCTCGCCGACGAGCTGCTCGACCGACCGTTCCCCGTCCTCCCCCAAGACCAGCTTGCTCAACGCCTCCTGGGCAGCCGCGGCGGGGTCGAGTTCAGCTCCGCCTCGACCGCCCGTGGGCAGGTCCTGCGGCTGCCGGCGTTGGACGGCGGCGGCCAGGGCCAGCGCCGGCAAGGAATTCGGGATTCCGTCGAGTGCCGACTCTCGGTCGGGCTTCTCCCGCCGCTTCAGCTCCTCCCAGTTGCTCAGCACCTGGGCCACCCCCGCCACCTCCAGATCTGCGAAGACATGGGGATGGCGTCCGATCATCTTCTCGGTGGCACTCTTGGCCACCGTTCCGATGTCGAAGGTCTCCGACTCCGCAGCGATGGCGCAGTGCATCGCCACCTCCACCAAAAGGTCGCCCAGCTCCTCGGCCAGTTCTCCCAGACGGTTCTCCTCCGCCGCCTGGATCGCCTCGTAGGTTTCCTCCAGCAGGAAGGGAAGCAGGGTCTGATGGGTCTGGGCCCTGTCCCAGGGACACCCCCCGGGGGCCCGGAGCTGCTCCATCACCTCGAAGAGCCGTCGCAACTGCAGCAGGTCGTCGTCGGTCACGCCTTGGCCAACTCGGCTATTCGGTCGGACCTGGCCCGGTCCAGCTTCCGAAGCACCCCGATCAGCAGCTCCGGCCAGCTGTCTCCGACCTGCTCGAAGTGAAGGCGGAGCCGGTTGTTGGTGGACTCCAGTAGCTGGCCATTACCGTGACCGGCGACGTCGCGCAAGGGAAGGCCATGTCCGGGCTCGAAGCTGAGGACCACATCGTCCCGGTCGGTCTCGACCGACCGAGCGCCCACCCCAGCAGCCAGCAGTCGGATGCGCAGCGCCAAGATGAGATTCTCCAACTCCTCCGGCCTGGGACCGAATCGCTGGCGGAGGTTGCGCGCACTCTGATCCAGTTCACTCTCGGTGGTGGCCCCGGCCAGCTGCTGGTAGATGCGCAGGCGCAAACGCTCATCCGGAACGTATTCCGGCGGCAGCAAGGCATGGAACGGCAGATTCACCGCCACCTGAGCCGGCGACTCAGCCAGCTCCTGTCCACGCGCCTGGAGCACCGCCTGGCGCAGCAGGTGGTTGTAGGTCTCGAGTCCGACTGCGGCGATGTCGCCATGCTGGGCCTCGCCCAACACGTTACCGGCGCCCCGGATCTCCAGGTCCTTGAGCGCCAGGGCGAAGCCCGAACCGAGGTCCTGAAGGTCCGCTACCACGTCGAGTCGCTTGTCGGCGCGCTCGGTCAGCGACTTCTCCGGGTCATAAAGAAAGTAGGCGTAGGCACGCTGCCCGGAGCGGCCGACCCGGCCCCTCAGTTGATAGAGCTGAGACAATCCCATTCGGGAGGCGTCGTCCACCACCAGAGTGTTGGCGTTGGCGATGTCCAGACCGTTCTCGATGATGGTGGTGCAGCAGAGCACATCCACCTCCCCCGCCATGAACGCCACCATGACTTTGGCCAGGGCCCCCTCATCCATCTGGCCGTGAGCGACTGCGAACCTGGCGTCGGGCACCAACTGCCGCAGCCACTCCACCTCGCGCTGAATCGTCTGGACCCGATTGTGGACGTAGTACACCTGGCCTCGGCGGGCCAGCTCCCGGCGGATCACGTCCTGGACCAGCCCCTGCTCCTTGGCGGTGACATAGGTACGGATGGGCAGCCGGCCTTCCGGCGGGGTGCGGACGACCGAGAGGTCCCGGATCCCCGCCAGCGCCATGTGCAGCGTCCTGGGGATGGGGGTGGCCGAGAGCGAGAGCACGTCGACAGCGGTGCGTAGCTGCTTCAGCCGCTCCTTCTGGAGCACCCCGAAACGCTGCTCTTCGTCCAGCACCACCAGTCCCAGGTTCTTGAAGCGGACGTCCCGCTGGAGCAGGCGATGGGTACCGATCACGATGTCCACCGTTCCCGCCGCCAAACCCCCCAGAACCGCCTGGGCTTCCTCGTCGGAGCGCATCCGGGAGAGTTGCTCGACCACGATTGGGAAGGCCGCCAAACGCTCGATGAAAGTCAGATGGTGCTGTTGCGCCAACACCGTGGTGGGGACCAGCACCGCCACCTGGAAGCCTCCCTCGACCGCCTTGAAGGCGGCCCTCAGAGCGATCTCGGTCTTGCCGAATCCCACGTCCCCGCAGAGCAGTCGATCCATGGGGCGAGGTGACTCCATGTCGCGCTTGATGTCGTCCAGGACGAGAAGCTGATCGCGGGTCTCCTGGTAGGGAAACGACGACTCCAGCTCCTGCTGCCAGCGGGAGTCCGGCGCGAAGGCGTGCCCCTCGGCCTCCAACCGGCGCGAGTAAAGCTCCACCAGCTCCTCGGCGATCTGGTCGACCCGATGCCGCACCGAGCGTCGGGTGCGCTCCCACTCGCCGGTACCCAGGCGTGAGAGCTGCGGATGCTCCCCTCCCCCGCCGGCGTACAGCTCGATCCGGTCCAGGTGCTCAGCGGGAACGTACAGCTTGTGGCCGTCGGCGTACTCGAGCTGCATGTACTCGCGCTCACCGTCGCCGTCGGCGACTCGACTCATGGTGAGGAAACGGCCGATGCCGTGATCTCGATGGACGACCACGTCCCCAGGCTCCAGCTTGAACCGGAAGGCTGCGACGTCGACCCCAGACCCGGTCGCGTGTCGGAGCCTGCCGGCGGCACTGGACTCGGCTCGGCGGACCGTGCGCAGCAACGAGGATGCCCGACGCTTCTGGAGGCCGAAGATGTCCGCGTCGGAGAGCACCGCGAGGCGGAGTCCGCTGATCACCAGCCCCACCTCTAGATCGCCGGGGGCGACCAGCAGAGAAGCCTCCGAGACCTCGCTCCCCGAGATGGAAAAGTCCTCCAGCCGGACCGGCTCCAATCCCCGCTCCTCGGTGAGCTCCAACACCCGGTCCTCTTGCATGCCCAAGACCAAGACAGTGCCGGTGGCTCGGCGCAGCTCCCGCACCTGGACTGCGAACTGGTCAATGTCTCCGGCGAAGGTCGGGGCCCCAGCTATCTCCACATCGGCACAGACCTGCGAGTCCTCGACCGGCTCCCGCCGCAGGTCGAGGCTGCGGGCGCCAGCCAGCACCGCCGACACCGCCTTCAGGGAGGCGACCGTGGCAGGGAGGTCGTGGGGTAGCTCCGACCGGGTGACCTCCGCCTCGTGGATCGACTCCACCTCGTCGAGCCAGGAGCGCGCCATCTGGCTGAGCCGCTCGCGGTGCTCGGTGAGGAAGATCGTGCCGGGCTGGAGATGCCGCAGGAGGGTCTGTTCCGGATCTGCCATCAGCGGTCCGAGGGCGTCTGCCGGGTCGGGCAGCGCACCCTCCCGAAGCAGCTCGAGGTCGGACTCCCAGCGCTCGCGAACGTCTTCTCGCAGTGAGGCCAGGTCGAGCCCGGCCAGTCGGTCGGCCGCCAGCCGCAATGAGGTCCGGTCCAGGGAGAACTCCCTCGCCTGGGTGAGTGCCACCGAGTCCAGGCCCGCCTTCGAGCCCTGGGTCTCAGGGTCGAGACGCCACAGTCCGGCCACCAGGTCACCTTCCCACTCGGCGCGCCACGGTCTACCCTCGGTGGGGAAGCAGTCGATGATCCCCCCCCGGCGAGCGAACTCCCCAGGGAAAGAGACGATCGACTCCTGCCGATAGCCCGACTCCAAGAGCAGGCGGGCCAGCTCCCCGGGGGCGATCCTGGCCCCGGACTCAAGTGAGCTTCGCCAGCTGCCGATGCGCTCGGGCGAGAGCGTCGGGCGCAGGATGGCCGGCAGGGAGGTGACCACGATCTGCGGCGTCGGAGAGCGCAGCCCCCGCAGGGTGGCCAGCCGGTGCCGCACGACCTCGCCCGAAGGGGCGATCCGGTCGAAGGGCAGCACGTCCGCAGGTGGGAAGAGCAGCACGTCGCTGTCCGAGGTCCAGGTGGAGATCTCCTGCCACACCGGCTCTGGCTCCGCCACCAACAGGCAGACCGGCTGCTGGAGCAGGTCTCGGACAAGCGCCGCCACCAGGGGAGTGGCGGCGTGGATGATCCCCCCGACCGAGCTAGGCGGTGCCTCCTGGGCCAGCCAGGCCAAGAGTCCTTGCCCAAGAGGTAGCTCCGCCATGCGGGCCAGCAAGGTACGAGGCGGGGCCAATGTTGCTCCCGCCGTAGCCTTCGTGGGTCCGAGTTCAGACGGCATCGGTCAAGTCCTCTGGGTCAACCCGGTTGTACTCGGTCATGGCCTGCTCAACGCCAACGCTGGCGATCGCCAGGATCGCGTCGGCCGCCCGGGCGCAGGCTCGGTCCAAAACCTCCCGCTCCCGCCCGCCAGCTCTGCCCAGAACGTAGTCGATCGGATCCTGTCCTGCCGGTGGTCTTCCGATCCCAATCCGCACCCGGGGAAACTCCTGAGAGCGCCAGTGGGCCTGCAGCGAGCGGAGCCCGTTGTGTCCGGCGGTGCCGCCACGGGAGCGGATCCGCAGCCGACCCAGCTTCAAATCGAGCTCGTCATAGACGACCACGACTGCTTCCAGGGGCACGTTGAAGTCCCGAGACAGCCTAGAGCCGGCCACCCCTGACTCATTCATGAATGTCTTGGGCCGGGCCAGGATCAGCTCCCGCTCCTCTACCGTCTTGCGCGCCACCCAGGCAGGGCCGCGGTAGGCGCCGAGCTTGATGTGCAACCGGTGGGCGAGGATGCCCACGGCTTCCGCGCCGACGTTGTGGCGAGTGCCCTCGTACGCACCGCCAGGGTTGCCCAACCCGATCACCAGCAAAGGGTCGGCGCTCAACCTCGCGGCCGGAGCGCTGGCGCCCGCGGTGGCGTTGCCCCGCGGCGGGCGGCGTCTCCCCCGAGCACCATCTCGGTCGCTTTAGTCATTCGGGCCGCCGCTGCGTCCTCCCCGTGATCGTGACCGAGCAGATGGAGCAGACCGTGCACCGCCAGCAGTCGCAGCTCCGCCTGAGGATCGTCGCCGATCAGCTCCGCCTGGGTCGCCGCGGTCCTGACCGAGATGACTATGTCCCCCAGAAACCCCATCTCCCCGGGAGGAAGTTGGAAGTCAGTCGCCCCGCCGGAAGCCGCTGGAAAGGCGAGCACGTCAGTGGTGTGGTCAGAGCCAGCAAATTCGCGGTTGAGCTGACGAACTTCAATGGGCGTCGTCAGTCGGCAATTGACGGTGACCGACTCCAGCCCCAGCTCCTTTAGCGCTCCGATCATGAGCTGCAAAAGATCAGCGGACTGCGCGAGCTGACGGTCTGACTTGGAGAGTTTCCGCGAGAAGATGACGCACACCGCAACCGGCGGGGGTTGCGATAGATCAGGCGCTAAGCCTGCTTGGCCCGGCGCTTGCGCGCCGCCATGATCTTCTTCTTGCGGCGGACGCTGGGCTTTTCGTAGAACTCCCGACGCCGTACCTCGGTGAGAACGCCGTTCTGCTTGATCTTCTTGTTGAATCGGCGCAGCGCGCTCTCGAACGACTCGCCTTCCCGCAGCTTTACCTCCGACAGCGAAAGTCACCTCCTCAAGCCAGCCTAGCCCAGCCCCGGCGCGGACCCCACGGTCCGCACCTTTGCGGGTGGCGATTGTATCTGGAACCGACAGCGACGGGAGTTACCGAGCGCCACGCTCAGGCACCGCGGGCAGCAGTTTCCGCTGAAGCAGGCTGAGCGTCTGCGCAGAATCCTCCTGGAAAAACATGTGGCCGCGGCCCTCCACCCAGGCCAGTTCCGAGCCACCGATTCCGCCTCGCAGCGCCTCGGCGTTTCCGGGTGGCATGACCAGGTCGGCGGTGCCCTGGAGGATCAGGGTCGGTGTTGCGATCAGCCCCAGAGAGTCCCCCGTATCGTGGTGGCGGATCGCCTGCCAATGGGCCTGGAACACCCCTGGGCGTACGGGATGGCGGGCGCGCCACTCGACGGCATCTTCAATGACCTCTGGGTGGGCCGCCGCCCAGCGGGCTTCGTAGAGGACTGAGCAGGCGATCCGGTAGGCCGAGGCGGGATCCTTGGCGTCAGCGCCCAGAAGACGTCGCGTCACCTCGGGATCTGCCCGCACCGCCAACCGGCCCCCCGGGCCGGTGCAACCGAGCACTAGCGCTTCGACCAGGTGCGGGTGTCGGATGGCGAGGTGCTGAGCGACCATGCCACCCATAGAGACGCCGAACACAAACGCGCCACGGGGAGTGAGATGGCGGAGCACGCTGGCGGCGTCGTCGGCCAGAAGCTCCATCGTGTAGGGACCGGGGGTGGCCTGGGAAAGCCCGACTCCTCGCTGGTCCAACACCAGGCACTCGAAGTGCTCTGCCAGCTGGGATATGTTCCAGACGAAGGCATGGTGATCTGTGCCCAGGCCCGGGACCAGGAGGAGCGGAGGGCCCTCGCCGAGCGTGTGGACTGCGAGTTCGGTGCCGTCGCCGGCCTGGATGCGCCGGAGCTCTCCAGCAGCGGGCCACTCCACTGGGCCATGGTATCGGCGAGGGTCGGCGTCACCCGGCTGGCTACACTCCGCCCATGCCACTCTTCTTCGTTCCGGCGGGGCAGGTCAGCCCTAGCGGTGAGGTCCAGATTCTCGATCGCGATGCCTGGCACATCAGCCGCGTGCTGCGCTCGCGCCAGGGAGAGCTGGTGACCGTCGTCGTCGAGGACGGTACCGAGCACGACGTCCGGCTGGAGACGCTGAGAGCCGACCAAGTTACCGGGATGATCGTGGCCACCAGGCGCACCCGCCGGGAGGCCAAGGCTCAGCTGCACCTGCTTCAGGCTCTGCCGAAGGGCCAGGGAATGTCTGCCGTCTGCGAACAGGTCGTGGAGTTGGGGGCGATCACAATCTGGCCGGTCCTGACCGAGCGAACCATCCCCAGGCTGGAGCCTGAGCAGGCCGCTCTGAGGACCGAGCGCTGGCGGACCATCAGCCGCGAGGCGGCCCAGTTGGCGGGTCGCCACCGCATCCCCGAGGTGCATCTGATCGCCCCGGTGCTGGACTCCCTACAGGACCTCCTCCGGGCCGAGCCCAAACTCCAGGCGTTCACCTGCCACGACGGGGAGATGCGCCAGGGACTCAACTCGGTGGCCTGGGACAGCCACCTGCCCACCGCGGTACTGATAGGACCAGAGGGTGGCTTCACTGCGGCCGAAGTGCAGGAGCTAGCCAGCCACGGATCTAGGCCGGTCTCCCTGGGACCACGCAATCTGCGCGCCACCCTGGCGGGCGCGGTGGCCCTCACTGTTCTGCTGGCGCGTGCCGGGGATCTGGAGGCGCAGGGGGGCTGATGGCGCGGTCGGACCGCCGCCCTTGAACGTGCGGTTCGTCAGCGAGCGCCGGTTCTCGACCTTCCGGCCGTCCGATGACGCCCCCGACCGCCAGCTGGTCCGCCGCTACTCGGAATTGCGACGAGACCCGCTGACCGGGCGGAGTGGCCGGGTCGCCCACTTCGTGGGATTCAAGCTGGTGCCGGCCGACCTCTCCCGTGCCGTGGAGTCCTCGCGGGCAGGGTGTCCGTTTTGCCCTGACCGCCTACTGCAGGTGACGCCTCTCCTGCCCCGGGCGATCGCCGCCGAGGGCCGGATCCAAAGGGGCGAAGCCACGGTCTTTCCGAATCTCTCCCCTTATGACCGGCACAGCGTGGTGGTAACCCTGACCAGAGAGCATTACCTCCCCGCCGATCAGTTCACGGAAAGACAGTTAGCGGACGGGTTGATGGCGGCGATCCAGTACTTCCGCTCCCTCCCCCGGGTGGGCCGGGGCAACTACTCAGTGGTCACCTGGAACTACATGCCGCCGGCGGGCGCAACCCAGGTGCACGCTCACCTCCAGGCCTTCTCGACCAACCGCCCTGGATCTCTCCTGGAGGAGGAGGTGCGCCGGAGCCGGCGGTTCTGGCGCCGGCATCAACATCCCTACTGGGCGGAGCTGGCCCAAGCGGAGACGGCTGCCGGCGAGCGATTCGTGGCTGAGGGTCGGCACACCGTCTGGCTCACGGCGTTCGTCTCCCGGAGTGTGGTCTCGGACCTCCTAACGCTCTTCCCCGAGGAGGCCTACCTGGAGGGGCTGTCCGAAGGAACGGTCCGAGAGTTCGCCGCTGGGCTCAAGGTTGCCCTGGCAGCCTTTCACGAAGAAGGCGTGCGCGCCTTCAACCTGGCGCTGTACGCCGCTCCAACCCAAGAGCGGACCCCCCATTTCTGGCTGCACGCCCGACTGTCGCCGCGCATCTATTTCAACCCAGCCATCGAGGGCTCCGACGCTACCTCTTGGCAGCACCTCCTGGACGAGCCGTTTATGGTGCGCAGCCCAGAGGCGCTGGCGGAGCGGCTCCGCGCGAAGTTCCCGCTGCTCCTCCCCTCGGAACAGGCTGCACCGAAGCCAACGTGACCGAGCGCCGGTAAACCGGGTCCGGCAGCCCCAGTTGGCCGGGCTGGGCCGACGGAGGAAGCGGGACCGGCAGCCGTCACGGCAGCGGCAGATGACACTGCCGGTGCCGGGTCGCGGGATGGCCCACGCTTCCACCGTCACTCAAGAATTGGGCGGTCTCATCTGGCACAAAAACAGGGCGCGCCGACGGTCCCAACGAGACATGGTCGTGGTCCTTCATTCGAAAAATTGGCATCTTCTGCTGGGTTTTCTAACCCATTGAGAGTGAATGGCCCGGGCCTACTGGAGCCAAACCAGGGTCGCCCCTACAGCCCGATGACGTCCTTCAGATTCTCGAAGAATCCCCGCCGCACCGGGTGTGGCTTGCCGTCGGGGGGCGAGAGCTCGCGCAACAACTCACGCTCCCGCTCGGTCAGCCGGGTCGGAATCACCACTCGGAGCCGGACCACCTGGTCACCCCGCCGACCAGTCCTCGGATCAGGTGCGCCTTTGCCTGGTATGCGTACCTGCTGTCCGTACTGACTGCCGGCCTTGACCACCAACGGGACAGGGCCGTCCACGGTGGGCACCTCGATCGTGTCTCCCAGGGCCGCCTGCGAGAAGGTGATGGGACACTCGTAGACGATGGTCATCCCGCGCCGCTGCAGTTCCTCGTGGGGCCTGACTGTTATCAGCAGGTAGAGGTCACCAGGCGGCCCGCCTCGGGGACCGGCGGCGCCCTCGCCGGGGACCCGGACCCGCATCTCGTTGTCCACCCCGGGAGGGATCTGGACCTCGATCTCCTTGGGGGCCTCCACCAGACCCTGCCCGTGGCAGATAGCACAGGGCGACTCGATCATCTTTCCCTCACCTTGGCAGCGAGGGCACGGTTCGACCGTGACCATTTGACCGAGCAGAGTCTGGCGTGCCCGCTGCACCTGGCCCTGACCTCCGCAATCTGGACAGGAGACGGACGCCGTTCCCGCCTTCGCGCCGGTTCCTTGGCATTCAGTGCAGGCGGAGTGACGGGTGATGTCGAAAGTGCGGGTCACTCCTCGGATCGCCTCTTCGAATTCGACAGTTACCTGGAGTTGCAGATCACTGCCCCGCCTGGGGCCACCGCGACGGCGCTGGGCGGAGGCGCCGCCAGCGAAGAACATGTCGAAGAGGTCGAAGGCCGACTGGAAGTTGAACCCCGCAGTGCCACCCATGGACTCGCCAGCATGGCCGAAGGCGTCGTAGCGTTGGCGACGATCGGGGTCAGAGAGCACCTGGTAGGCCTCGCCGATCTCCTTGAAGTGGTCTTCCGCCTCGTGGTCGCCTGGGTTGCGATCAGGGTGGTAGCGCATCGCCAAGGCCCGGTAGGCGCGCTTCAACTCGGCTGGGGTGGCCTGGCGGTCTACGCCGAGAACTTCGTAGTAGTCGCGTTTGGTCTGGGGCATCGACTAGTTGGGGGATCTCTCGTCCGTGAGGTCGTCAGGGCCGGCGGGCGACCCGCCGATACGCCCCGGCTCCTTTGCCGAGTCCTCTTCCGGGACGGCCTCGGCCACACTGACCTGAGCGGGGCGCACCACACGGTCGAAGATCTGATATCCGGGGGCCAAGACCGCTACCACCGTGCCCGGGGGGACGCCGCCGACCGGGACGGTTAGGACCGCGTCGTGGAGCCGCGGGTCGAAGGCCACCCCGACGGACTCGATCCGCCGGATTCCCTGAGAGGCAAGGGCATCCTCGAGCTGCTTGACGGTCAACCGCAGCCCCTCGGCGAGGCCGTCCTTGGCTTCTTCCGGAATATGGGAGACGGCGCGGGTCAGGTTGTCAAGGCCTGGCATCAACGCCTGCAGCAGGGCGAGTGAGCCGAATCGCGCCTGTTCTTCGGTTTCCTGGGCCTTGCGGCGGCGGTGGTTCTCGAAGTCGGCCGCCAGGCGCATATAGGTGCTGTTGAGCTTGGCCAGCTCGGCCTCCAACTCGGCGACCCGGGCCGTTGCCCGGGGGTCGCCGCCCTCTGACTCTGGAACTGACTGGGGCTTCGCCCCAGCTGGGTCCTTGGGCGCGCTCATCAGCTCCCCGGGGCCTCGGCGCGGCTCATGCGAGAAGCCGGGTCAAGGCGTCGCCGGTCGCCTGCGAGACCAGCTGCAGTCGGGCCGCGACTTGGCCGTATCGGATCCGGGTGGGCCCGACCACTCCGATGGTGCCCCAGAGCTGGTCGCCAGCCTGATAGCTGGTCAGCACCAAGCTGCACTCACGCAGCTCTTCCACGCTGTTCTCGTGCCCGATCAGTACCTGCATCCCGGCTTGGGGAGCCAGCTGGGCCAGCACGTCACCCAGGATGCGCTGCGCCTCCAGCACCTCAAGCACCGCCCGGAGTCGGACCGGGTCTTCGAACTCTGGCTGGCGGACCAGGTTGCGCACCCCGTTGTGGATTACCAGAGCTGACCTGGTGGCGAGCTGCCGAAGGCCGCGAGCCACATCCTGGCCCAACGCCTGCAGCCCAGGGGCGAGACCAGGCACCAGAGGGGCCGACTCAACTTCATCGGCCGAGAGCCCCCGGTACATCTCATTGAGTCGCGCTGCCCAACCGGTCAACTCCTCCTGGTCGACCAGGGGGTCGATTTCGATGACTCGCTGAACGGCGGCGTTGCCGGTCGCGATCTCCACCATCAGCGCCTGCCCGGGCCGAATCAGAACCAGATCCAAATGCCGCAGGCAGCTGGTGGCATTGGCCGGGCCGGTGACGACCGCGACGTTCTCGCTGAGCCGGCTCAGCATGGCCGCGGCCACCTCGAGCACCGCCTCGACGTCGTGATCAGCGGCCTCAAATCCCTGCCTGACGTGGCGGCGAAGTTGGGGATCGACCACCTCTTGAGGCAGGAGGAAGTCGACGAAGTAACGGTAGCCCTGGTCGGTCGGTATCCTCCCGGCTGAGGCGTGTGGCTGGGCCAGAAAACCGTCATCGACCAGCTCGGACAGCTCGTTGCGGATGGTGGCCGAGCTCAGCTCCAGGAAGTACCGGGCAGCCAGCGCGTGCGAGCCTACCGGGACCACCGTCTCGGTGTAATCGGAGACGACCGCCCGCAGAATCCGCTCTTTGCGCTGGTCCATTCCAGATCTACCTCAGGCCCCGGTTAGCACTCCACTGCCTCGAGTGCTAACGGAAGTCTAGCACAGGTGTTCTGTCCGCCGAACTGGCGACGATCGGTCTGGGAAGCAGTGCTCGGTCACGCTAACATCAGCCCATGGGCTCCCGCCCGTCCCTCCCCGCCGAGCTTGAGCCGGCCCAAAGTCATGCGCATCGCGACGCTGTCGGAGACCAGGGCTCGGAACGGGAACGTCTGGCCCGCCGGACCGGCATTCGGGAGGTCGTGTTTGGGGTGCAGGACGGCCTGCTGACGACCCTTGGCTTGACCACCGGGGTAGCCACGGCCACCGCAGGGACGGTGGTAGCTCACACCACCATCTTGATCGCCGGTCTGCTGGGAGCCTTGGCCGGAATGATCTCGATGGGAACCGGTGCCTATCTCGCTACCTCGGCGGCGCGGGACCTCAAACACCAGGCGATTCACAAAGAACGCGGCGAGCTCGAGAGTAGGCCGCAAGAGGAGCTCGACGAAATGGTCGCCATCTTCGCCGACCGAGGAGTGCCCTTGAAGGAAGCAACCCAGCTCTCGCACACCCTGGCGAGGTATCCGAAGCTCTGGGAGGAGACCCACATCGAGAAGGAGCTCGGGATCTCCAGCCAGCTCCGTGACGCGCCGGTGCGGGATGGATTCCTCATGGCTGGCACCTTCCTGTTGGGGGCGATCCTCCCGATTCTCTCCTACATCTTCATGACCGGCTTGCCCGCGGTTCTGGTGTCCCTGCTCCTCTCCGGAGTTGGGCTGGCCGCGGTCGGCGTGCTGAAGGCCGCAGTCACCGGACAGCGGCTCTGGATTGGTGGGGCGCAGGTGCTCCTGGTGGGCAGCGGAGCTGCCTTGGCGGGGTACATATTTGGGGTGCTCTTGCCGCACGCGTTCGGGCTACATCTACCCACGACCGGCTGACCCTCCCCAGTTGGGCGTCAGCCAAGAACGCGTCCCTGAGTGACCCCGTGCTGCGTACTCCCCGCACCTCGTCTGCAGGCGGCTTTGTGACTAAACGCTGACGCTCGTGGGTTCGGACGCTGCCAGCTCCAGCGTGATCCGGTCCAGCACCTCGACCCCGCTCGGAGTTGCCGCCACCCGACCTCCGTCGATGGTCAGCAGCCCTCGTTCGGCCAGGCGTTCGGCGGTAGCCAATTGCCAGGGCAAGGTCAACTCAACACCCAGCTGCAGCCGTAGCCCGCAGGCTAAACGCTCCAGCTCCGCCTGCTCGCGGTCGATTCCCTCATGCCCCCGCCGGCCGTTGCCATGAGTCGTCACCCGCTTGATATAGGTCGACGCGCTGCGCAAGTTCCAGTAACGGACGCCGACTTCCTCCGGCCCCACGGGAAACCCCAGGCGGCGGGACGCGGAGTCGTTGACGAAGCCGTGCGCTCCACACCCGGCCGCCAAATAGTGACGGCCCTGCCAGTAGCTCAGGTTGTGCCGGGACTCCAGTCCGGGCTGGGCGTAGTTGCTCACCTCGTACTGCCGGAGACCGGCCTCCGCGAGCAATGCCCGAGCCAGTCGGTGTTGCTCCAAGAAATCCGGCTCGCTAGGCGCGGGCACCCGACCCTCAGCGACAGAGCGGGCCAGGGGGGTCGCCGGTTCGACCGTGAGTTCGTAGCAGGAGACATGCTGGGGTGAGAACCCAATCAACCGCCGAAGTCCGGCCTCGAAGGCCGCAGTTGGCTGCTCAGGAATCGCGTAGATCAGATCGCAGCTCAGGTTCTTTATCCCACCCTGCCGCGCGGCGTCTATCGCCGCTTCTGCGGTGGCACTGTCGTGGTTGCGGCCGAGCCAGCGCAGAGCCCGATCATCCAGGCTTTGGACGCCCAGGCTGAGGCGGTTGATCCCGAGAGAGAGCCAGCTCTTCGCCCGTTCGAGGGTGAGCCCGGTTGGGTTGGCCTCGATGGTGATCTCCGCCCCGTGGGATATTCCCAAACACCCTTCCACTGCCTCCAGCAGCTGCTGCAAGAGCGGAGGGGGCAGCGACCCGGGCGTCCCTCCGCCGAGGTAGACCGTGTCAAGACCGCCCATTGGACGACCGCTGCCAGCCAGATACCCCAGCTCTCGAATCACCGCCTTCACGTAGGGCTGGTGCAGGTGGTCGCCGCCAATGTGGATGGCAAAGTCGCAGTACGGGCAGCGGGTGTCGCAGAAGGGAATGTGCAGATACAGGCTTCGCGCCCCCAAGGCGGCTCGCTCAGCGGTCAAGTGAAAGCACCGCCATGAACGCCTCCTGCGGAATCTCCACACTGCCGACCCGCTTCATCCGCTGCTTCCCTTCCCGCTGCTTCTCCAGCAGCTTGCGCTTGCGGGTGATGTCTCCTCCATAGCACTTGGCCAGCACGTCCTTGCGCAGGGCCGGCACCGTCTCGCGGGCGATCACCTTGCCTCCGACGGCCGCCTGGATGGCCACCTCGAAGAGCTGGCGGGGGATCACCTCCTTGAGCCGCTGCGCCAGCTTCCGTCCCTGGGTACTGGACTGCTGGCGGTGGACGATGATCGAGAGGGCATCCACCTTGCTGCCGGCCACTAGAACGTCCAGCTTCACCAGATTCTCGGCCCGGTATCCGGTCAACTGGTAATCCATCGAGGCGTAGCCCCGACTCCGGGACTTCAACTGGTCGTAGAAGTCGTGGATGATCTCGCCCAGCGGGAGGTCGTAGGTCAGAAGAGCTCGTTCACCAGGGGGCTGGTACTCCAGCTGCACGTACTCGCCCCGCCGCTCCTGGCAGAGCTCCATGATCCCGCCCAGGTGCTCGCGAGGCACCACTATCTCCAGCTTGACCCGGGGCTCCTCGATGGTCTCGATCATCCCCACCTCGGGCAGTTGGTCCGGGTTGTCGATCTCCATCGCGCTGCCATTCCGCAGCGTCACCCGGTAGGCGACCGACGGCGCGGTGGTGATGAGATTGAGCTGAAACTCGCGCTCCAGTCGCTCCTGGACGATCTCCATGTGCAGCAGCCCCAGGAAACCGCAGCGAAAGCCGAACCCCAGGGCGACCGAGGTCTCCGGCTCGAAGGTGAGGGCGGCGTCGTTGAGCTGCAGCCGGTCCAGCGCCTCCTTGAGGCCCTGGTAGTCGTCGCCGTCGACCGGGAAGAGGCCGGCCCAGACCATCGGGCTGACCTGGCGGTACCCGGGAAGTGGCTCCTTGGTGGGCCGTGAGACTTCAGTGATGGTGTCGCCGACCTTGCTATCGCGGACGTCCCTGATGGAGGCGATCAGGTAGCCGACCTCCCCGGCCGTGAGCTCGCCGACCTCCACCATCGCGGGCCGGAAGATGCCCACCTCGTCGACCGTGAAGGTCCCCTGGGATGCCATCATCCGGATCTGGGTCCCCGATCGGAGCCGGCCGTCCATCACCCGGACGTAGACCACGACGCCTCGATAGGCGTCGTACTTGCAGTCGAAGATCAAGGCCCGCAGCGGCGCCTCCGAGTCCCCGAGAGGAGGCGGCAGAGCGGTGACCACCGCCTCCAGGATCTGGTCGACGCCCTCCCCGGTCCTGGCGCTGGCCAGAATCGAGCGCTCCGCCGGGATGCCGATCACCCTGGCGATCTCTTCGCGGACTAATTCCGGGTCTGCCTGGGGGAGGTCGATCTTGTTCACCACCGGGACGATCTCCAGGCCCAGTTCAAGGGCCTTGTAGACGTTGGCCAGGGTCTGTGCCTCGATCCCCTGGCTGGCATCCACCACCAGCAGCGCCCCTTCGCAGGCGGCCAGCGCCCGAGAGACCTCGTAGGCGAAGTCCACGTGCCCCGGGGTGTCGATCAGGTTGAACTCATAGGTCTGGCCGTCGCGAGCCTGGTAGGACATGCGGACCGCCTGGGCCTTGATCGTGATGCCCCGCTCGCGCTCCAGATCCATGGTGTCCAGCATCTGCTCGGTCAGGTCCCGGGCGCTGACCGTCCCGGTCAGCTCCAGGAGGCGGTCGGCGAGAGTCGACTTGCCATGGTCGATGTGGGCGATGATCGAGAAGTTGCGAATTCGACTGGTCGATTGAGTGGCCATCTGCGTGGCGATTATCCCGGCGCCCCTGGTCAGCCGCCCGCGGCGTGCCTGGGTGCCTGGTCAGTAGCTGAGTCGGTTATCCGGACAGGTCGCCCAGCAGCAGGGTCAAATGAGCGGCGCCGCCTGCCCCAGGCCGGTCACTGGGAGAGTGACCTTCGCCTCTCGGGAGCTGGCGCCAGCAAAAGACGGCCGCCGCGCCCTCCTCAGGCCCCGACGCGGTAGTGGAGGTGAACCACTCCGTTGCCGAATCGCCGCTCGTCAAGTAGCTCCAGCCGCAAGCGAACACCTTTGGCAAGGGACGGATTGCCTCCGCCCACGACCACCGGAGTGAGGAATAGGTGGCACTCGTCGACCAACCCTGCCCGCAGGGCCTGGCCGGCTAGTTGGGCACCCGCAACCGTGATGTCCAATGAGGATTGCGTCTTGATCTCCCGGATCGCCGCGGGGTCGAACTCTCGCGCGATCCGGGTCCGGGCGCTGGCAACGGCTTCCAGCTTGGTCGAGTAGACGATCTTGTCGGCCCGCCGCCAAATATCCGCGAAGTCCTGCATCAGGTGGGACTCCTCAGCACCGAAACTGGCGGTTTCCCAGTAGACCATCGTCTCGTACATCCGGCGCCCGTAGAGATAGGTGCCGATCGGTCGCTCAAGGTCGTTGATGAACTCCAGCACCTCGTCGTCCGGCATACCCCAGTCGAAGTTGCCGGCCTCGTCGGCCACGTAGCCGTCGAGCGATGTGATCGCCGAGTAGATCAACTGGGCCACAGCGAGCCTCCGATGAGGGCACCAAGAGCTCCATCGAGCCGAGTGATGCTAATTGTGGTCCCCCGCTCATAGGCCGGACAATCAGGCTCTCTTGAGATTGGGAACAGGGGCGCGGGGCGGACTCACGGCGACTCCCGCCTGGCCCAGGGACCGTAGCCGTGTCTCCGCCCGCGGCTAGGGTCCACTCGCCTCAAGACGGGGGGTACCGGGTGATGCCTGCTCGAACTCAGGACGAGATCGAGTCGGTCAGCTCGCTGCAGGCGCAGATCTGGGGATCGCGAGAGATCGCCGCTCCCAGCACCCTACTGAAGGTCATCTCCGAGGCGGGAGGCGTGGTGCTGTTGGCCACGGCCGGAGACCGGCCCGTCGGCTTCGCCTACGGATTCATCGGCCGGACGGCCAAGGGGGTCACCTACCTTCGCTCCCACTCCGCCGGGGTGTTGCCGGAGTTTCGCAACAGTGGGATTGGCAAAGCACTCAAGCTTGCCCAGCGTCAGGCGGCCCTGAGAGCTGGACTGGACCGGATCGTCTGGACCTTCGACCCGAGCCAGGTGGGCAACGCCCACTTCAATCTGCGACGGCTGGGAGCAACGGCGCGGGGATTCCAGGCCGACTATTACGGTCAACGCGACGACGCGCTGAGCCATGGACTGCCCACCGACCGCCTAATCGTGGAGTGGTTTCTGGGAGAAGCGGAGCAGGCCCAGCTGTCCCGCCTACGGCAGCACCAAAACCTGGTCTCGGTGGCTATTCCCGTGGGACTGCCGGCGTCAACTGGGGCTGATCTCAAAGAAATGCGAAGACTTCAGGCAGAGTTGCGAAGGGGATTGGAGTCGGCCCTGTCCAATGGGCTAGAGGTCATTGACTTTGACGTCGACACCCGTAGTTACCGGCTGTCGGAGCTTCCCCCGGCGTTCCCTGGGAGGGTCGAGGGGGGCTCCAACTCAGCCGGCTGATCAGCGCTCATCCCCACCTCCTGCTCCGGCTCGGGCGAAGTGAGCTGGCTCAGGCGCCGCAGCACCTCAAGTTCTCCGCCGTAAGTCAGCTCAGGCAGTCGCAGAAGAATGGTCTGCAGGTGCTCCTTGCCGACCAGCCAGCGCCCCGCTTCCGCGAGCAGCCGCTCGCGGTCGGCCGGGTAGGACACACCTCCGAGCGCCCGGCGTAGGGCCATCTCGTCTCTCGAAGTTCGCCAGCCGGCTGGTCTCGCGAACCTGGGCTCGGAAAGACCCACCTCGATCCGCAGCCGGCCCGGCGCGCCTACCGCACCACGGTTGAGCAACTCCTCGGGCTCCACTGGGACGAGCTCGCCCAGGGGAGAGTCGTCAGCCATCGTGGTTCGGGGGCGGGACACCGACCGTGGCCGGGGTCCCACCGGAGTGGGAGGACGGTCCCCGAACCACGACCGGCCCAAAAAACCTAGCAGTAGCAAGGCGAAACCCATCCCAGCGCGACCCGCCCGTCACCCCAACCTCAGTCCCTCGCGACAACCGGTCAGCCGCGGTCACGCCTCCCCCAGGACCCGTCGCGTCGAACCGGCAATGTCGTGCGGTCTCTGCCCGGGCCGGGAATGCACCCGATGGGCCAGCACCATTGGCGCCACTGCCGCTACCTCAGCCATGCCGAATTGGGGAAGTCCCTCCAAAGCGGAGTACGCCTGGGCCGCCTTGCGGGCCACCAAATCGGCTCGGTGACCGTCGACCTCGAGCTCGATCGCCAAGCGGGCGATCGCCTCCAGCACCTGACCCGACGCCTGGATCTTGGGCAGGGCGGCGATGGCCCGGTCGATCCGGTCCCGCTCCTTGTCTTCCTCGTCTTCCCACTCGGCGGCAAAGCCCTCGGGGTCGTCCTCAAAGCGCTCCCGGCGCTGGACGATCTCAACTCGGTCGGCAATGTTGCCGATTCCTGAGACGTCCACACAGAGTCCGAAGCGGTCGAGGAGCTGGGGCCGCAGATCGCCCTCCTCGGGGTTCATGGTCCCGACCAAGATGAAGCGCGACGGATGCCAGACGGAGATTCCCTCGCGCTCCACGACATTGACCCCCATGGCAGCAGCATCCAGCAGCACGTCCACGATGTGATCGTCGAGCAGGTTGACCTCGTCCACGTAGAGGATCTGGCGGTTGGCCTCGGCCAGCACCCCAGGCTCGAAGCGCCGCTGTCCCGAGTGGATCGCCGCCTCCAAGTCGATCGAGCCGACCACCCGATCCTCACTGGCGTTGATGGGCAGTTCGACCACCCGCATCTGCCGCTGGGTCACCTCCAGCTCTTCCCCGGCGGCCCGCCGGGCCTGGCAGTCCGAGCAGGTGGCGTCGCCGCGAGGCGCGCAGCCAAAGTGGCAGCCCACGACCACCTCCAGCTCCGGGAGAAGGCGAGCCAGGGCCCTCACCGCGGTGGACTTGGCGGTGCCCTTCTCGCCGCGGATGAGCACACCCCCGATCGCCGGGTTGACCGCGTTCAACTCCAAAGCCAGGCGCATTTGCGCCTGGCCCACGAGCGCGGTGAACGGATAGACGGTACGTAGCTCAGCCACGGCGAGATTGTCTCAGAGGGAGCTTGGGCGCCCTGCCGACTTCGGCTGACGGAGCGCCTCCGTGACCGGCCGCAGGATCGCCCCCTCGGAGAGGTCGAAGAGACCGAAGTAGGCGGCCCCCATCCGCTCCGCCAGGTCAACACAGGCGTTGAAGTTGTAGCCCGCGAATCGGGGAGCAGCCGAGCCCCTCGGTCGGGAAGACACGGGCGCTGGCAGGTGATCGCGCGAGGAGTCGATCACCAGCGCCCGAATCCCCTGGCGGCGAATCTGGCCCGCCAGCCGCTGGGCCTCCAGGAGCGGCTCCTCTCCGCCGAAGCTGATGTTTCCCCGGCCGTCGCTGATCAGCACTAGCAGCGGGAGTACATCCGGATCACGCCGACGTTCTGTCTCGATCAGATTTAGCGCCGCGGTCAAGCCGTGGGTGAGTGGGGTGGTGCCTCCCACCGCGATCCGAGCCAGGTGGCGCTCGGCCAGGTCCACGCTCGAGGTGGGCCGGAGGATCACCTGGGCGGTGCGGCCCGAGAACGAGATGAGCGAGACCCGGTCACGTCGCACGTAGGCGTCCTTGAGCAGCGCGAAGATGGCGCTTCGGGTCGCGTCCATCCGCTGCTCGGCGTCCATGCTGGCCGAGGCGTCCACGGCGAACACGATCAGATTGCCGATCCGGCGCTGGCGCACCTTCTGGCGCAGATCCTGCCGCTCCAGCTGGAGCTGACGGTCACCGTCCCCAGCCCGGGCTCGCCGGGTCACCTGGTGGGGAGCGGCCGCGCGCAGGGTGGCGTCCAGAGCCAGGTCGTTGGGGTGCTCGACCTCCTGGGCCCCCACGTATCGGCCGCGCCGATCCCGGGAGGTGGTCTGGCTTCTGCGCCCCTTGCCCCGTCGACGGAGTCTCTCGCGAGGCAACTGGATCCGACCCACCTCGAAGCCCTCCTCCACCTCGACTGGTTGAGCCGCCGCCGGCCCCGGCCTGGAGTCGGTGCTGCCCCCCAGATCGGCGGACGCCTGTGCCTCCCCTTGGGGCGAACCTTCTCCCTCGGCGTCCCCAAGCTCCGAGGTGGCCTCCCCGGTTGCCCCGGAGTCCCGTTGGGGATCGGGCACTCCAGCTTCGGCGGGTGCGGTCACCGACTCGGTGGGTGATTCACTGATCCCGGCCGGAGCCTCTGTCAAATTTCCCCCCAAGGAGCGTCGGCGGTGAACCAGGGCGAGTTCTGCCACGATCGCCAGGTCGGGTAGACCGACCACCAGCGAGTCGGGAGCAGGCGATTCCGTCGCCGCGGCCTCCAGCGCCCGCCGGGCCTGGGCGGCCCGTACCAGGACCAGATCCGACCGATGGCCGATGACCTCCTGGTCGACGCTGATCGCCGCCGCCATCCGGACCACCAGCTCGGGGGTCTCGAGCTGGCTCAGAAGATCGCGGGCTCGCCTCAGACGGTCGGCCAGCTCGCCGTCCTCCCCCGGCGGCAGGGGCGGCTCGGCCTCCCGGCGCATGACCTCCACCCGGTCGTCCAGACCACGCAGCCCGGCCACCTCCACGCAGAGTCCGAAGCGGTCCAGCAGCTGCGGCCGCAAATCGCCTTCTTCGGGATTCATGGTCCCGACCAGCACGAACCGGGCGGGGTGACTGATCGAGATCTCCTCGCGCTCCACCACGTTGACCCCGGAGGCGGCGGCGTCGAGCAGCACGTCGACTAGGTGATGCTCAAGCAAGTTGACTTCGTCCACGTACAGCACCTGACGATTCGCCTCGGCCAACAACCCCGGCTGGAAGGCGCGCCGCCCCTGTCTGAGCGCCAGCTCCAGGTCGATCGAGCCCACGATCCGGTCTTCGGAGGCACCCAGGGGCAGCTCCACCACACGGGTGGGCCGGAAGACCGTCGGCAGCGTCTCTCCCCGAGCCTCCCGGGCGGCACACTCCGCGCACTGGTCAGGTCCGTGAGGGGAGCAGCGATAGGGACAGTCGGCGACCTGCTCCTGGGTGGGAAGAATCGCCGCCATCGCCCGGACCACGGTCGACTTCGCCGTCCCTCGCTCACCTCTGATAAGAACCCCACCGATCCGGGGTTCAATCGCCGCCAGCAGCAGGGCAAGCTTCATCCGGTCCTGACCGACGACACCTGAGAAGCTGGAAGTCTTCTGGGGGCCCGACCGGCTCGCGGTCTGGAGCAGCTCGACCGACACCGGCTAGCCGGGGCCCCCGGCGGCAGCCAGGAGTCGTTCCACCCACCGCCTGGTGAGTTGAGCCACGACCTCGCTATCCGCTAGCCGGATTCCGCAGGCAGCGGCGGCGTCGTGGTCGTCCACGGACGCGGCGATGGGAGGAGAAAACTGAACCTCGAATAGCGCGACCGCAGCACCACCCGGAGCATGCCAACCGGCTGAGTCTTCGAGCGTGGCTGCGATCCTTCGGCCACCGAACTCAAACCAGAGCTCGGGGGGTTCGCCAGCGCTCGCGGCTCCCGCAGAGCCAGCTGAGGAGCCGGAGCGAAACAGGAGCCAGCCGAGCGCTCCGCTCGCCTCCGGGCGCCAGAGTGTTTCCAGGTCCTCCGGCTCGACCGCAACCAAGGTGTGCGTCTCGTCGAGCGCCAGCCCGGAACCATCCGCTTCCGCGAAGTCTTCGACTGCAGTGCTCAAGTCCCGATATGGTAGGTCTCAAAGTCACAGCGGCTCTGGCCGCCACCTCAATCACCCCACCAGGAGCCTCATGAGCACAGCCCCCGGCGGCGTTGGCATCATCGGCGGAACCGGTCCGATGGGCCGGGGACTGGCGGCCCGCTTCGGCCAGGCCGGACTCGCGGTGCTCCTGGGTTCGCGCGATCCCCAGCGGGCGGCCGAGGCCGCGGTCGGGATCCAAGAAGAGATGGGTGCGGGAGCCGGATTCGTCCAGGGAGGTAGCAACTCCGAAGCGGCCGCCTATGGAGAACTGACGCTGCTCACCGTGCCTTACGAGCCGGGCTCCCCTCTTGTCGGGCAACTGGGGGAGCTGCTCCAAGGTCGGGTGCTGGTCTCCACCGCCGCACCGATGGAGTTCCTCAGGGGAATGGCGAGCCCGCTCCGTCCCCACGCAGGGTCAGCGGCCCAAGAGGTCGCCCTGATGTGTCCGGGAGCCCTGGTGGTGGGCGCCTTTCACACGGTCAGCGCGCCGACGCTCGGGCGGCTAAACGAGGTGTTGGATGAGGACGTGATTGTCACCTCCGACCATCCCGCTGCCAAGGAGCTGGTGATCCAACTGGTGAACGTCCTACCCGGGCTGCGAGGAGTGGACTGCGGCGGATTGGTCAACTCTTGCTTCAGCGAGGGGCTCACCCCTTTTCTGATTCGGCTCAATCGGCTCCACCACACCAACACTGGGGTTCGCATCACCGGGCTTCCGCCCGCGTCCTGAGCCGGCCCTAAACGACAGGGAGGGGTCCTGTCAGATGTGGATCGCCAGCCCCTCCGCTGCCAGAGCCGCCTCTTTCAGGCTCTCGCTAAGGGTGGGATGGGCATGCACCAAGGCCTCGAACTGCTCCGCCTTCACTCCGGCCCAGGCGGCCATCACCATCTCCGGAAGCAGTTCGGTGACCTCGGCACCGATGGCGTGAGTTCCCAGCAGCTGGCCCGTCTCCGAGTCGACCACCGTCTTGATGAACCCGACCGTGTCGCCCATGGCGATCGCCTTGCCGCTGGCGCTGAAGGGGAATTTACCAATCCGAACCTGGTGTCCTCGTTCCTTGGCCTGCTCTTCGGTGAGTCCAGCCGACGCCACCTGAGGCTGGCAGTAGGTGCAACGCGGCACCTGGATGGGATCCAAGGGTTTGACCTCGCGGCCGGCAGCCGTCTCCACCGCGATGACGCCCTCGGCGCTGGCCGCGTGCGCCAGCAGGGGTGGACCGTTGACATCGCCGATGGCGAACACCCCTGGGATGTTGGTCCGCAGGTGGTCATCGACCTTGACGAAGCCGCCGTCCACCACCACCCCCAGCTCCTCCAGGCCAAGCCTTTCGGTGTTGGCGACGACCCCGGTGGCGGTTAGCACCATCTCGCCTTGAACCACCTCCCCGTTCTCAAGGTGGAGCCGCCAACCGTCAGCAGCTCTCTCCGAACGCTGGATCAGAGAGCCGGTGCGAACTCCGATCTTCTGGCGCTCGAACTGCCGGGTCAGCTCTTTCGAGACGTCAGCGTCCTCCTGGGGCAGGAGCCGCGGCAGGGCCTCGACCACGGTCACCTCGACGCCGTAGGACGAATAAACGTAGGCGAACTCGGCGCCGATCGCTCCACCGCCCACGATCACGCAACTCTTGGGCAGCTGGCGCAGCTCGAGCGCCTCCCTAGAGGTGAAGACGGACTTGCCGTCGGTAACCAGCCCCGGGAGGGTCTTGGGACGAGCGCCGGTCGCGAGGATGATCTGCGAGGCTGCCACCTGCTGGCCCGACGGAGTCACCTCCAGGGATTGCTCGGAGAGCAGCCGGGCGCGGCCATGGATCACCTCAACGCCGTTCTTGCGCATCAGGAACGCAACCCCCTGCACCAGCTTGCTAACCACTTCACGGCTGCGGGTGATGGCGGAGTCAAAGTCGGCCACCACCTCGCCCGCCTTGATCCCGAATCGGTCCGCCTCCTGGATGAGATGGAGGACTTCGGCGTTGCGCAAGAGCGCCTTAGACGGGATACACCCCCAGTTGAGGCAGATACCCCCCAGCGTCTCCGCCTCCTCGATCAGAGTCACCGCCATCCCAAGCTGGGCCGCCCTGATGGCGGCCACGTAACCGCCCGGCCCCGAGCCGACGATCGCCAGATCCTTCACGACGGAACCTGCGGCGGAACATCGGACACCAGACTCATACCAGGCAGGCCGTGGGGTGTTCCAGCAACCATCGCAGGGTCGCCAAAGCCTCCGCCCCCTGGGCACCGTCGGTCACCCGGTGGTCTATCGCCAAGGTCATCGCCATCTGATGGCCTGGGGCCAGTTGGCCGTCGACCACGACTGGCACCGCGCGCACCTCTCCGACCGCCAGGACGCTGCCTTGCCCGGGGGTGATGATGGCGGAGAACTGAGTCACCCCAAACATGCCCAGGTTACTGATCGCTGTGTGGCCGCCGGAGAGCTCCTCCGGTCGCAGCTTGCCGGTCTTGGCGCGGGCCGCCAGATCATGGGTCTGGCGGGAGAGCGCCGCGAAGGTGAGCGCTTCACAGCCCCGCAGCACCGGCGCCACCAGGCCATCGGGGAGGGCCACCGCCAGCGCGATGTTGCTTTGGGAGAAGCGGCGCACCCCCTGGCCGACCCAGGCGGCGTTGAGGCTGGGATGGCGCTGCAGAGTAAGTGACATGGCCCGGACGATGAAGTCGGTGACCGAGAACTTGGGCAGCTCCAGATCGCCCAGCTGATTCATCTCCTGGCGCAGCCCGAGCAGCGCCCCCATTCGAGCTTCGGTGGTGAGGTGGAAGTGCGGGATCGTGCTGTTGGACTCGGCCATTCGCCGGGCGATCGCCTCACGCATCCGGGAGAGGTCCAAGGGCTCAGAGGGATCATCGGGGTCGATCGGCAGCGCCACCCCCACCGGTTGGGCTGCCGGAGCGCTGACCCCGCCGCGCGAGGCCGCCTCCACGTCCTCGGCCTTGATCCGCCCGTCTGGGCCGGTGGCTAGGACGCTCTCCAGCTGAATCCCGAGCTCCCTGGCTCGCCGGCGGGCCAGCGGGCTCGCCTTGACGCGACCTCCGGTGGCTGCCGAGCGGGCGGCGGGCACGGGCTCTTGGGCATGACCAGTGAGCTGCTGCGCCCAATCCGGCACTGGAGTCGACTCCGCTGCCGCCTGCTCGTGCGACCCCGCTTTGGCTGGGACGTCTTTCGATTTGATCGGCTTGGCCGCCTTGTCCTCGGCAGCAGGCGGCTTCTCGGTGGCGCGCGGAGCTTCGTCAGAGGACGGCGAATCGAAGGCAGGTGTCTCCGAAACCTCTTCCGCGGGGTCAGCGATGATGGCGATCGCCTGCCCGACCGGCACCTTTGAGCCGGGCTGGACCAGGATCTTGCGAAGCACTCCGCTGGCATAGGCCTCGATGTCGATGTCGGCCTTCTCTGTGGCGATGCTGGCGATCACGTCACCCCTCTCTACCGACGCCCCCTCCTCCACCAGCCAGCGGTTGATCGAGCCCTCGGTCATGTCGTACCCCATCTGGGGCATCGTCACCTGATAGGCCATCAGTTGAGCCGCCGAACCGCTTCCACTACCTGATCGCTTGTGGGCACCAGCACCTTCTCCAACTGCCGCGAATAGGCCATCGGGATGTCCCGCATCGCTACCCGTTGGATCGGTCCGTCGAGGTCGTCGAAGCAGCGGTCTTGGATCTCGCTCAAGAGGTCGGCACCAAACCCGCCGGTGCGCCAGTCCTCGCCACAAAGCACCAGTTGGTGGGTGCGCCGAACTGACTCCACTACCGTCGGATAGTCGACCGGCCGCAAGGTGCGCAGATCGATCACTTCGCAGGAGATTCCGTCGTCGCGCTCCAGCACCTCGGCTGCCTGCAGCGCCTGCAGCAGCATCCGGGAGTACCCCACCAGGGTGACGTCGTGACCCTGGCGCACCACCTTGGCGCTGCCGATGGGAATCTCGTCGTCCCCGTCTGGAGTGTGCTCGGGGACCTCGCCCTTAGTGCTGTACAGCAAGCTGTGCTCGATGAAGATGACCGGGTCGGGATCCCGGATCGAAGCCAGCAGCAGCCCCCTGGCATCTGCCGGAGTCGCCGGCATAACGACCTTAAGGCCGGGAACCGAGGCGAACCAGCCCTCGAAAGTCTGGGAGTGGGTCGGGCCTAGCTGGCCGAAGCCCGACACCGTCCTGACCACCAGCGGAACCGACCACTGGCCGCCGAACATGTAGTGGAACTTGGCGGCGCTGTTGACGATCTGGTCCAGCGCCAAAAGAGCGAAGTTGACGGTCATCAGCTCCGCCACCGGCAGCAAGCCGCCCATGGCTGCCCCCACGGCGAACCCCACAATCCCGGCCTCGGCGATGGGGGTCTCCATCACCCGTTTGGGACCGAATTCGTCAATCAGCCCCTTGGTCACGGCGTAGGAGCCACCGTAGCCGGTGATGCTCTCCCCCATCAGAATCACCCGCTGGTCACGGAGCATCTCGTCGCGAAGAGCGCTCCGGACCGCTTCCCGGTAGCTGACCATCGCCATCTCAGATCCCAGCCTTCCGGACTTCAGGCGCCGGCTCGAGCTCGTCCAAGGACAGCTCGACCACCGCTGAATTGACCGCGGCCTCGGGATCGATGGGCTTGGCGTAGATCCCCCGGCCCACCTCGGCGGGATCTGGCCAGGGCGATTGGTCGGCGAAGGCGACCACATCAAGCATCTGCTGCTCCACCTCTTCGTTGATCTGGGCCAACTCCTTGTGGCTGCAGATCCGGTGCTTCACGCAGAACTCTCCGAATCGGGGGATCGGGTCCTGGGTCCTCCAGCGCTGCACCTCGGCCTTGTCCCGGTAGAGCTCAGGGTCGGCCATGGAGTGGCCGCGAAAGCGATAGGTGAGGGCCTCGACGAATACCGGTCCTTTACCGCCACGGCAGTGCACAGCGGCCTCTTGGATCGCGGCGTACACGGAAAGCACATCCATGCCGTCGCACTGCACGGACGGCATGGTATAGCCCTCTGCCTTGATCTTCATCTCGCTGACCGGGGACTCCTCAGCGAGGGTCGCACCCATTCCGTAGAGGTTGTTTTCGCAGATGAAAATGATGGGAAGATTCCAGAGGGCGGCCATGTTGAGGCCCTCGTGAAAGATGCCATTTCCGGTGGCACCGTCTCCGAAAAAGTCCAGCACGATCTGGTCCCGCTTTTGGTACTGCATGGCGTAGGCCATGCCCGCACCGATGGGGATATGCGACCCGACGATGGCGTAGCCGCCCCAGAAATTGCGCGAGGCGTCGGCCAGGTGCATGGAGCCGCCCCGGCCGTGGCACAGGCCGTCCTCGCGTCCGAACAGCTCCGCCATGCACTGCTTGGGGTCGCAGCCGCGGGCTAGAGCGTACCCGTGGTCCCGGTAGTGACCCAGCACGTGGTCGTCTTCCCGGCCGGCGTTGAGCGCCCCCACGGCGACCGCCTCCTCGCCAATGTAAAGGTGGAGGAAGCCACCAACCTTGGCCTGAGCGTACGCCTCCGCGGCGTGCTCTTCGAATCGCCGGATCAGCACCATCTGGCGGTACATGTGCCGGCACTGGGCGGGGGTCAGTCCCAGGGGCAGCTCGGGGTCCAAGGATTGGCTGGCGGCCCGCTTGGGGCGGGCACGCCGCGTCCCCGGGGTGGCAGCCATGGGGTAAGTTTAGGAGGTGCTGCGGGGCGACGCCCCGAGGACCCCCGTGGGGCTAGCAAGAGCGACGATTTAGACGGCTGAATTGAATCCCGCGGAGGCCGAAATTCTGGGCAAATTCCCATTGAAAATTCGCCGATTTTGGGGTATACTTCAAAACAGCGCAGCTGGTGATTGCCGCGCTGCCAGGTGGCGGGGAGCACCGGGTAACCAGGTTGCGTCCGCCGTCGTTGGAAAGATCGACAGTCCCAGCGCAGGGGACCTTCGACGCCGACCAGCATCGAGCCTTGCGCTCCAAGGAAATAACCCCAAATGATGACCCCAGACCGAGACAACCGCTTCCGCACGACCCGTAGGGAGATTCTTCGTAGGCAGCACGACGGGTTCTCGCGGACCCGAATCCTGCGCCGCTACCGCTCTCACCTGGAGCACCTGGATCGCGTCCTAGCCGACTTGGAAGACGCGCGGATCCGGGAGCGTCGGGTGGTGCCGCCGCAGATCACTGAGCGCTTGCGGTTGACCGAGGTCGCTCAGGAGGATCCGGACCTGGCTCAGGTGGTCTCCACCAGCCGACCCAGCATCGATCGGGTGCAGGATGCGGTCTTCGACGCCCAGGGTCGGATCATGGTCGAGGTGAGCCGGCTGCTCGGCCAACCCGACTGGGTGAGCATCGAGGCTGAGGAAGGCGAAGCGCTGGAGCTAGAGACCGTCCGTCACTGATCTGCCGGCTCGGAGCTGGCCTCCACCTCGACGTCGGGGTCTGGCTCCGAAAGGGTGAACGCTCGGGCTAGCTCGACCACCTTCGCCTGATCTCGGAGCGCCTTGCGGCTGCGAGCTGTTTCCAGCTGGCGGGGTCTGACTGCCAGGTGGGCTCGGTCCGCCAGCCGCTCGGCCTCCCTCGACTGGCGCACCTGGCTGAGCCGCTCCCATTCCGTGACCGCCGCCTCCACCAGCGCCACCGGGTCGACGCCGTCCTGGTCGGCCATCTCGGCGATCCGCTGCTGGAGCCGGGCCATCCGAGCCGCCGGGAGCCGAGACTTGGCACTGAGCAGGCTGGCCGCCAGGCGAGCGTCATTCTGCCGCTGGTCGCGGTGTTTGCCCTCGTTATGGACTTCGGCGGTACGCGCCTCCCGCAGGGCTAGCTGGGCTCGCCCGAGCAGCTCGCGATAGCCTGCGGCCAGCTCGGCATGGGCTCCCTGCGCGGCGCTCTCGGCCAGCAGAGTTGCCGCCGCCACCAGCTCCTCGACTGCTCCGGCAGCCCCGAGTTGTGCCAGCTGGGGGAAGATGAACACGGCGCACTTCCGGTCCACCTCAAGGAACGCCTGCAGCACCTCTGCCGGGAGCTCGGGATGCTCCGGGTTAGGAAGTGCGCTCCCGACCGCCTGCGCGGCCGGTGGCTCGCGCTCGCTCAAGCCTCAGCTCTCCTCGAGAGCTGGCCACGGCCCATGAGGTCGAGCAGACAACGGACTCCCGCGCCAGTCCCCCCTGGGGCCCTGAAGACAGAGGTCCCGGAGACCAGCACCGTGGCTCCGGCCTCAAGGCAGGCCGTGGCGTTGCCCGGGCCCACTCCACCGTCGACCTCGATGTCACAACTCAAGTGCCGCTCCTGGATCAGCCGCCTTAACTCCTTGACCTTCTCCAAGGTGGGAGTCAAGAACGGCTGGCCCCCGAATCCGGGTTCGACGGTCATCACCAACGCCAGGCTGATCTCCGGCAGGATATCTACCAGGAACTCGACAGGGGTTGCCGGATTGATCCCCACGCCGGGGCTGGCTCCTTCGGAACGGATCAGCTCAACGGTCCGGTGGAGCTCCGGACAGGCCTCGACGTGAACGGTGATGAGGTTGGCTCCCGCCGCTCCGAAGCGCGGGATGACCCCGTCAGGGCGCTCGACCATCAGGTGGGCCTCTAGGAAGAGCGAGGTCGATCGGCGACACGCCTCCACCACGTCCGGTCCCATGGTCAGATTGGGTACGAAGTGGTTGTCCATGATGTCGACATGGATTCGGTCCGCCCCAGACTCCTCGCAAGCGGCCAGTTCATTGGCCAGATGGGCTAGATCCGCCGCCAGGATCGAGGGCGCGAGGAGGCTCAAAGTGCTCCCGCAGCCAACTGCGAGGCGGCCGCCGCGTCGCACCAGATCTCACAGAGAGGCGAGTTGCGAGCCACCAGCTGCGCCGGCCACCGAACTGGGTCGTAAGGTCCCTTGACGACCTCGGCTAGGGTCTGGGCTTTGGCTTCGCCGTCAACCAGAAAATGAGTGTGGCGAGCCCAGCGCAACACCAGCGGACCCAGGCTGAGCCGTCGCTGTCCGTCGGGGTGGGTGCTGGCCAGGACCACCGCCTCATCTGGATAGGCGCGGCCCGGAAACAGCGACGCGGTGTGCCCGTCCGCCCCCATGCCCAGGGCCAGGATGTCAAGCTGCGGACGGCCATCCACGTAGGGGATCACCCCCAGCAGTTGCGCCTCGAAGCGGCTGGTGATCGTCTCCGGACCGAGGCCCAGCTCGATGCCCCAGCTAAGGACCATCGGCCGGTCACCCTTGATCCGGTCGACCAGGGCCCTCCTCAGCATCCCCTCGTTGGACTGCCCGTCGGAGACCGGCACCATCCTCTCGTCCCCTGGAAGAACCACCGTGCGCGCCCAGTCCACCTGGCTCTCGCCGGCCAGCAGCTCCAGCGCCTCCTCGGGCGTCGCGCCCCCGGGAAGCGCGACTACGCATTCACCGCGAGCCGAGACCGCCTCGCGGATCTCCTGGGCCAGCGCCTGGGCCGCATGCCGAGCCAGGGACTCGGGATCGGGGAGTATCCGGACGCTAGGCTCGGACGACCCCTCGAGCCCGCTCACGCCGGCTTCAGTTGGCGACGGGGGCCAGCAGCCGCTCGACCACCTGGGTCAGCTGCTCCAGGCCACGCCCGACGTCCTCGCACCGCACGCGAAGGACTCTACGGCCCCGCTGGGTCAGGGCCTGGTAGTCGCCCAGCGCCTGGGCCTGCTGCAGGATCCCGAAAGTGTAGGGACGCTCCGGAATGGGCAGGTCGGTCCGGTGGACGCCGGTGATCTGAAGGAAGGCGGCGGTCTCCGGTCCGCCCTTGTGAAGCTGACCGGTGGAGTGCAGGAAGCGGGGACCGTAGCCGAATGTCGTCGCGCACCCGGTCGCCCGCAGCAGACCGGCCCGCAGCCGAGCGATCAAGGCGGCGTCCTCCGGGTGGTCCGGCCGCATCGGCAGGTAGGCCATGACCCCCAAATACCAGGGAGGCCCGAGCCCCTCGAGCCAGCCCAACAGCGCCTGCTCCAGGCTGACCGCCCCCGGGGCGCCCGCCACCCGGACCGAGCCGTCGATCAGGTCGATGGCCGGCTCCGGCAACCGCCCGTCCTTCTCCCAGCTCTCCAGCAGTCGGGTGGTGTTGTCCTTGCTCTCCTGGACGTTGGGTTGATCGAACGGATTGATGCCGATCAAGGAGCCGGCCAGTGCGGTCGCCACCTCCCAGCGATAGAACTCGGCGCCTAAGTCGAGCAGGTGGGCGGTCGTTATGCGCACAACCGGATGACCGGCCCGAGCGATTTCGGCCAGCCACTTCTCTATGCCCGGGTCACCCCCATCTCCCTCCAGCTCCAGGTAGACGAAGAGCCGGTCGCCACCGTACTCACGCGGTTCACCAAGCGGTTCGCCCACCACCGGAACCAGCCCCTTCCCCAGCTTGCCAGTGGACTCCGCCAGCAGCTGCTCGATCCAGATGGGCAGCTCCTTGAGGGCCGGGTGAGCCAGGATCGTCACCTTGTCACGGCCCACTGAGGCAGCGCCAGCCAGAACCGCCCCGAGTTGGGCGCCGGGATTGCGCTCGGCGGCAGCTGAGCTCTCCGGGAAGCAGGCTTCCGACATCGACACCGCCCCGGCCAGCAGCTGGTCGACGTCGATCCCCATGGTCGCAGCCGGAACCACGCCGAAGTCGGACAGAGCACTGTAGCGCCCACCGATGGCGAAGTTGGCCGACCACACCTGGTGGAAGTTGAGATCGTGGGCCAGCTTTTCGAGATTAGTGCCCGGGTCGGTGACGGCGACGCAGTGCTCGCCGGCCCCATCTCCGATCGCCGACTGCCAGCGACTGTAGAAGAAGCTGCAGTGGCACAGCGTCTCGGTGGTGCCACCGCTCTTGGACGACACCACGAGCAGCGTGCGGGCCGGATCGATGCGGTCCACCACCGACTGGACCTGATCCGGATCGGTGGAGTCGAGCACGATCAGATCCGGGAAGCCAGGCTGGACCCCAAAGGTCTGGCGCAGCACCTCGGGACAGAGGCTGCTGCCTCCCATCCCGACCAACACGGCATGGGAGAAACCCTGGTCTCTGACCCAGCCGGAGTACTTGTGCAGTCCCGCCACCGAGCTGCGCTGGCGCTGAGGCTCGTCCAGCCAGCCCATCCGCTCGGACATCGCCTGGCGCGCGGACTCGTCCCCGGGCCACAGGGTGGTGTCGCGGTCGCGCAGTCGGGTCGTGGCCTTGGAGCTCTGCAGCTGGCTCGAGGCCTCGGCCAAGGCGTGACCGGCGGTGGCTGCCTCGACCTGGGCCAGCATCACCGTTGAACTCACCTGGGTCCGCGGCGAGGCTACCAGCCCCTGGCCCGCGAAGCTGGCCCGCTTGGCACCGACCTCCGCCAGCAGCTTGTCCATGGAGGCGGAGAAGCTCTCCACCCCCTTCACCTCCAGCAGGGCTGTTACCTGATCGATGTCCACTCCCAGCTCACGCATGTGGGCCAGCTCCGGAGCGGCAGCCGGGATGTGGCCGACCAGGGTCTGGCGCACCTCGCCGTGATCCAAGAATGCCTCGATCGAGCTGGGCGGCATGGTGTTGACGGTCTCCGGAGCGATCAGCTCCTCGCAGTAGAGAACGTCCCTGTAGGCGGGATTCTTGGTTGAGGTGCTGGCCCAGAGGGGGCGCTGGACCTGCGCTCCGGCGGCCGCCAACTTCTGGAAGCGGTCGCCGTGGAAAACCTCCAGGAACGCCTGGTACGCGACTGCGGCGTTGGCGATGGCGGCCTTTCCCCGGGCGGCCTCCAGCTCCTGCCGGCGCTCTCCCTGGGCCTTCTCGGCCAGGCTGTTCAGCTGCGAGTCAGCCTCGGTGTCGACCCGACTAACGAAGAAGCTGGCCACCGAGTGGAGATTCTCGACCGGGCGTCCGGACTCCAGCCGGCGCTCCAGGCCGCGGCAGTACGCCTCCATCACCTCCCGATAGCGCGCCACGGCGAAGATCAAGGTCACATTGACGTTGAAGCCCTGGAAGAGGGCCTCCTCGATCGCTCCCACTCCCTCCGCCGTGGCCGGGATCTTGATCAGCAGGTTCGGCCTGTCAACTGCCGCCCAGTACCTCCCGGCGGCGGCCACCGTGTTGCGGGCGTCTCGGGCCAGAGCCGGGGACACCTCGAGGCTCACGTAGCCGTCGCGGGCACCGGTCTCCCGGTAGGTCGCCAGTAGCTCGTCGCAGGCGCTGCGCACGTCATCGGAGATCAGCTGGTCGTAGATCTCCTCGGTCGACCGTCCCGCCAGGGCCAGCTCTCGGATCTGGTCGTCATAGGCGTCTCCCTCGGAGACGGCCTTCTCGAAGATGGTGGGGTTGACGGTCACTCCCAGCACTCCCAGGCTGATCAGGCGGCGGAGCTCTCCCTTTCGCAGCAGTTCGCGGCTCAGGTTGTCGTACCAGACGCTCTGGCCCACTAGGGCCAACCGCTGCAGTGCGTTCTCACTCACCTTGATCACCTCCGGAACTGGCCAAGAGGCGGTGCACTCGCTCGGCCACCGCCGAGGGCGTCAACCCCAGATGCTGGTAGATAGTTTGGTATGGCGCAGAGGCGCCGAAGCGGTTTACCCCCACCACGGCTCCGTGGTCGCCGACCCAGCGCCACCAGGGCTGGTCCACCCCCGCCTCCACGGCGACCCGGGAGCGCACCGCTGGAGGTAGTACTTCGTCCCGATATTCCAGGGGCTGCTGGGCGAAGAGCTCCATGGAGGGCATACTGACGACCCGGGTCGGCACCCCCTGGGTCTGCAGCAGCGTCCGGGCGTCGACGCAGATCGCGAGCTCACTGCCGGTGCCGATCAGGAGTGAGCGGCACTCACCGCCTTCGGCCTCCTGCAACACATAGGCGCCGCGAGCGACCCCCGAGGCCGCCAGCTGCTTGGTGCCGGGCAGGACCGGGAGGTTCTGCCGACAGAGAACCAGCACGGTTGGGCCGGTGCCGCGCTGAAGCGCCGCCGCCCAGGCCCAGCTCGACTCGTTGGCGTCGCCTGGGCGGATCACCACCAGATTGGGGATCGCTCGCAGCGCCGCCAGGTGCTCCACCGGCTGATGGGTGGGGCCGTCCTCGCCGAGCCCGATGCTGTCGTGGGTGTAGACCCAGACCACCCCCAAGTGGGAGAGTGCTGAGAGCCGGACAGACGGTCGCTGGTAGTCGGAGAAGGTGAAGAAGGTGGCGCTGTAGGGGCGGAGCCCGCCGTGGGCCGCGATGCCATTGCAGGCGGCTCCCATCGCGTGCTCCCGAACTCCGAAATGGAGGTTGCGGCCCGCCCCAGTGTGGCCGTCGAAGTCTCCCCCTCCGGGGATCGCGGTCTTGGTGGACTCGGATAGGTCAGCGTCTCCACCAAGGATCCAGGGGATCCGCTCGGCCAGCGCCACCAGCGCCTTTCCGCCAGAAACCCTGGTGGCCATGGGATCGCTCCCCTCGTCCCAGGACGGCAGCACGTCCTCCCAGCCGGCCGGCAGCTCGCCGGCGATCGCGGTGCGCCACTCATAGGCCAGCTGGGGGAACGCCTCGCTCCAGGCGCAGAAGCGATCGTTCCACTCGTGGCTGAGCGAAGCGCCCTTGGTCTGGGCTTGGCGAAAGTGGGCCACTGCCTCCTCCGGTTGGTAAAACGTCCGCGCGGGGTCCCAACCGTAGGCCCGCTTGGCCGCGGCCGCCTCCGCTGTCCCCAGGGGAGATCCGTGGGCCGCGTTGGTGTCCTGCTTATGCGGCGCGCCGTATCCGATGTGGGTGCGCACGGCGATCAGCGAGGGTCGGCTCTCGTCGTCGATCGCGTTCTGGATTGCCCCCGCGATGCCCTCCAGGTCCAAGGTGCCGTCCTCGACCCGCTGCACCTGCCATCCGTAGGCGCGGAACCGGGCATCGACGTCCTCAGTGAACGACAGTGAGGAGGGACCGTCCAGGGTGACGTGGTTGTCGTCGTAAAGGTAGATCAGCTTGCCCAGGCCAAGGTGCCCGGCCAGAGAGGCCGCCTCCGAGCTGATCCCCTCCATGAGGTCGCCGTCGCTGCAGAGCACGAAGGTGCGGTGATCGACGATGGAGTGCTCGGGCTGGTTGTAGCGCCAGGCCAGGTGACGCTCAGCAATAGCCATACCCACCCCGTCGCCGAACCCCTGGCCCAGGGGACCGGTCGTGACCTCGACCCCGGCCGTGACCCCGAGCTCCGGGTGACCGGGCGTGCGGGAGCCCCATTGCCGGAACTGCTGCAGCTGCTCCAACGGAAGGTCGTAGCCGGTGAGATGGAGCAGGGCGTAGAGGAGCATCGAACCGTGCCCGGCGGAGAGCACGAATCGATCCCGATCTGGCCAACTGGGATCGTTGGGGTCGTGGCGGAGAAAACGGGTCCAAAGCACATAGGCAGCTGGGGCCATCCCCATCGGGAGTCCAGGGTGGCCGGAGTTGGCCTTCTCGACTCCGTCTATGGCCAGGGTGCGAATGGTGTTGATGCAGAGGTTGTCGAGGCGACTGCCGGCCTGGGGCAGCTCTGAAGTGCCGCTCACCGATCGCTCCTGCAGATCACGTGCCATCTACTTCCATGCTCTCACCTGGGGGGCAACGACGCGACCGCGCAAGTCGACTTCGGACCATCCCCTCCCCTGGCTCGTCCCCACCCGGTCCGCCTAGCGGGCTGGAACAGGGCCGCTGCCACTGGCCACGGTTCCGGTCAGGGTGGGCAGGCCGCGGGCCTGCCACTCGCTGATCCCCCCGATCATCGAGGTCGCCACCAGCCCCTTCTCCCTCAAGAACTTGGTGGCTCGAAAGCTCCGGGAGCCGGCCGCGCACTGCACCACCAGGGTCCCTTCCCGGGGCAGCTCTCGCCACCGATCGCTGAGTTCGGAGATGGGAATCCAGAGAGAGCCCGCGATGCGCACCCGATCTCGCTCGGCCGCATCACGTACGTCGAGCACCGGTGCGCCGCCCTCGATCAGGTTACGGGCGCTGTCCACCTCTACTTCAAGCGCGACCGGTGCGGCCATGCCGGAGATTATGAGATCTGAGTTGCCCGACCGGCCAACTGGACCCTGAAGGCCAGAGAACGCCACGGTGCTGGCGCTACTCCAGGAGTGGTCGCCATGCGGCGGCTAGAGTAGAGCGAAATGGGTGTCGCGGACTCCTCGTCGGGCCTGCCACCCGAGCGGCCCAGCACTGGCTGGCACAAACTCTTGGTGGAACCAAGGCGCCCGGCTGGAATCGCCGCCAGCCCCCACGCCCACTGGCTGGTGGTCGGCGCCGTCTGTGTCGGCGCCTTCATGAGCCAGCTGGACTCCAGCATCGTGGTCTTTGCCCTGCCCACTTTGCAGTCGCACTTCCACAGCAATCTGGGCGCTGTGGAGTGGGTCTCTCTGGCTTATCTCCTTACCGTTATCTCACTGGTCACGGCCATCGGCCGCTTCGCCGACATGTTCGGCCGGAAGCTGCTTTACATCTACGGCTTCGGGATCTTCATCCTCGGCAGCGCACTCTGCGGGCTGGCCCCGAACCTGCTGACTCTCGACGGGTTCAGGGTGCTCCAGGGACTGGGCGCCGCCATGCTGCAGGCCAACAGCGTGGCCCTGATCGTCCAGGCGATGCCCCGCGAAAAGCTGGGCAGGGGGATCGGGGTGCAGGGTGCAGCCCAGGCCCTGGGCTTGTGCTTGGGCCCCGCCCTGGGCGGTCTTCTGCTGGTCCTGGGGGGCTGGCGGCTGATCTTCCTGGTCAACGTCCCGGTGGGTCTGATCGGCTTCGGATTGGGCTGGTTCCTCCTGCCCAGAAGCCGGTACCTGGCCAAGCGTGAGTCGATCGACTGGCTGGGACTGGTGCTCTTCATACCCGCCATCGCCAGTCTGCTCCTGGCCCTCTCCTTCGGAGATGAGACGGGCTGGGGTTCAGCCTACGTGCTGACGACGCTCACGATGGCCCTCCTCTTCGGGGTAGGTTTCATCGCCTGGGAGCTCCACGCCCCCGCCCCGATGATGCGGCTGGGGATCTTTCGTCGGCCGGCCTTCAGTTTCGGGATCGCCAGCGGACTGCTCTCCAACCTGGCGCTCTTCGGTTGCCTCTTCGTGTTCGCGTTCTATCTGGAATTCGCCGGCCACCTGGGTCCCGGCACGGCCGGACTGCGCTTACTTACGCTGCCCCTCGCCCTGGGACTGACTGCCCCGATCGCCGGGATCTTTGCTGACCGGCTGGGCGCCCGGCCGCTCACGGTCGGCGGCATGGTGCTGGCCAGTGCCGCCCTCCTGGCGATCGCCCTTCACCCCACCAGTGGAGCTCTGCTGCTGGTCGAGTTGATCGCGATCGGCGTCGGCCTGGGGGCCTTCATCCCTTCCAACAATGCGGCCCTGATGGGCGCGGTGGAGCGCAGCCAGTTCGGCATGGCGGGCGGCATTCTCAACATGGCCCGAGGGATGGGAACGGCCATGGGGGTGGCCCTGACCGGACTGGTCTTCGGGCTCGCCGCCGGCGTCTCGACCAGCCACGCCCACTCGCCAACTCTGGCCAGCCACGGGCTGGTGGCAGCAGCCTTCTCACTGGTGGGAGTGACCCTGCTCGCCGCCTTGCTTTCCGCGCTTCGAGGGGGTGGTCGGCTCGATGCCCGCCCCCCCGCCATCGGGGCAGGTTGAGGCCAATCCGGCCCGCACGGAGGGGAGCGCCGCGGGTAGTGATTCAATTTGATGGCCAGCAGCGAACCACCCGTCCCCGACCCACCATCATGACGGGATGGTTCCGGTGCCCGACGACCTGCTCGCCGCTCCCGTGGGAGTCGCTCTGCTCGACCGGCTCGAACTCGCTCAGCGTGGGCTGACCCGCTCCCAGGTTCTCGCCGACAGCGATCCTGCCGCGGTCGAAAGGGCGGCGGAAAAGGTTGAGGTCATGCCCATCGGGAAACTGCTTCACCTGGCCCTCGGCGCCGCCGCCTCGCTCGCCGGACCATGGAACGGCGACGCCCCCGATTCGCTGGCCCTGGCATACCAGTTCGCTGAGCCCAGGCGACCGCTTGCAGCGGCAGTCTGGCGGAGTTTCGGTGACGCGCTGCTCGGTCCGGTCCGTCCCGACTCCCAGGAGTACTGGCGTTGCGACCTCCATCCGCAGCTCCCCATCGACCCCGCACTCTCTGACTTTTCACGCGTCTACGGGAACGGCGAGTTCCCCTGGGCGGGGATCTGGACCGTCAGCGCGCCGCCCAGCGAAATCCACCACGATCTCCTGAATGCCTGGGAGATGTTCTGCGCGCCGGTTTCGAGGTGCCGCATGCCGGTTGGCAGCGGCATCAAGGTATGGAACATTGACCACCCGGCCGATTGGGTCCGCCTGGTCGAGACCTTCCCCAAGGTGGCTGCCAAGCCGCACGCGGGATGGGAGCTGCCCGGGCCCAACCAGCGCGGCATCGAGGTGGAGCGCCTAGCGTCGGTGCCCGGTCAACACGCCCTTCGGACGGCGGTCGGCCGTCACGTCCTGCCCGACTGGGCAGCCGTCGCCCGGGAGTACGACGGCGTGCACCTCAGCTGGGCAGGGTTCCTCACCGCTGAGGGGTTCGTCAGCGATCTCCCCGAGCGCGGGGCGACGATGCTCCGCTACTGGGGCAGCGAGCGGACCTTATGGCTGCGGGATGTACTAGGGCCTCCCGAGGCACTCGGAGCGCCGCTGGTCTAGGGAAGCGTGGGAGAGGGGTCGGCATCGACGATGAACTGCGAGCGAGAGAGGCCGATGTCGAGATCGCTGGCCGCTGGCACCGATTGCGGAGATGCTGAGGCTGGGAGGTGTTGGCCCGGTCAGAGGCTGGCGCCCGCGTAGCGGAGATCGAAGGGGCCGCCCGCGGTTGAAATTCAAACTGACCCACTTCCGCGCTGCGCGGCCGCTTGACATTTCGGCCGAACTGAGGGCTAACCTACCGCCAGCCCCGATCTGGCCAGCCGCGAGCACAATTAGTACGTCACTAGGAGGCGGTCGATGGCTGAAGGTGTTCTGACGGCGATCTCCCCGACGGCCGCTGCCAATCCCTACGTGACCGCTCAGCGGCAGTTCGACCAGGCCGCCAGCATTTTGGGACTCGACGAGGGGATGCGCCAGGTGCTGCGCGAGGTCCGGCGCGAGTTGACCGTCAACTTCCCGGTCAAGATGGACGACGGCACCATCCGGATCTTCACCGGCTACCGGGTGCAGCACAACCTCACCCGCGGGCCGGCCAAGGGCGGCATCCGCTACCACCCCGAGGTGAGCCTGGACGAGGTGAAGGCGCTGGCCATGTGGATGAGCTGGAAGTGCGCGGTCACCAACCTCCCCTACGGCGGAGCCAAGGGCGGAGTCATCTGCGACCCGGCGACGCTGAGCCTCCATGAGCTGGAGAACCTGACCCGCCGTTTCGCCAGCGAGATCTCGATCCTGATCGGGCCCGAGTCCGACATCCCGGCCCCCGACGTGAACACCAATCAACAGACCATGGCCTGGATCATGGACACGATCTCGATGGAGAAGGGCTACTCGGTACCGGCGACAGTGACCGGCAAGCCACTCTCGATCGGAGGCTCCGAGGGCCGGCCGGCGGCGACCGGACGGGGGGTCATGGTGGTGACCATGGAGGCCTGCCGCCGGATGGGTATCGACCCCGGCCAGTCCACAGTCGCCATCCAAGGGTTCGGCAACGTGGGCAGCGTCAGCGCCGAGCTGCTCCACGAGCAGGGCTTCAAGGTGGTCGCCGTCTCGGACGTCTTCGGTGGCATTCACAACCCCCAGGGGCTGGATGTTCCGGCGCTTTTGGAGCACGTCCGAATCAACGGCAAGGTGACTGGCTTTCCCGGGGCGACCGCGGCGATCACCAATGCCGACCTGCTGGAACTCCCAGTGACCATCCTGATCCCGGCCGCCTTGGAGAACCAGCTGACCATGGACAACGCCGCCCGAGTACAGGCTCGCGTGGTGGTGGAGGCGGCCAATGGCCCGACCACCCCCGAGGCCGACGACGTCTTCCACCAGCGCGGCGTCACGCTGGTGCCAGACATCCTGGCCAACGCCGGCGGGGTCACAGTCTCCTACTTCGAGTGGGTCCAGGACCTGCAGTCATTCTTCTGGGAGGAATCGGAGATCAACGGACGGCTGACCAGGATCATGCAGCGGGCCTACGACCAGGTGGACGAGTTGGCCCAGGAGCATTCGACCACCCTGCGGATGGGCGCCTACTGCTTGGCGGTCAAGCGAGTCGCCGACGCGACCTCGGTTCGCGGCATCTATCCGTAGCCGGCTGCGCCGGGTACCAAGTAGCCGTACCAGCTGTTCACGGTCACCGAATCATCCGCCGCAGCTCGCGCTCAGAGCGTCAGGCCGGTGGTACGGACAACCACGAATACCACCAAAAACACCACGGCCAAGACTAGAAGTCGGCGTAACCAGCGCCGCCGGCGGCGCTTCCCAATGACCAACCCGGTCAGCAGCAACAAGATCTTTGTCGTGGGTTTCATTCACTCCAGACCGTAGTTGCTCGAGTGGAGTTCTGCCTGATCAGTTGAGGCGACGCCGTCCATCCGACGCGCGCGATGCGGGCCACCGACGCCCAAGTCCCTGACGGCTAGCATGTGCCTTTGGGGTCGCCCATCACCGCGATCAACTCCGACCCCCATGACCCGGCGTCGGGACACCTCGAGTAGCGGATGCCAGAATCTGTAGCTGCCACGGATCCCGAAGGAGGCGAAGCGTTGGACGGCTTGATGATGGACTACCCGCTGACACTCACCCACCTGTTTCAACACGGCGTTCGCTACTTTCCCGACCAGGAGATCGTCACCCAACGCGCGGAAGGTGAGCCCCACCGGTACACCTTCGCTGCTTTTGCCGAGCGCACCGAGCGTCTGGCCCACGCGTTGGATCGGCTGGGCGTGCATCGGGGCGACCGGGTGGGCACCTTCGCCTTCAACGTCTATCAGCACCTGGAGTGCTATTTCGCCATCCCCGGTAAGGGCGCGGTGCTGCACACCCTCAACCTCAGGCTCTTCCCAGACGACCTGGCATTCGTGATCAACGACGCGGAGGACCAGCTGATCTTTTGCGAACGCAGCGTGCTTCCGCTTTTGCAGAAGGTGGCCGACCGCATCCCCACCGTGGGGCTCATCGTGCTCTTCGGCGAAGGCGACGCCGACGTCTCCGGGCTGCCCGAGACGATCGACTACGAGGAGCTGCTCGCCGGAAGCGAGGCGGGTGCCAGCTGGCCCACTCTGGATGAGCGCCAGGCGGCCGCAATGAGCTACACGTCAGGTACGACGGACCGCCCCAAGGGTGTGGTGTACAGCCACCGTTCCTCGTACCTCCACTCGGTTGCGGCCGGTACCGCCGGCTGGATCGGGCTCTCCTACGAGGACGCCCTGCTACCGGTCGTGCCCATGTTTCACGTCAACGCCTGGGGCCTGACCCACGCGGCGATCGGGTTCGGCACCAAGCTGGTGCTGCCCGGGCGCTTTCTGGACCCGGTGCACCTGCTGGCGCAGCTACAGACCGAGGCGGTCACGGTGACCGCCGGAGTGCCGACCATCTGGGCCGCCTTGCTCAACCACCTGGACCAGCAACCGACCGCCTTGCCCCACTTGCGGATGATCATCTGCGGCGGCTCGGCGGCGCCCGCCTCGCTCATAGCTGGGTTCGATCGCCACGGGCTCCGGATGACCCACGCCTGGGGCATGACCGAAACCTCCCCGATCGGCACCGTCAATACCGTCAAACCGAAACTGCGCGGTCAAAGCACAGAGGCACTGCTGAATCTGCGGGCAAAGCAGGGAATCCCGGTACTAGGCGTCGACCTTCGGCTCGCCGATCTGGACACTGGGGAGACCTGCCCCGCGGATGGCCTCACGCCGGGTGAGATCCAGGTGCGAGGCGCCTGGATTGCCCGGGCCTACTACCACGACCCCGACGACCACGACGCTCGTTTCACCGCCGACGGGTGGTTTCGCACGGGCGACGTGGCCACCATCGATGCCGAGGGATATGTCCAGATCGTGGACCGGACCAAGGACTTGGTGAAATCCGGGGGCGAGTGGATCTCGTCGGTGACCCTAGAGGGCGAGCTGATGGCTCATCCGAAGGTTCAAGAGGCCGCGGTGGTGGGGTTCCCGCACTCGCACTGGTTGGAGAGGCCGGTCGGTTTCGTGGTCGCCAGGCCGGAGCACCGAGAGAGCCTGACCAAGGACGAGTTGCTGGAGTTCCTGCGGCCGCGGGTCGCTTCGTTCTGGCTACCTGATGAGATCGTCTTCTTGGACGAAGTGCCCAAGACCAGCGTCGGAAAATTCAACAAGAAACTGCTCCGCCAGCAGTACCGGGAGCTCAACCTCGGTTGAGCCGGCCCCCGAGACTGGTTGGCGACACCAATCACTCAGGTCCGGGCACTCGCGAGTAGCACTTTCTCGCACGGTATCGTCCCGCGTGCGCAAAACAAGGCCAGCAGTAATGACGTAGCAGTTGTCGCTGAATCGGTGCCGTAACGCAGCTCAGCTGGGACAGTCGGCGCGGGAGGCATGCCAGCCAGCGGCGTGACCGGGACTGGCATAGAGCACGCTGTGTTTATTGGCGAATACGCAAGTCCAACCTGGCTCCTTTTGCAACAGCAGAGTGAGCGGCTCCGACCTTCCTTGCCAGACCAGGCTGACCTGATAGCGACGCAGGATCGACATCGTCCCGGGCGCCGCTGAGCTGGCGGTAAGGAACTGCGTCAAAACCTTCGGCCCCATCAGGTCCACCTCACCGAAGATGAATACCCGGTCCGGCGCACAGTCGCGGCCTGCGGGATCGCGATGGTCTATCCGATAGAGCAACCATCCGGAGCTGCCGTACGGAGTGAAGACCCGGGCAGTGGGGCCGTCGCAGATGACCCTTCCTACCTGGACTGGATAGGACGCACCCTCTAGGTGATCGTCGGGACTGTTCAACTGGGCCGAAATGCGCACCGCGCTGGCCAGCACCACGATCACCAGGACGGCCCCCACGAACCATCGCGGGGCCGGTCGGCGCTGGTGCCGGGGTGCCATCTTGCGGGCGGTCTGGAGGTGGTCCACCAGGCCCTGAAGACCATCCGACCAGAGTGGCAACACCATGATCGCGAAGAGGGGAATGTCCCGCACCGCGTAGAGGAGCAACACCGTCCCGGCCGCTGCCAGGAGCATGTCCGAGGGTCGGGTGTGACGGGCCCAGCGGGCCACGAGCAGCGTGCTGAGCAAGAGAAGCAACACCGGCACCGAGGCCAGCGAATGGAAGTTGGGCGGCTGCCACTCGTCGAGGTTGGCCTGGGCAACCGGGCTGAGGAGGAGATGCAGCGGGTACAGATAGAGCCCCCAGCCGTTGGGGTTGACCATGGCCGCCATTCCCGAGAGGACCAGCCCCCCCGCCAGGTCAACCAGTCGGCGTGGTGAGAGCGACTTCTCGTCCTTCAGGAAGGTGCTGATTGCCTCGCCAACCAGGAAGACGGCGACCACCCCCAGTCCAACCACGAAGCCGCCATGGAGGTTGCCCCAGACCACGAACAACGGAATCAGCCAGGCCAGCAGCCAGCGACTGGGTCGGCGTCGGTAGGCATCGAGCAGCACCAGCAGGATGCCGAGGAACCCGAAGGTGAACATCTGGGGGCTAGGTCCCCAGATCTGCAGCCCGGTGACGATCACCACCACCGCGCCTAGGGCCAAAATCCATCGTGAGAGGCCCTGACGATTGACCCGCATCACTCCGAAGGCGAACCCCACCCAGGTGACCAGCGCCATCAGCAGGATCACCGGGGTCATGCCCAGGGCCCGGTACAGCAAGGCGTAGATCGCCTCGGAACCCCACTCCTGGACGATGAAGGGATGGGTCGCGGCGGTGAAGGTGTAGGCGTTGTGCTGGGGAACGCCGGAGGCCAGGATGTCGAGCCCCACGCGCAGGCTCCACCAGAAGTCGGGATCGAACTGGGGCTGGGTGAAGGCGGCGAAGCCCAGGATGGCCACGGCCAGCAGGAACACCGTGGGACCGTCCGGCGCCCACCGGCGGGTCACGATCGGCGGGGGCGCCCCGCTCTCAACGGACATACTCGGATGGGGATTCTAGGTCGGCTCCGCCGACTTCAGGCGAAGTCCTTGCTACGATCGGGCGGGGCTTCGGTAACGGTCAGGCGAAGCTGGTTCCGAACTTGCCCTACACGGGATCGCCCCACCGGCAACTGCCAGCCCCGGCTCTCGACTCTCAGCCCCACGAGCCGATCGCTCCACCCGGAGTCGCGCCTAGACTCCTCGGTGCAGATGGAACGAGTTCCACTCGCGGAGGCGGTGCGCAGGTCGGTGGAACTGCGCCTCACCGACCCGCCCCAGCACGATCGGACCCGTCCCACGTTCTCCCGGTCGGGTATACCCATTCGGGATTGGCTCCCCACCAAGTACGGCTTCCATTTCGTGGCGGCCCACTTGGTCGGGGAGTTAGCGCCGCCCACTCTCGCAGTTCAATTCAGTTGGAGGCGAAGTAGGCTTCGGGTGGATACAGCCCAGGTGAACGTCGAGCGATTCAGACTCACATAACATCGGGACGATGTGGAACTCTGCGCCAGCTTTATCGTGCAAGAGTTCGAAGAAGATCTATGTGGCGGACGCACTCCTGAGCCCGGCGATTTGGCTGGCTTGAAGTGGGGGATCGAGTACGTGCTTGGAGCATGAACTCGGTCGCCGCCAGCGGTTGGCAGCTCTCGTCGGAGACATCCTCGCCTGGATGATCCAAACGCCGGCCTGGGGCGCGTGTCGGAGCGCCAACGGGCGGGCCGGGTAGCCCAGTGTTAGGCGACCGCCTCAGCCTCCCACCCACAGAGCAGCTCCGCCACCCCGGCTCCCCGTTCGACCGGAGCGCCCAGCCGAATCAGCGCCAGTTCAAGAGCTGCAACTCCGGCAAGCAGCTCTGGCAACGACGTTGCACCCATGTGGCCGATCCGGATTGCGTTCTGACTCCAGTCACCGAGTCCCCCGGCGATCGCGACTCCCTCCTTGGCGACCTCGAGCCGCAATTCGGCAGGGCTGATCCCCTTGGGCACAGCCAGGGCCGACACCGTGGCCCCCAGGAGCTGATCTCCGCTGACGGTGTTGAGCCCGATCGCGCGCAGCCCACGGCGAGTCGCCCTGGCCATCTGTCGGTGGCGAGCGAACCGTTCCTTCCAACCCTCGCCTTCCGCAATATCCATCGCGACCGCCCCGGCGGTTATCAGATTGGTGGGCAAGGTGGCGAAGTAGTGGGCAGTCGGATCTGACATCGGCAGAAGCCAGTTGAGCCAGTCCAGGAAGTAGCCAGCTCCTTCGGTGAGCTGGCGCCTCCGCTCCAGCGCTCGCTGACTGACCACCACAATCGAGAGCCCCGGCGGCATGGCCAGGGCCTTCTGAGAGGCGGTGATGACCACGTCGATCCCTTCCGCGGCCATCTCGATCGGCATTCCCCCGACACTGGCCACCGCGTCGAGGATCAGCAGCGCGTCGTGGGCCCGGGCCACCTCGGCGTACTCGCGAAAGGGCGACTCCACGCCGTTGGCGGTGTCCACGTGGGTCACGGTGAGCACCTTGGCCCCAGTTCTGGTCAGAGCCTGGTCGACCGCCTCGACCGGGACCCTGGCCCCCCACTCGCAGCTGACTTCCTCTACCTGGGCCCGATGGGCTTTGGCAAGGGCCGCGAAGCGATCGCCAAAGAAACCGTGGCTGACCACCACCACGCTGGTCCCACGGGCCACGGTGTTGACCAGCGCCGACTCCATCGCCGAGGTGCCGCTTCCCGCCGTGACCAGCACCGCGGGGAGCTCCTGGGCTGGCGGGTCATCGAAACCGAGCGACCGCAGCACCCCGAGCTGCAGCCGTTTGAGGTCAGTCGCGGCTCCCAAACTGTTGTGGGCCACGGTGGGCTGAGCCAAGGCTTCGAGTACCTGCCGAGGTACCGGAGTCGGCCCCGGGATCAACAGCAGAGGCGACTCCGGGACGAGCTGCTCGGCGCGGCTCATCAGACGGGAAAGACTCCGTGATGGCGCTCCGGTCCCAGGCGGGGCCGGCCTGCCGCCGCCGCCAGCCGCCAGATGAGCTGGTCGCGGAGGTCGGCCGGGTCGACGATGGCGTCCAGGCTCAAGTCGGAGGCCAGCTGGAAGATGTCGACGTCCTCCACGTATTCCGCCCGCAGCTTCTCCACGAAGGCCTGTCGCTCACCTTCAGGCAAGGCGGCGATCCGGTTGGCGTAGACGGCATTGATGGCGGCCTCGGGCCCCATTACCGCAATCTCCGCAGTCGGGAGGGCCAGGGTAGCCTCCGGCTCAAACGCCGGGCCGCTCATGGCGTACAGCCCCGCCCCATAAGCCTTGCGCAAAACCACGCAGATCCGGGGCACGGTCGCCGAGCTGAGCGCCGCGATCATCTTGGCTCCGTGGCGGATGATCCCCTCCCGCTCCACCGCCGATCCGATCATGAAGCCGGGAACATCCGCCAGAAAGATCAGGGGCAGATTGAAGGCGTCGCACAAGCTGATGAAACGCGCCGCCTTGTCAGAGGAGTCCACGAACAGCACCCCGCCCTGGTGCTCCGGCTGCGAGGCGACGATGCCCACGGCCCTGCCCCCCAGCCGTCCCATTCCGCACACCAATTCCTTGGCGTAGAGGGCCTTGATCTCGAAGAACGACCCGCCGTCCAGCAGCGAGTCCAGTACCAGGTGGATGTCGTACCCCTTGGTCGACTCGGCGGGGAGCAGCTCGCCGACGTCGGAGTGGCTGGCCGGCTGCCGCGTCGAGGCCGCCGGCGGCTCACCCCGCCAGCTAGACGGTAAGAAAGAGAGATACCGGCGGAGCGACTCGATAGCGGAGACCTCGTCCGGGCAAAGCATGTCGCCACATCCGCTCACGGTGCAGTGCATCCTGGCCCCGCCCATCTCCTCCAGCGACACATGTTCGCCGACCACCTCCTCCGCCATGCGGGGCGAGCCCAGGTACATCGAGGCATTGCCCTCGACCATGAAGGTCACGTCGCAGAAGGCGGGGATGTAGGCGCCACCAGCGGCGCTGGGTCCGAACAGCACACAGGGCTGGGGAATCTGCCCACTCAGTCGGACCTGGTTGTGGAAGATCCGTCCCGCGTGGCGCCGGCCCGGGAACATCTGTCGCTGCTCGGTGATTCTCGCCCCGGCCGAGTCGACCAGGTAGCAGAGCGGCAACTGCAGCCGTTCCGCCTGCTCTTGAATCCGCAGGATCTTCTCCACCGTCCGGGGGCCCCAGGAGCCGGCCTTGACGGTAGGGTCGTTGGCCATGACGCAGACTCGCCTTCCTTGGACGGTTCCGACGCCGGTGACGACCCCGTCGGCGCCCAGCTCATCGGGCGAGGCGGTGTTGGCGAGGAGCCCATCCTCGAGAAAGGGGGTCGCCGGGTCAAACAGGAGTCGAAGTCGCTCGCGCACCGGTAGCTTGTGCTGGTCAGGCAGCCGGTCGCGGTACCGCTCCGGCCCGCCCAGTTGCGCCCTGGTGGTGCGTTGGCGGAGCTCGCCCCGGCGACCCTCACCGATCAATCCCGCCGACGGGGTGGGATCAGGCGGGGTGCTCATCTAGGGGCCGAGTATATCGGCCGGTCTCGGGCCTCTTGGAAGCTCCGCGATCCCTAGACTCTGGGGGTGGCCGTGGACGCAGCGCCCCCGCCCTGGCAGCTGGCTGGGCCCAACGCGTGCGGTCTTGACGAGGTCGGTCGGGGAGCTTTGGCCGGGCCCTTGGTGGCGGCCGCAGTGGTCCTGCCCGAAGGCTTCACCCATCCCCTTCTCCGGGACAGCAAGCTGCTCTCTGAGAAGCAGCGGGAGACCGTCGAACCAGCCATTCGCCAAGCCGCCCTGGCCCTTCAGATCATCGCCATCGAGGTGGCCCTGATCGACGACCGTGGGGTCGGCTGGGCCAATCGGGTCGCCTTCGAGTGGCTGATCGAGACGGTGGACGCACCCGAGTACCTGGCAGACGGCAATCTCGTGGTTCGAACCAGCCGGCGCTACCTGAGCGTTGTCGGTGGAGACCGGTTGGTCTCGGCCATATCGGCGGCGTCGATTGTGGCCAAGGTCTACCGCGATCACCTGATGCGCGAACTCCACCCCCACTTTCCCGACTACCACTGGGCCGACAACAAGGGCTACGGAACGCCCTACCACCTGGGCGCAATCCACCGCCACGGCATGTGCCTCCACCACCGCCGCAGCTTCGTCCATCTCGACCAGCCAAGGCTCTTTGATCGAGAGGAGGCGGACCCGGGGGGCCCCGCCAGGTACCCCGCCTAGCTCACCAGCCGCGCGCCGCCCACGCCTGTACCTGGGGAGCCTCGGCGCCGATCGAGGTGGGGCCACCGTGGCCAGGGAAGACCACCGTCTCGGCCGGGAGCGTGACCAGATGGGTCCGAATGCTCTCCATGATGGTCGGGAAGTCCCCGAGCGGAGGAGTGGTGGCGCCTGGGCCACCCGGGAAGAGGGTGTCGCCGGTGAAGACGTAGCCCGGGTGATAGAAGCAGATGCTGCCGGGGGTGTGCCCCGGTGTGGACATGACCTGAAGCTGGCGCCGGCCAAACTCGATCACCTGACCGTGCTCCAGGATGCGCGCCGGTGGCGGTGTGGGGAACATCCTGAGGTCAGCTGGGTGAGCCCCGGTCCAGGCCTCAGGAAACTGAGCCTGGACCTCCGCCAAGGCCTGCCAGTGGTCAGGGTGCCCGTGGGTCTCCAAGATCGCCACCAGCTCAAGGTCGGCTACCGCCTCGATCAGCCGGTCCGCCTCGTTGGCGGCGTCAATCAGCACGGCCGACCCCGTCTCCGGGCAGGCCACCACGTAGGCGGCGTTGTCGATAGGCCCGACCCGTCGCACTCGGATGCGCAGCACATCGTCCACATCCCATTCGGCCCCGGAGTTGGCTGGCGGCAAGTTGCAGATGACTCCCTGAACTGGATTGGCGGACGCTGCTGCCCAGCAGCCTAGCAATGCCGGCGAACTGCCGGACACCAAGGAATGGAATGGAGAGCTGGACTATGGGCTGAGTGGCGCCATCACTTCCTGACCACGCGGTCTTCCAGACTCCCTGCCGAAGGGTGCCACCAGAGCCGCTATCACCATGACCGCCGCGGCCACCGTAATGGGGATGAAAGGCGAGCGGCGACCGCCACCCAGGTCCAGTGCGAGTCCCCCCAAGAAGGGGCCGAAGAACGCCCCGGCGTAGCCGATCGTCAGCATGGCCGCGCTCAGAGACGCCACTCGGGCGGGAGCCGCGACAATCGCCGGGTAGGCCAGCAGTCCGGCGAAGTTCATGCCGACCCCGATCCCGATCAGGGCGGCGAAGAGCAGCGGCGCACCCTGACCGAAGAGCAGCCATCCCCCGGTGCCAACCAGGGTGATTCCCGCGCTGGCGAGATAGAACGAGCGATGAGTGGCGAAGGGCCGGGCGATGACGATCAGGAGCACATCGACGGGAACCATCACCCCGTTCAGTGTCACCAGTGCCAGGCTGGCCAGAGTCGAATGGACGCCCCCGCCGACGGAGGTGGGAATCCAGGTGTTGGAGGAGAAGAAGACCAGCGACTGTCCGCCGAACAGCAGGTATACCGCCCAGAGCCGCCGGTTAAGCAGCAGCTGCCCGAGCTCCCACTTGGTCTCTTCGGCCATGCCGGCCCGGTCTCGGGGCACCAGAAAAAACCAGATCGGGATACAGGTGGCGCCGATCACCCCCCAGAAGAGCATCGTTCCCTGCCAGCTGTGCAGCAGCGGGAGGAGGATCGGCTGGGTGGCGCCGGCACCCACAACCTCCCCCACCGTGATCCCCAGCGTCAGAGTGACCGACGCGAGCTGGACGTGGCCCTGGAACCAGCGCTGCCACATCGCAGGCAGGCCCGGCTGGGTGATGGCGATTCCAGCCCCCATGACGGCTGTGCCCACAAAGAGCGCCAGAGCGGTCGGCAGCGCCCGCCCCAGCTCGCCGACCACCGCCAGCACGAGGCCGGCGCCGACGACCCGGACCCCGCCCCAACGCCGCACCAAGGCCGCGCCCGGGAAGGCCATCAACCCGAACGCGAGGATCGGCAACGCTGCCACAACTCCCGACACCGCGTAGCTCAGGTGGTAGTCGGTCCGGAACAGCGCCAGGACTGGCGGGACCCCCAGCAGGGCTGCGCGCAGATTGAAGCCAACCCAAAAGGCGACCAGCAGGAGCCCGATCTGACGCTTGTCGAGTCTTCCAGGAGGTCGGATCGGTGACCTTTCGGTGCTTTGGCTCAAGCGCTCGGCCGGGGCTCGGGCCAGAGAATCCCTTGCCGCTGAGCCAGGAGCGGCAGTCGAGGGAGCAGGTCGCCCTCCACGACCAACGGCCAGCTGTAGGTGGCTGCCATCTCCCTCGCCGCCCGACGAATCTCCAAGCTCACACCGGGATCCGAGGTGACCCGCGAAATTGCCTGGGCCAGCTCATGCGGGCTGTCGGTCTCGATCACCAAGCTGTTGTGGAGATGCCGGGCGTAGTCCTCCCCGGTACCGCCGACCACCGCCACCCCTCCGGCGGCCATGGTCTCCAATCCCACCAAACCGAAGGGCTCAAATCCGGAGTTGGCCAGCACCGCGAGGGAGGAGGCGTAGAGCACCGGAAGCAGTTCTTCGGGCAGGAATCGTTTCAGTTCAAGGAGGTCGACATCCGGAGTCGCCGCCAGCGCCCGAGCGAGGTCGGCCACCGAGCTGACCTCCTCCTCCCAGGACTCGACCTGCAGCCCGCACTCCCCTGCCGCCGCCAGCACGTCGTGCCGATAGTGCTCGTTACCCCCACGCGCCAACATTCGGACCGGGGCTCCAGCCGCCCGCAGCTCACCGAGAGCCCGCACCGCCTGGATCCAGCGCTTGTCCCGGTGAAAGCGCCCGACCTTGAGCACCACCTGTCTGGCTCCGGCCGCCTGGCGAAGGGCGTGGACCGCCTCATCGTCCACTGCGACCAGGTACTCCTCAGGAATCCCGTTGGGGATGACGATAGGGTCGACCCCGAAGCCTCCGACCAGCAACCGCATGTGGCGGCTTATCGTGGTGATTCCCGCCGCTTGCTCCAGCCCCACCCAGTCCATCCTCTCGAACCCGAACTGGTTGTTGGCGTTCCACAGCAGCAGACAGCGCTCTTGCAGTCCCCGGTCAGTCAGGAGTTCGAAGGTGCGCTGGGCCCAGCTGGCGGTCTGCCACTCCTCGAAGATCACAACCGGCAGTCGTCCCGATTGGATCTGGGGCGCGACCCAACCTTCGACCAGCTGGAGCGGGAAGCGGGCCGCCAGGTAGCTGACCTTGAGTCGCTCCCCCTGATATACGCCCCCCGGAAACTCCCGAGAGATTTCCTGTCCGATCCGACAGAGCTCGACGCCGTCTAGCGCCTCTGCAGCAGGGCGGTTAGGGTCCCCGACGAAGTAAATGCGGATCGGACATCCGCTGGCCGCCAGCGCCCGGCCCAGTTGAGTGACCCGTACGCCCAGCCCGCCCGCTTGGCTGTACTGGTCGGGGCCTTCCATGGAGATGAGCGCGAAGGCAAGCCGAGAGTCAGCGGAATCCATGGACGAAATTGTGCCGGTATCGAGGGTTCGCGGCGGGCCGCTATCGACCGAGCCAGGCTCGCGGAGCGTCGCGATGGAGTGATGCCGACACCGGCGCCGGGAGACTCGCGAAGTGCTCCCGATAGCGCGTCGGCAGCAGGAGTGGGAAGTCACTGCCGAAGCAGATCCGTCCCTCCCCCAAGAGCTGGTTCACCGACTCCACCGCGCCGGGCTGGTACAGGTAGGGAAGCGCGGCCGTGTCAAACCAGAGTTGGCGGCAGAGCTCTTGCACCTCCGGCATGTGAGCATAGAAAGGAAGTCCACCGCCCAGATGTGCCAGGCAGACTCGAAGCCCGGGCAAGCTCTGAAGCGCCGGCACGAGCATGTCCCAGAACCGTCCCGGAAATGCCGTGCCCTTGCCAGGGTATTGGTGTCCAACCGACTCGCTGGCGTGAATCATCAGCGGCCAGTCCATCTCCACCAGGGTGCTCAGCACCTCCCTCAACCCGCGCTCGAACCTGAGCGCGAACCCCTGGGCGTCGGGGTTCAACTCACCCACTCCCTGGAGCCCGAGGCTCCGGCAACGGGCCAACTCGGCCTCCCAGCCGGGACGGATCGGGTTGATCAGCGCCAGTCCGATCAAGCGACCACCAGAGGCACGGGCCTCCTGGGCGACGTAGTCGTTGACCTCCTTCAGCAGTCCGGGGTCCGCGAAGGGCCAGCCGAAGACCACCCCCCTCTCCAGCTGAGCCCCGTCGAGCGCGCGAATCACGTCCGCGCCGGATGCGAAATCCGCGGCGTCCGCGTGGCAGGCAGCGAACCAGGTGTCCTGCCAGCTCGCCGCTGGGGGATGGCGAAGCTCGGGTGGTAGGAGGTGGCAGTGGACGTCGGTCGACGGCGAGTCGTTCACAGCGGGACTCGGTGACGCCTTACCGGGACCACAGACTGCGGACGTCGAGGATCAGGTAGCTCCGGGTTCGTATTACGACAGGCAAATGCTGGGCCTCGTACCAACTCTCATTAGTTGTGATGCGGTTGTAATCACCGGGTTCGAACTCGATATAGGACACATCGTAGGCTCGCAGCAGCTTTCCCACAGCACAGTTCCTCTGGGCGGTACAGCCGGCGTAAATGGCGTCGACCGCCCGGAGCCGCTGGCGCAGCGGTTGCCCGTAGCTCCAGAGCCATCCGTCATAGGCGAGCACGACGGTCCGCCCGGCCAGGACAGAAACCGGCTCGTTAGGCTGGCCCTCGGTCAGGAAGATCGCCGACGGCGAGGTGCGCTGGAGCACAGCTCGCGCCACCTCCTCCTCCTGGACCCCGGCGAAACCCAGTTGGGTAGGAGCCGTCGCCACCTGCGAGAGGGAGCTCTGGCCGGTGAGCGCCATGTCCAAGCTGAGCAGTCCGCTCAGCACCAGGGAGAGCACTGCCATAGTCGCCGGGATCCGCCACCATCCCCGGCCGCCCAGGGTGCAGATGAGCCAGGCCACTGGAATGGCGGCACCCACGTACCAGTAATCGAGCAGCTTGGTGTTGTCCCAGTTCCAGGGCTGGGTAATCACCAGATTGCCGATTAGGAACAGGATCCAGAAGGGAGCCCAGAAGCGGATCAATTCCAGTTCGCGCAGTTCGGCTCGGACTCGAGTCGGCACTCGGAGCAAGATCAAGAGTGCCACCGCAAGGAGCGTGAAGATCCCGGTGTTGGCGAGCCAGAAGCCCGCCGTTTCCGCCCAAACCGAGGGCTGGATCACGTTCTGCGCCAGGTAGCTGACCGCCGAAACCGGCGTGGCGCCGGCCAGATAGAGGGCGTCGCAGACAGACCCGCCATTGAATTGAGCGGACGTACAGCTGACTGCGGCGTGGGCCAGCCAGCCCACGTCCAGCTGGGGATAGAGGTTCGTTCCTACGGGAGTGGCCAGCTGACCGTGCGGGCCGGTGACCACATAGAGCATGCGAGGCAGGCCCAGAACCAACAATGGGAGCAGAAAGAGTCCCAGCCCGCGCCACCAGCGCTGGCGGCCCAGCCACCAGAGCCCGACCAGCCCCACCACCAGATACCCAAACGGGTTGAACCAGGGCAGCGCCGCCGCCCCAACCCCCGCCGCCACCAGCAGCTGCCAGCGCCGGCCCCGATATGCCTCCCACAGCAGAAGGCTGAGCAGGGCCACCAGTCCCATGCCGTATTCGAAGTCGCGTTGAGGCAGCCAAAACGCCAGCAACGGTTCGTACCACTGAAGGTCGGCCACTGGCGGGGTGGTCTGGTCCTGTCCGTCATACGACCGAGGCAGGTGGGTCAGCTCGACCGGGAGGTGAGCCACGAATGCGGCGGCAGCTCCAGGCGTCTTGAGCGTGAGGCTAGTGCAAGAGCTGGCGCTGAACCCCGCCTCGGTGTGGGCCAACTGCTGACAGCCGTCGCCGTAGAGGCCGACGAATCCCAGCCCGCCGCCCACGAGCGCCAGGAGCAGGGCCAACGAGGCAGCGGAGTTCCGCCTGGTGACGCGCAGAGCCAGCTGCCAGATGAGCACCCCGGCCGACCAGGAGATCAGCCAGGAGGGAACATCCAGCGCCCCCCAAATGTTCTGCCCCAGCCCAGCCAGCAGTGCCGACTGAAAGTCTGGGAGAAACGGATAGCGCAATCCGGTTGCCGACTCGAGGGAGTCACCGGGGGGTAGGTTGTGCCCCAGCAGGAAGCTCTGGGCGTAGCTGGCATGGACCGACCAGTCCGACCAGACGGTCGGGTAGCTGGCCGTGATCGAACCCCCGGTCTCCACAAGTGCCCTGGTGAAGACGAAGTAAAAGGCCACGCCCAGCAGCACGGTGACGATCAGACCCGCCCTGGTGCCGGTTCGGTTCCACTCTTTGGCGAGCCACCTGCCCCAGGACCCCGGACCGAGCCTTAGCCGGCGCGCCCAACTCCGGCCACGCGCTCCACCTGCCAACAAGAGCAGGAAAAGGGGGGCCAGCAAAGCCGCGCCAGGTCCCACTCCCCACCAAAGAGCGAACGCCAGGCTGAGCAGGCTGGACGACACCACGCCGACCAAAAGGGCCCCCGCCAGCCGCTCGGTGAGCCGCCAGTCGAGCGGCACCAGGTCGACCAGGGCCGTGCCAGCGGCCAGAACCAGCAACCAGTAGCCCGCAAGTTCCCAGGTCACCGTGGAATCCGGTTCGCCTCAGTACCAGCCGGGGATCCAGATGTGCTGGAAGAAGTCGGTCGAGGGGATTGGCTGTCCCGTCCACAGTGGGTAGAAGTAGGCGAAGCTGAGCACCACCGCCAGCACCACTGCCCCGGCCAAGGGACGCAGGCTGTAGGGGCCTAAGCGAATTGGGCCCAACTGGACCGCGCTGCGGGTATGGGCCAGCCTAGTACAGCAGTACGCCAAGGCCAGACAGGTGAAGGGGAGGGCCTCCACGATCTCATAGAAGAAGAGGATCCGAGAGGGCCAGGACCAGAGAATCAACCAGTTGAAAAGGAAGCCCAGGAGGATGAAGAGGGCGATCCGATCGCGACGCCGCAGCGTCCAGTAGAGGCAGACGGCAAAGGCCAGCAGTCCCATCCAGAAGATCGCGGGATTGCCCATGTCGGTGATCCAGGTGTAGTTGGAGACCGTCTGGCCGTCGGTGGTCGTCACCCCGTTCCCCGTGTAGACAGCGTAGAAGAGCACCGGGTGGGCGTCGAGCGGCCAGCTGTAGTACGGCGAGGCGAAGGGGTGGGTCGCCTTCAGAGTGGCCTGGTAGCTGAGGCCAGCGATGCTGTTCATCTCCACGTCCACCACCGCCTGCCCCAGGTTGAAGGAGGTCGGCAGCCAGAGCGTGACCGGCCCCACGTGGTCCCGCTTCACCGGCATGGCGACCGGAAGGTGGCAGACCGAGGCGTCGGTGGTGAGGCCAGTGCAGGTGGCGGTCGGTCCGCTGGTGTCCGCGAAATTGACGTAGATGCTGTGCGAAATGGTCCAGTAGTTGAAGAAGGACAGGAAGAATATGAAGACGATCAGCACCGTGGCGCCGATGTAGTGCCAGCCCCATTTCAGTGAGGCGACCATGGTTCGACGGCCGGCCTCAGTCGGATCGTCCGGGACCGGGGGCAGCAACCAGCTGGAGCCGCTACGCCCCAACCCGCGCAGCCTGAGATGGGGCCGGACCCAACGCGCCGCCAGCAAGAGGGCCATCAGCATCACTGCCGGCACCATGTCGGCCTTGGTAGCCACCCCCAACCCCGAGGCGGCCGCAGTCAGATAGAGGGTCGACAGCCACTCGCGGCGGGTCCGGGCGTGCCAGTGCAAACTGAAGAGCCAGAGCCCCAACACCACGAAAAACGCAGCGAAGATGTCGATCACCCCAGTTCTCGACTCCACCAATTCCAGCCCGTCCAGGCTGAGGAAGAGGGCCGCGAGCACCGGGAAGGCTCTATGCCGGTGCCAAAGCCTTCGGGCCAGGAAGTACAGCAGGCCGATGAGCAGGCTGCCGAAGATCGCCGACATAATTCGCCAGCCCCAGGGATTGAAGCCGAGCCAGCTGATCCCTCCGGCAATGATCAGCTTGGAGAGCGGTGGCTCCGGGTCAAAGTAGTCGATGCCCTTGAGATCCTTGAGGGCATCGACCGGGAAGTAGACCTCGTCGAAGACGAAACCACAGCGCTTCACCTCGGCATTTTTGGGACCGTTGGGCACCTGAGTGCAGCCGGCGACGTTGAAGGGATAGGCCAGTCCCCAGGCGCCAATCCCCGCTATGTCGTGGGTCGGGGTCCGGTGAACTCCCGCCGGGGCAGGGACGGTTCCGAAGGCGTCCAAGTTGCCCTGGAGAAAGTCCAGGTAGATGGGACTCGCCAGCCGCACGACCAACGCGGCGGCCACCAGGATCCCGACCAGGATGCAATCGAGCCCGTCGATGCCAGTCAGTCCACGGTGGCGGCGCAGCAGCAAGGAAAAGCCCCACACCGCGCCAACCATCACCGCCGCCACCAGGGGGTGGACTGGCCAATGGAAGAACACGCTCAGCGCGGCGAAGATGGCCGCCGCGACCGCCGCCCAGACGCCTTCCCGCTGCCAGGCGGGCGGGCCCATCGAGGTCACCGCCGGCGGGATGCTGGGGCCGGGGGCCGCCGGGGGATCCGGGGCAGGAGAGTGCGCTCGAGCTCCTTGGCATCCTTCACAAGCAGGATCAGGTCCTGGTCTATGGCGCAGCCGCGACCCGCTCCTCGGCCCAACCGCTTGACTTCATCGGGGTCCGCCTGGAGTCGAATGACGCAGGCTGGGGTGCGCTCGAACTGGCGCAGCGACCGGAGCAGCAAACCTCGACGGCTTGGGGCGGAGAAGAGTACTTCCAGTGGCTGGCTGCGCACCTGCCGAATCTCAGAAAAGGGGATCAGTTCGTGCTTTCGAACCCCGTTGAGGCGCAGCCCGCCGTCTGTCACTTGAACATAGTGCAGCCGCGACCCGTAGTGCACCGCCAGGGCGAGCAGGAACAGGAGAACGCCCAGGATCAGGGTCAGGGGATCGAATTGATGGTCGCCGACGTCGCCGACAACTGTTCCAATAACTAGCACCGCCGCTCCATAGAACAGCATGGTCTGGGTCCGCCGCCAAGCGGACGCGAAGGTGAGCAAGGGATGGCGGGTTTGGGTCGGGGCGACGGCTGGGAGTGCGTGCCCCCCGCTCAAGAGGAGGCCAGCTGAGGCAGGGGCTGCGTCGAGGCGCAGTTGCAGCCAGCCTGGCTGGGTAGGTGCTCCACCAGGTCGAAGAGGATCTGGCGCACCCGACCGATGTTCGCAGCAAAGACCTTCAGTACCTCTTCGTGGGTCACGGGCGCGATCTCCGCCGACCCCTCCAACCCCGCGTCGTAGTCGGTGACCAGGGCAATCGCGCAGTAGCAGAGACCCAGCTCGCGTGCCAGGATCGACTCGGGGTACCCGGTCATTCCGATCACCCCCCATCCCTGGCCGGAGAACCAGCGCGACTCTGCCCTTGTGCTGAACCGCGGTCCCTGGATCACGACCAGCGTCTCGCCTTGATGTACGGTCGCTCCCTGGCGCCCGGCCGCGGCGGCCGCCGCCGCACCCAGTTCAGGGCAGTACGGGTCGGCAGCACTGACATGCTGCACGCTTGGTCCCTCCCAGTAGGTGTCGGCCCGACCCCAGGTCCGGTCGACGAATTGGTCGGGGATCACCACGTGACCGGGAGCGATTCCAGCGCTCAGCGAACCCACCGCGCAAGGGGCGAGGATGCGCCCAACCTGCGCCTCACGCATGGCATAGAGATTGGCTCGAAAATTGATCCGGTGGGGTGGGATCGTGTGGTCCCGGCCATGGCGGGGCATGAAGGCCACCCGGCGCCCGCCCATCTCGCCAAGCCAGAGACTGTCGCTGGGAGGCCCGAAGGGGGTCTCGACTGGTACTTCACGAGCCCCCTCCAGCAGCTGGTAGAGGCCGGAACCACCGAAGATGCCGATCGCTTCCCCCTTAGCCATCAGCCGGCAACGGCCACCATACGGTCAATCGCCAGCCGCGCCCGAGCGGCGATCTCCGGAGGAACGGTGATCTGGTGCTTCAGTTCTCGCAGGGAGTCCCGCACCTTCTCCAGGGTGATCGTTTTCATGTAGGGACAGATCGCGTCGGGGTTGGCTGCCAGGAAGTTTTTCTGGGGAGCCAACTGCCGCATCCGGTGCATGACTCCCACTTCGGTGGCCACGATGAAGGTGTCCGCGGAGGAGCTTTCGGCGTGGCGGACCATGCCCTCGGTGCTGGTAACCACGGTGGCCCCGGTGAACTCTTCCCGACCCGCCTCATAGAGGGCTTGGGTAGTGCACCCGCACTCCGGGTGGACCAGGACCTCGGCGCCGGGGTGGGCGAGCCGCTGGGCCGTCAGCTGGGAGCCACGGATCCCGGCGTGGACGTGGCATTCACCCAGCCAGACGTGCATCTTGCGGCCGGTGACCCGCTCCACGTGGGAGCCGAGGAAGAGGTCAGGGCAGAAGAGGATCTCCCGGTCCTCCGGAATCCGCCGGACGATCTCGACGGCGTTGCTCGAGGTGCAGCAGTAATCCGACTCCGCCTTCACCGCAGCGCTGGTGTTGACGTAGCTGACCACCACCGCCCCCGGGTGCTCTGCCTTCCAGGCCCGGAGCTCATCCGCGGTGATGCTTGCTGCCAAGGAGCAGCCGGCGTCCAGATCGGGGAGCAGCACGGTCCGCCCCTCCGCCAGGACCGCCGCGGTCTCGGCCATGAAGTGGACCCCGCAGAAGACAATCACCTCGGCGTCCGTCGCGGCCGCCCGTCGGGAGAGTCCCAATGAGTCGCCAACGAAGTCAGCGACGTCTTGGACCTCGTCGCGCTGGTAGTTGTGGGCCAGGATCAGCGCGTTACGATCACGCCGGAGCTCGCGGATCTCCTCCACGAGCAGCTCCTCTGTCGCAACTGCCATGACTCAATTATGGCCGTTGCCTAAGGGCCTCCCGCCGTGCGCCCGGCAACTGGGATCGATCGGGAAGCGCACTTCGCGCCAGCGAAGCGAGATCGCATCGAAGTCGAGCAGCCTCCCACCGGGGTCCTGCCCCACCCCGCAGAGCAGCTTGATCGACTCCAGCGACTGCAGCGCCCCGATCAACCCCACCAGCGGCCCGAGTACCCCTGCCTCCCGGCAGGACTGGCCCGAAACCTCCGGTGGCCCGCCGAACAGACATCGATAGCAGGCTCCCCCCGGTGGCACAGCCACCACCTGTCCAGATAGCCCGACAGCGCCCCCGATCACCACTGAGATGCCCTCCGGGACGCAGTAGTCGTTGACCAGGAACTTGGTGATTGGGTCGTCGGAGCACTCCAGCACGATGTCGGCCGCAGCCAGAAGTGAGCCAACCGAGGCGTCGGAGACCGACTCCTCACGAGCTTCGACCAGGATGGTGGGGTTGAGCTCTTTGACCCTGGTGGCCAGGAGTGCCGCCTTCGGTTTGCCGACCTCCTCGGTGCGGTAGGCCACCTGCCGATTGAGGTTGTCCAGCGAGATCCGATCGGGGTCGACCAGAATCAGCCGCCCAACGCCGGCAGCTCCCAGGTAGAGCGCCGCTGGGACTCCCAGCCCCCCGCAACCGACCACCACCGCAGTCGCCTGCGCCAGTCGAAGCTGTCCGGACTCGCCGACCTCGCGCAGCAGCAGCTGCCGGCTGTACCGCTGGACGGCCGCCGGGTCGAGGACATGGGTGGCCGACGTCATCTGGGACCTCTCACCAGCTGGTGACCTGGTTGGCGGCCGCGCTCCGGTCGATGATTCCCGCATAGTCGATCAGCGCCCACCGCTCCAACACCTTCCGCTGGGTCGCGTCGTCGGCGCAGGCCATCACTGTCACCTTAGGCGTCTCCGTCTCTCCGAGCTCTGCTTTCACTGTCGCTTCGGTCTCCAGCACCGCGTCGTGCAGCAGAACCACCTCCAACCGCGCACCGGCCTCTGACCTTTTCCGCAAATGGTGCCACGCTCGATGATCGGCGCGGCGGCTCACCAAGTGCAGCTCCAGAGCGGTTTCAGAGGACAAGAAAGGTCCCCGAAGACCCGCACGCCGCCACCACCTCTGCCCGGGACGCTACCTCGACTCCGGATCGAAGCTCCCTCTCGGCCATGCCCAGTTGGACCAGCGATTCCAACTCCACCATCACAGGGACCTCTTGGTCTCTGATCATCGCCTCAAACTCGCGGGCCAGACTTCCGGTCCATGGACCGAGCTCGGGCGGGTCTGCCAGCGCCAGTGCGCTCGCAGAGTCGGCCAAAATCAGGCGGACGGTGACTCCTCCCAACGGCAGGGCCAGCGCAATCCGGATGGCCAGCGCGGCGTCCTCCATCGAGAGGTCGCCCCGGGCTAGGACCACCAGCTCCTGGCGGTTGGTCGGTCTCATCGGAATACCAGGATTCGGTCCGCCTCACGGCACTGCCGCGCCAGGTCACGAAGGCTGCCTCGACGGACTCCGGCGAGCTCGATCGGCTGCGTCTGCCGCCACCGCAAATCGGCCTCGCACAGGGTGACCGGTACGGCTCCCGCCAGGCTTCCGGCGTGGGCTACGCCGTCACCGGCCAGGAAGACGTCGACCCGGTGCCCGGACTTCTGAGCTGCCAGCGCCAAGGCCCGGACGGTGTGCACCGACTCCGTTCGGGGTCCGGCGGTAAGTAGGAAGACGAAGTTCAGCAACAGTGGCCCCTACGGAGTCTGTGATCGGTACCTCGAGAGTAGCCCACTCCAGCATCGGGCGGCGCTCGACACTACTTGGCTCCGAATGACTCTTCGTCCGCCGTCGTCGGCGCAGATCGATAAATTCCACAGTCAGCGACTGCCCAGGGGAGATCCCCCAGTGTCCAGTTGGCCACCCTCTGGCGCGGGCAGGGCGACCACCACCAGACGACTCCGCTCGTTTGGAGCCGGGATCGCCAGCAGGCAGCTAGCCTGAGTTCTCCGCGGTGCCCGCCGGTCCGGCCGGCCGGGTACGGAACCCGACCGGCCGGCGTCATGCCTCGATCAGGCGGGACCTATCCCCCCCGCTTCCGAGCCCAACATCGGCGCATGGGCATCGGCTGCCGGCACCACGGTAGAGATGTACTCGTTGACCTTCGCCGCTGGCAGACGGAGCGAGATCGCCCAGAAGTAGATCACCAAGCTGAAGACAGCGATCACGCCCAAGTCCCAGTAGAAGGGGATGTGGTAGTTGTTGAGAGTCTTCACCAGACCGTATGGACGGCCTGCCGAGTCAGCTCCCTCGTTGTACTGCCCCAGGTACGAGATGAGCGCCATCCCAACCAGGTATGGCCACAGCCAGGTGGCTGAATGCCAGTCCAACTTGGGCTTGTTGGGATTGTTTCCGAAGGTCATCGACGCCCAGAGGACGGCGAAGCCGGCCGCGATCAGGCAGAACAGCTTCCAATCGACGTTCCAGCCGGACCAGTAGATGATGAAGTTGGCCCCGATGAAGCTGAACGGAGCGATCACCGTGCCAGCACCCAACCTAAACGGCCGCGGATGATCCGGCAACGTACGGCGAAGCGCCCCGAAGGCCAACGGAGCGCCGGCGTACATCAGCACCGAGGCTGAGGTGATCAGACCGACCATGGACTGCCAGCTGGGGAACGGCAGGAAGAAGAAAATCCCGGCGATGAAGGCGACGATGATGCTGCCCCAGGGCACGCCGTTGGACTGGGTCAGCCTCTCGAAAAAGGTCGGGATGTAGCCGTTCCGGCTCGCCCCGTAAGAGATCCGGGAGGTGGCGGTCAGGTAAATCAGTCCGGTGCCGCCCGGGGAGATGATCGCGTCGATGTAGAGGATGGTGGCGAGCCAGCCCAGGCCCGCCCCCGTGGCCAAGCCAGCGTAGGGCCCGGTAATGCTCGAAGGAAAGGTGATTCCGGGCCAACCGTGGGCGAGGTCAGCCGGTGAGAGGGCGCCGATGAAGACGATCTGCAGCAACATGTAGATGACGATCCCGATGATCATTGCTCCGATCACCGCCCGGGGGATGTCCCGCTGAGGGTTGGCACTTTCTGCGCCCAGCTGAACGGCCTGCTCGAACCCGAGCACCGCGAACACCACACCGCCGGCCGCCACGGCATCGAGCACACCTTTCAGGCCGAAGGGAGCGAATCCACCGTCAGCAGTGAAGTTGGATGTATGGAAACGGGCGATGAAAAGGACGATCAAGGCAAATACCGGGACGATCACCTTCCACCATGTGGCGTACGTGTTGATCAAGGAAAGCACCTTGATCCCCATGAAGTTGATGTAGCAGAAGATCGCCATCAGCGCGACGGCCAACAAAAAACCGGCCGGGAAGCTGAGCGTCCCGTTCGTTGGGTCGGTCATCCAGTGGGCGTAACTGGCGCCGTAGGTCATTACAGCTTCGACTTCGATGGGGGCGACAGCTGCCGCCTGGAGCCATGAGTACCAGCTGAAGGCAAAACCGACCAAGCTGCCGTACGCGTAGTGGGGGAAGCGAGCCGTGCCGCCGGCCACCGGGAACATTCCGCCCAGTTCCGCGTGAACCAGTGCCAGCAACATGACGATGAACGAGCCAATTACCCACGCGAAGAGGGCCGCCGGGCCGGCATATTCGGTGGCGACCAGCGCTCCCAGTAGCCAGCCGGAGCCGATGATCGATCCTTCTGAGGCCCAGATCAGCCCCATGAAGCCAATTTCGCGTCTGAGGCCAGGATCGCCCGCTACCGGCCCGCCACTCGTCGCGACAGCTGCTGCCACGGCCTCCCCTCCCATGAACACCTGGCCCGGCTGTAGCGCCGGGACCGCTAGTCGATGCGCCGAGAATATACACCGATTGAGTCGCCCAACGTGAAGTCCGGCCGACGGACGATTATAGCTTCTGCAGCGGGCCTCTCCGCCTCGCTCGTAAGCGGGCCTGCCGCGGTTGGGATCAGAGCTCGGCCGTCGATCTCAGCTCCAGTTCGATCTCTTGAGAATCAACGTCGGCGCGAAGGGGCGGGGGACCGGTGTCGTATCCGCTCCTGCAAACTCTGCTCCAACTCGCGAGCTTGGGCCACGATCAATATGATGTCCTGGTCGATCACGGTTCCTCGGCCAAGAATCGCGCCCAGCTGACCCACCTGGGACGGGTCCCAGGTCAGCCGCGCCAGGCACGCCGAGTTCAGCCGGTATGGCCGCAGTGAGCGGTCCAGTCGATCCCTCCTCGATGGGACTTCGAAGATCATCTGAACGATCTGCACCCGGACCTGCCGGATGGCCTCGAAGGGCACGATGGATGAGCGCAGGAGTCCGCTCACGAGGAGCCCGTCGGTGTTCACCGCAACGTAGTGGCGCCGAGCACCTATTCGCAGCAGGGGATAGGTGGCCAGCAGGATCGCGCCCAGGACGACGAGCTCGGATTCGAAACGGTGGCTCTCAACGTAGTTGACCCCGGTAGTGACAGCGAGTACCACCACCGCGAGAGCCACCACTACCTCGGTACGGCGCCAGACCGCCACGAATGGCAGCAGTGGGTAGCGCCGGTCGCCTACCGCTGTCAACGATGCGGAAACGTCCCCGGGGCTCACCACTTCAGTACCCGTTCACCCCCGGCAATCCCTCGGCGAAGACCGCTGTTCGGACGCGGGCTGAGCTACCTGATCTCCCTTCCACAGTGCCAATCTTGGCAGGCCGCCTGGCTCAGCCGAGTGGACCATCCTGCCCAGCTCGGTGCCGCCACATCCAGTCGCTCTATCGGTCCACCATCAGCGCCAGGTGGTCCGGCCCGCCTGCCATGGCCCGTCGAAGACGCATCTGGAAGGCGCGACCGTGGAAGAAGTACCAGAGTCCACCGACGAGCCACAGAAAGACGATCGTGACGATCAATCCTGGCTTCTTGTCGAACGTGAGCAGGAGGTTGCCTACCCAGTATCCGATCCAGCCAAGGACGATCCACAGGAGGATTGAGAGGGCCACGGGGCGACCCGAGGGCAGGACCAGATAGTCCCCACTCGAGTTGTTGCGCACAGCCAACAGCCGTTCACTCTTTCTGCCGAAATGCTTGAAGACCAAGGTCGCCTGCTGGCCGTTGCGCACCGGGAAATCGGCTGGGAGCGCCTTGGCCTCCACCTTCAGGCCAGTATCGACGTCCTTAAGCCAGAACTCACGCACCGAGAAGATCGGCCCGCGACCTGACCCGGTGACGCCCCGACGCATCGCCTGCCTCTTGGCCGAACCTCCCACCTGGCCGGTTACGGCGCGAAGATAGGTTCGGGCGCCAAGCGCCGTGATGTGGATGATCTGCATCGACGGCGGGAACATAGCAGTTCCGGCAAGAGGACGCTGCGCCGCGACGTCTTGCCCCTTGCCGGTGCCTTCTCGATCCAGCCGGTTAGCGGGAGAGCTAACTTGGACGGGGCGGGTGCGCGCCATTGAGAGGTGCGCTACGCTGGCCACGACGGGGGCTCGCCGGGGTGGCGTAATGGTAGCCGCAGCGGTCTTAAAAACCGCAGTCCCAACGGACGTGTGGGTTCGACTCCCACCCCCGGCACTAGAAGGAAGCAGCCGGAGCTGACCGATGACGCCCCAGTCGGTCGGCCTGCAAATTCGTCGGCCCTCAATTTGGTCAGATCGTGCGATCTCACAACCTCCAGAACTAGGCTCAGCTCCCGTGCGCCGACACCGTCTGCGGGACCCACCTGGCCCGCGCCGACGACTCGATCAGGCAGACCTCGACCGGGACGGGCTGAGTACGGGGGGTGTGACCATCGGAGGAACATCAGCGCACTTGAAAATGTGCCTGGAGGGCTGGCTATGGTCGTGGATTTGAGTGCCGGTCCACCGTTGATACCGTTGTTACTGCTGCTCGGCACCGCCGGTTACTTCATCCCGACGTTTGTGGCATTTGACCGTCATCGCAGACGGGCTGCGGTACTCGCCATCAACTTGCTCCTGGGATGGACGCTGATTGGCTGGGTAGTGGCGCTGGACCTCGCCCGGTCAGCGTAGCCAAGTCGTGGCTACCGAAGGCGGTTGCTGATTGGTCGAACGGATCGGTCGCGCCTAGCGCCCAGAGGGCCTCGGCTGCGACCCCGTGCTAGGGGATGAGAATTCCGCACGGACCATGCCGACGTCGGCTCCGCGAGGGCCCCTCTTAAACTTCGCAATCAGATGCCCCGATTCGCCACCTCCACTGTTGACTACGCCAAGAGCCAGGCCGTCCTCGAGCTCCCTCACCGCCCGCCCCCAGCCGCCGGTGCCCTGGTGGAGGCGCTGCTGAGCAGCGAGCGAATCGCAGAGCGCGAGCAGCTGGCGGTGGCGCTGCTGGAGGTCCTCAGCGACAGTTTTGGGCTGCCACCGGTGCGGCTGGTGCTGGCAGACCGGGCCCAGACCCACGCCACCGATCAGCGGGGTCGGCTGGCCCAGAAGACCTACGGCTACTACCGGTGCCGGATTCCCCATCCAGGGGCACCGCCGGAGCGATGCGCCATTCGGATTTATCATCGCACCGCGATCCGCCAGCAGGTGCTGGCCTCCGGCGCCCTCGTCAACACCCTGCTGCACGAATGGACCCATCACTTCGACTTCAGCGGCCTCGGTCTGGGCCGTTCCCCCCACACGGCCGGCTTCTTTGCCCGGCTCCGCTGGCTCGCCGCCTCGGTCGGCGCGGCCCGGGTGCTGCCCCCGGAGGCTCAACCCTTGGGGGGGAAGCGCCGCGGTAGCATCTGAGGGACATCCCATCCAGGAGGACTCGATGATCCAGCCCCGATCCCACCACCGCCGGTACTCCACGCTTATTGGTTTTGCTGTCGGCGGGATCGCCCTACTGTTGGCTGCCTGCGGAACTGGGCCTATACCCGGGGGATCGGGATCGCAGCCTACCTCCAGCGGCAGCTCGAGCACCAGTAGTTGCACCGCCGCCAGCGCCCAGAGTTCGGTCACCATCGACGCCACCGACACCCTCAAATTCGATCCTGCCACAGCCTGCCTCAAGGTCGGCGGGACGGTCACTTGGAAGAACACCGGCGACATCGCCCACACCACCACCGACACGCCGTCGCTCGCCGCCAGTGCTGCTGACGCCCTGCTCCCGACCGGAGCCAAGGCCTGGACTCATCCCCTTCCTGCCGGGGCCAGCTGGTCACTCAAGCTGACCGTGGCGGGTACCTACAAATACTTCTGCATTCCCCACGAGACGCTGGGAATGCTCGGCTCGATCACCGTCGTCAGCTGAAGTCAGGCCCTGAGCCCCAGCGGGCTCAGGCCGGGAGTTGAGATTGCGGTTTGCGAAGCGGATGGAACAGCTGGGAACGGAGAGCGCATTTGAGGTCCTAGCCCACGCCCGGCGGCTCGAGGCCCAAGGCCACCCGATGATCCACCTGGAGATTGGCGAGCCGGACTTCGCGACTCCAGCCAACATCATCGAGGCGGCTCACGAGGCAATGCAGTCGGGAGCCACTCACTACACCCCAGCCGCCGGTCTGCCCCAGGTGCGCGAGGCGATCGCGGCGGAGATGAAGCGGAGAAGTGGGGTCGAGGTGAACTCGGCCCAGGTGGTGGTGGTTCCCGGATCCAAGAACATTCTCTACTTCGCCTTGCTGGCTCTGATCGAGTCGGGAGACGAGGTCATCCTGCCCGATCCTGGGTACCCCGTGTATCGGTCGCTGACAGACTTCGTGGGAGCGATCGCCAAGCCCGTGGCGATCCGGGAGGAGAACGACTTCCGGATGGACGTCGACGAGGTGGCCCGGACCATCTCCCCCAAGACCCGGATGATCATCATCAACTCCCCCCAGAACCCGACCGGTGGGGTCCTCACGGAGAGTGACTTGGACCGGCTCGCCGAGCTGGCCATTCAGCACGACCTCTGGGTCGTGAGCGACGAGATTTACTCCGAGATCTGCTTCCGGGAGCTGCCCAAGCCGATCTGGTCCCGCGCCGGGCTTCAAGATCGGACGATCGTGATGGACGGCCTTTCCAAGACCTTCGCGATGTGCGGCTGGCGGCTGGGATACGGGGTGATGCCGGAGGCGCTCGCCGAGCGGATGGCCACCCTACTGATCAACACCAGCGCCTGTGCGGCCGCATTCAGCCAGCTGGCCGCGATCGAGGCATTGGAGTCGCCCAAGTCGAGGGTTGCGGTGGAGCGCATGGTCGCCGCCTTCAAGGGCCGACGAGACACCTTGGTGGCGGGGCTGAACTCAATCCCCGGATTCCGCTGCCATCTGCCAGCGGCCTCCTTCTACGCCTTCCCCAACATCACTGATACCGGGATCTCGAGCCGCGAGCTGGCCGGCCGCTTGCTGGAGGAGGCAGGGGTGGCCGCGCTAGCGGGCGAGGCTTTCGGAGAGAACGGCCGGGGCCACCTGCGGTTCGCCTACACGGTGTCGGAGGAGCAGATCGGCCAGGCGGTGGAGCGCATCGCCGCCTTCATTAAGACTGCCTCGCCGGCCGCGGTAGGGTCGCGCTGACACCTTTGTACAGAGCTGAAGGTGCCGCCGCCCGGCCCCTGGTGGTGGTCCCCGCCCAGGCCAGCTTCAAGTCAAGACCCGACGGCGGAGCGCAACTGGTCCAGTCGCTTAACCGCGCGTACGTGGCCGCGCTGCAGTCGGTTGGGCTGAGCCCCATCCTGCTGCCCACCCGAGGCCCGCTGCCCGACGATCTCTCCTGGGCCAGCGGTCTGCTTCTCCCCGGTGGGCCGGACGTCGACCCTCTGCGCTACGGGCGGGACCTAGATACGACCACCGAGCCGGATCCAGAGAGCGACCAGTTGGAGTTCGCCCTCTTGGACTGGGCACTGACGAGGGCGATCCCGGTCCTCGCCATCTGCCGCGGCCTGCAGGTGCTAAATGTGGCGCTCGGGGGAACCCTGGTGCAGGACCTGCCCCAGCACGCCCCCGATTCCGACCCCGAACAGCCCCGACCGCGCAACCAGGTAGCCCACGCACTCCAGATCGATCGAGCTTCGCGGTTGGGGGCCATCGTGAAGGCCGACACCATCCAGGTCAACAGCATTCATCACCAGGGGATCGACCTATTGGCTCCCCCATTGATAGCGACCGGATGGGCACCCGACGGACTGGTCGAGGCCGTAGAGACCAAGGATGGGGGGTTCGTCCTCGGAGTTCAGTACCACCCGGAGGAGCTGGCACCTCAGGATCCCGCGTCGCGAGCGGTATTCGAAGCCTTCGCGGAGGCCTGCCGTGATCGGGTTAGGGCCGACCAGCAGCGCCAGCCGGAGCTGGTGACCTCCGCCTAATCCGAGTCGCTCAGCCGGCTAGGACCGGCTCTGCCTCCAGCTCGGGAATCCCTTCAGGAAGCGGCTGCCCGGCGGCGATCAGGCGGGCGTCCTCGGCAGCGATCTTCTCCAGCTCGGCGACGAGCGCTCCCACCAACTCCGCCTCCGGCATGGTGGCCACCACCTTGCCCTTGCGGTAGAGGATTCCCTTCTTCTGGCCTCCGGCGATGCCGATGTCCGCATGCATCCCCTCGCCAGGTCCGTTGACCACGCAGCCCATGACGGAGACGTTGATGGGCCGCTTGACTCGCTTCAGCGCCTCCTCCACCTCGGCCACCATCGGGACCATGTTGATCTCCAGCCGTCCGCAGGTCGGACAGGCGATCAGGTTGGGGCCGGTCGGCTTCTCCTGTAGGTTGGCCAGGATCTGTCGGGCTACCCGCACCTCCTCCTCCGGCTCGTCTACCAAGGAGACCCGAATGGTGTCCCCGATTCCCTCAGCCAGGAGGATGCCGATACCCATCGCACTCTTGATCGAGCCCGTCTTGGTCGGCCCGGACTCGGTCAGTCCGAGATGAAGCGGATAGCGATTGTCTTTGAGTCCGGCGAAGAGCCGATTGGCGGCGATGTTGGTCAGCACGTCACTGGCTTTGAGGCTGACCTTGATGTCTTCGAACCCGACCTCTTCCAGAAGCTTGATGTGGCCGAGGGCGGCGTCGACCATCCGCTGAGCCACATCGGGGATCCCCCCCTCGCCCCGCCCGCCGGCCAGGTTCTTGCGATCTGGGAGGCTGCCCGCATTCACCCCCACCCGGATCGGCACCCCGAGAGCCTGGCAGCGCCTGGCGATCTCGGAGATCTTCTCGGGTTGGCGGATGTTGCCGGGGTTGAGCCGCAGGCATTGGATACCGGCATCGAGCGCCATCAGTGCTAGCGGGGCGTCGTAGTGGATGTCGGCCACGATCGGCAGCCGGCTCCCCTTGACAATGTCCCGGAGCGTCTCCCCGGCCTCCTTGGTATCGCAGGTGACTCGGATGATGTCGGCTCCGGCGTCGGCGGCGCGGGCAATCTGCTCCAGCGTTCCCTTGACGTCCTCGGTCGGCGTCTTGGTCATGGTCTGGACGCTGATCGGGGCGGCGCCTCCAATTACCACCGAGCCGACCTTGATCGGCCGGGTCTTGCGGCGCTCAATCATCGGGAAAGGTTGGTGATATCGCCATAGGTCACATAGATAAAGAGCATCGCTATCAAGGCTAACCCAACCGCGTGAACGGCGGCTTCCACCCGGGGATTGATGCGCCGCCGGCGGCCCATTTCCAACAGCACGAAGAAAAGTCGGCCACCATCTAGGAAGGGAATCGGCAGGAGATTAAAAAGGCCCAAGTTGACCGAGATGAGCCCCATCAGGGTGAGGTAGGTCGTCGGGCCAATCTGGGTCGCCACCGATGTCTCCTCGGCGATTCCCACCGGGCCTGAAAGCCGGAGGTCGGAGGGGTGGTTCGGACTGATCAGCTTCCATAGATTGACGAAGGTGGAGCCAATCTGGCTGGGCACAGCGTAGAAGCCGGTGGCCAGTGCCGAGTAGATCGGAATAGGCGGACCGCCCAGGCTCGGTATCAGGAGGTTCCCCTCGGAGGCGATGTAGCCGACCAGCCACTCGACCTTGAGCTGGCTGCGGCGAACCAGGACGGTGCCCTTCTGCCCGGCAGCGGTCCGATACGAGACCAGAAGAGGACCGGACCCGGAGATCGTGTCCGCCATCCGGGCGGGAGTGGCGTTGGGACTGGGCCGCCCGTTGATCGCGGTGATCGCTGCCTCAATGGGGATCTTCGGGGTCTTGTTGAGCCCGACCCAGTGCAGCTGGGGATGGACGGTCACCTCCCTGTTCGCGCCCCCGTTCCAGGGCTCCAGTCCCACCTTCAGCGGCAGGCCGCGGTCCGCCTGGATCCGGCTGCGAATACTGAGGAGACCGTTGGTGTGATGGCCAGCGATTGAGACCACCTGCCAGTCGCCCTTGAGTCCCGCACCGGCAAGTGCTCCACCCGATTCGATTTGCGGAGAAGGTCCGCCCACCACCGCCACTCCGGTAAAGAGGGCCCCTGCCAGCACCATATTCATCAAGCCGCCGGCGGCCAGGGTGACCGCCTTGCGCACGTTGCTGGCCCGGATGAAGCCGCGGTCGCCGCCATCGTCCGGCGGTTTCTCCAGGCCGGTCATCCCGGCCAGCCGAACGAAACCTCCCAGGGGAAGGAGTCGCAAGGAGTACCGGGTCTCGCCGCGCATCCGGCTCACTAACCGCGGACCGAAGCCGATCGAGAATTCCTGGACCATGATCCCGGCCCGCTTGGCGACTACGAAGTGGCCCAGCTCGTGGATGGCGACCACCACCAGCAGCATCAGAATGATGCCCCCGACGGTCTGCCAGGTGAAGGCGAATCCGCCCATCTAGGCAGACACCGCGCCGGGAGCGGCCGATACTGGATGACCGACTAGTGCTCGGGCCTGCTCACGCGCCCAGCGATCGGCCGCCAAGAGCTGCTCCAGGCCCAGGAAGGCGGGCTGCTCAAAGGAGCTGGTGACCCGCTCCACCACCGTCGCGATCTCCATGAACTGGAGCCTCCCATCGAGGAAGGCGGCCACCGCCACCTCGTTGGCCGCGTTCATAACGGCCGGGGCGGCGCCTCCCCTGACCCCGGCGTCCCGCACCACCTGCAGTGCCGGATAGCGCGCCGGGTCAACCGCCTCGAAGTCGAGCCGCCCCAACTCCGCCAGCTGCAGCGGTCTGACCACCCCGGGAAGGCGGACTCCGTCACTCAGTGCGAGAGCGATCGGGGCTCGCATGTCGGCGACCCCCAGCTGAGCGATCATCGTCCCGTCCCGGAACTCGACCGCTGAATGGATCGCGCTCTGGGGGTGGATGAGCACGTCGATCCGGTCGTAGGGAATGTCGAAGAGGAAGTGAGCCTCGATCACCTCCAGCCCCTTGTTGATCATGGTGGCGGTGTCGATGGTCACCTTCGGGCCCATCCGCCAGTTGGGATGAGCCAGCGCCTGGTCGGGACGCACCCGACTCAGTTCCCCGAGCGGCATGGAGCGCAGCGCGCCTCCGCTGGCGGTCAAGATCAAGCGCCGGACACTCTCCGGCCGTTCACCCCGCAGGCATTGCCAGATGGCGCTGTGCTCGCTGTCCACCGGGACGATCCGGGCCCCGTTCGCCCGCGCCGTCTGGGTGACCAGGTCGCCGGCCATAACCAGCACTTCTTTTGTTGCCAGTGCCACCAATCGGCCAGCCCGGCACGCGGCCAGAGTTGGCAGCAGCGCGCCTGCCCCCCCGCCCCCGACGAGCACCACATCCGCCTCCCCAGAAGAGGCCATCTGACAGGCTGCCTCGATGCCAGTCGAGAACGCCTCGGGGACTGGGCCGTCGGGCTCGATCAGTACCGCCTGCGCCGCGGGGAAGGGAAGCAGCGCCTCCTGCAGCGCCGCGACCCGCCTCCCGGCCACCGCGCCTGTCAGCTCGAACTGCTCAGGGAACCGGCCGATTATGTCCAACGCTTGGGCCCCGATCGACCCGGTGGCCCCGATCACCACTACCCGCGTCGGCATTGATCGAGCCTCCGATATGAAGCCGGCGCCTCCAGCTCGCGAGGAGCGACCGGTGGTGGGGGTGGTCAGAACGCGTGCATCGCCCCCAGGAGCGAGTATACGACCGCCCCCACGAAGATCAGACTATCCATCCGATCGAGCACTCCACCGTGACCCGGGACCAGCCGGCCGGAGTCCTTGACCCCAACCTCACGCTTCAGCTGCGACTCCACCAGGTCGCCGACGATGGCCGCCAGGGCCGCCAGGAATCCGATCCCAAACGCCTGTAGGTGATCCACTCGAGGCAGGACGAGCGGCAGCAGCAGTCCGACCGCGACCGTAGGGGCGATCACGGCCGCAACCGCGCCCTCCCAGGTCTTGCGAGGGCTGATCCAGGCGAAGAACGGGTGGCGGCCGAAGCGCGAGCCAACCAGGTAAGCAAGGGTGTCCCCAATCACCGACACCCCAACTGTGAGCAGCAATACCTCTACCGCCCGCGGTCGGTTGGCGATCCCGTGGTAGAGCAAGAGCAGGAATCCCGGGCAGAAACCAAGCCAGGCGGCCCCTCCCACTGCCAGTGCCCAGCGCATGAAGGGCTGGTCCTTGGGATCGAAGCGGAGCGACAGGGCCAGTCCCCCCACCACCGCGATCACCAGAACCACCGTGGCTTGGGGGAGGTTGGGGTAGGCGTAGCGGAAGAGCCAGAGCGCCGCCAGCCCGAACAGCAAGATGGGATCGATTCGGATTCCAGCGCCTCGCCAGAGCTGCCAGTACTCCCAGAGGCCCAGGCTCACGACCAGGGCCACGAAGGCATCTACGAAGGGATCGCCCAACAGGAGTGCGCCCACAAAGAGGGCGAGCAAGGCCACCCCACTGGCCGTCCGCACCGCGAGCTTCACCGGCTTTCCAGCACCCCACCGAAGCGCCGGTCGCGAGACGAATAGTCGGCTAGGGCCGCCCGCAGGTCGGCGGCGTCAAAGTCGGGCCAGTAGGTCTGGGTCACATAGAGCTCGGCGTACGCCGCCTGCCAGATCAGAAAATTGCTGGTGCGCATCTCCCCCGCGGTGCGGATGATGAGGTCGGGATCGGGCAGGCCCGCCGTGTAGAGGGCACCCGCCAAGTCAGCCTCCTCCACTTGGCTCAGGTCAGCGCCGGCGGCGGCCAGCTGCCGCACCCCGTCCACGATCTCAGCACGCCCGCCGTAGTTGATCGCGACGTTGAGCATCCCGGTGTGGTTGTTGGCGGTGCGCAGCTCGGCCTCCTCGACCAGCTTCTGGAGCCTGGACGAGAGCTGCTCCCGGCGTCCGATCACCCGGATTCGCACTCCGTTCTGGTGCAGCTCGTCGACTTCGGCCTGGAGGGTCTGCTCGAAGAGCCGCATCAGCATCGCCACCTCCTGGCGCGGTCGCGACCAGTTTTCGGTCGAGAAGGCATACAGGGTCAGGCAATGGACCCCGGCTTCGTCGGCCGCCGCCATCACCCGACGGATGGACTGGATTCCGGCCCGATGGCCGGCGCTGCGGCGGAGACCGCGCTGCCTGGCCCAGCGCCCGTTGCCGTCCATGATGATCCCGATATGCCGAGGCAGGGCCGAGCCGGGCTCAGCCATCCGCGCAGCCTCGGCCGGGGCTCACACCTCCAGCAACTCGGCTTCTTTTCGCCGCGCCACCTCCTCAATCTCCTCGACGTAGCCATCGGTGACCTTCTGCAGCTGCACCTGAGCTCGCTGCGCCTGGTCCATCGAGATCTCCTTGTCGTGCTCCAGCCGGCGCAGCTGCTCCAGGTCGTCGCGACGGATGTTGCGGACAGCCACCCTGGCCTCCTCGGCCCGGTGCTTGACAATCTGCACGAATTCCTTGCGCCGCTCCTCGTTGAGCGGCGGCACCGGCAACCGGATGAGCTGGCCATCGTTGGCGGGATTGAGGCCCAGCTCGCTCCGTCGCAACACCTTCTCAATGGCCGCGATGTTGTTGTGGTCCCAGGGTTGGATCAGCAGCAGGTGAGCCTCCGGTGCAGAGATGCTGGCCACCTGGTTGAGCGGCATGTGGCTGTCGTACACCTCCACCTGCAGGTGTTCGATCAGCGCCGGGCTGGCCCGGCCGGTGCGAATCGAGCTCAGCTCCCTCTGCAGCGCGTCCACACTTTTGGCCATGCGGTGCTGGGTTTCCCGTAGCAGGTCGTCGCTCAAGTCGGCGGCGCCTGGTCGGTTACCAGCGACCCCACCTCCTCGCCGCGCACTGCTCTTGCGATGTTGCCAGGAGAAAATAGATCCAGCACCAGCAAGGGGAGGCGGTTGTCCATGCACAGAGTGATGGCGGTGTTGTCCATCACTTGCAAGCGCATGTTCAACACCTGCATGTAGGTCAGCCTAGGGAGCCGCGTGGCACTGGGGTCGATCTCCGGGTCCGCACTGTAAATGCCATCCACCCGAGTCGCTTTGATCAAGAGATCCGCCCCAATCTCGGCCGCCCGCAGGGCGGCAGGGGTGTCGGTGGTGAAGAACGGGTTACCGGAGCCGGCGCAGAACACCACCACCCGCCCCTTCTCCAGATGACGGATCGCCCGCCCTCGGATGTACGGCTCGGCCACCTGGTGCATCTCGATCGCGGTCAGCACTCGAGTCGGCATTCCATGCGCCTCGAGCGCATCCCTGAGCGCCAGGGCGTTGATCACAGTCCCCAACATTCCCATCAGGTCCGCGGTCACCCGGTTCATGCCCCGTTGGGCTCCCGCCAGACCGCGGAAGATGTTGCCGCCACCGACCATCACCGCGATCTCGGTGCCGAGCGCGTGCGCTCCCTGAAGCTCACGCGCGACCACGTCCAGCACGTCCGGATCAATGCCAAATTCGCCATCTCCGACCAGTGCCTCGCCGCTGATCTTGATCACCACCCGGCGGTAGTGCGGCAGCACGATGGGTTCGGAACTCACCGCAGTCCCCGTCAGCTCGGTGAAGGGCTCAAGCGTCATCCGGTTGACCCTCGTCGGCCAATCCCTTTCCCAATTCAAAGCGGACGAAACGGGAGACCGTGATGTTCTCACCGGTAGCGGTGACCACGTCCTGGATCACCTGGCTCACCTGGCGGCCCTTGGTGCCCTCGTCGCGGAGCCAGGCCTGGTCGTAAAGGCAGGTCTCCTCGAAGAACTTGCGCAGTCGACCGTCCACGATCTGCTGCAACCGTTCGGCAGACTTGCCCTCGCGCTCTGCCTGTTCCTGATAGACGGAGCGCTCCCGCTCCAGCTCTGCCGGCGGGATGTCCTCGCGCCTGACCCAACGTGGAGAGCGCCCAGCAACCTGGAGCGCGATGTCATGGACGAGCGCCTTGAAGGTGTCGGTGCGGGCTACGAAATCGGTCTCGCAGTTGACCTCCACCAAGACCCCCAGTCCACCTCCAGGGTGGATGTAGGAATCGACCAAGCCTTCCCTAGTCTGTCGGCCGGCCCGCTTCTGGGCGGAGGCCAATCCCTTGGCGCGCAGGATGTCTCGAGCCCGCTCGAAATCACCGCTGGCTTCGGTGAGCGCCGCCTTGCAGTCCATGATTCCGGCTCCGGTCTGCTCGCGCAGTCGCCGCACCAGATCCGCGCTGATGGATCCACTCACTCGGACGCCACCTCGGCCGGCACGGGTGCCTCCTCAGCTGACGGAGCCTCAGCCAGGGCGGCTTCCGCCTCGGCTGCAGCGGCGACGACCCGGGCAGCCTCTGCCTCAACCTCCGCTTTGGCGGCTGCTATCCGCTGCTCCTCCGCTTGGGCCTGGCGCTCCACCTCGGCCTTCTCCGCCTGAACCAGCTCGATCTGGTGGTGCTCCTCCAGTCCGGTCATAACAGCGTCGACCAGTCGGGTCACGATCAGGCGAACGCTCCGGATGGCGTCATCGTTACCCGGGATGACCTGGCTGATCTCCTCCGGGTCGCAATTGGTGTCGGTGATAGCGATGATCGGGATCTCCAACTTGCGGGCCTCGGTGACGGCGAGCCGCTCTTTGTGGGGGTCGACCACGAAGACCGCCGCGGGCAGCCTCTTCATGTTGGTGATACCGCCAAAGTTCCGCTCCAACCGGTCGAGCTCGTCCTCGCGACGCCGCTGCTCCTTCTTGCTGAGCGTTGCCAGGACACCCTTCTCACGCATCTCGACCAGCTCCGCCATCCGCTTGAGCTGCCGCTTGACCACCTCGAAGTTGGTCAGCATGCCGCCCATCCAACGGTTGACCACGAACGGCTGGCTGCTCCTACCGCACTGCTCCTGGATGGTGTCCTGGGCCTGCTTCTTGGTGCCGACGAAGAGGATTTGCCCTCCTTGCGCGACTGTGTCGTGAGCAAATTGGCAGGCTTGGTCCAGCAGATCGACAGTCTGGGATACGTCGATGATGTGTATCCCACCCTTGCTGGCGAAGATGTAGTGCCGCATCTTCGGATTCCACCGGCTGGTCTGGTGACCGAAATGGACACCGTTTTGGAGCAGCTCGGTGAGCGTGGTTACAGGCATGCTCGCCCTCCTATTTAGTTACCGCCTCTGCCTGGCATCAACCGCCTGCCGGCCCTCTGAAGGGACCCCGGATGGCGTCCGCCGGGCATGTGAATTTGTTCGCCAGACTCATCTTAGCCCACGTCGGCCAGCCGCCCTCCCCTTCCTCCCCTTCGACGCGCTGCCGGTTGCGGCGGCGGTCCCGACCCCTGGGAAGGTTCCCAGCTCCGGCAAGTCCCAGTTCTCCTGGTCCATAAACTGAGATGCGGTGGTTGGTCCCAGCACCGATGAGCAGGCCCGGTCGGTCGACTGCAGCCAACTGTTGGCCGCATTCGACTCCCAGATGCGGGGTCCGGAGCGGCTGCGCCTTCCGGACGGCGTACAGGATGAGGTGGAGGGACCCGTCTACCGTCGCTGGGGCGCGTCGCCCCATGGTTTCGTGTCGACTGGTGATCTGCAGCGGCTCACCGGGACCCAACTCGACGCTCTCATCACCCGGCAGATCGAGTTCTTCAGCGAGCTATCGCGGGCATTCGAGTGGAAGACGTACTCCCACGACCATAGTGCCGACCTCACCGGGAGGTTGGTGGCCCACGGGTTCGTCCCCGATGAACGGGAGACACTGGTTATCGGCAGGCTTTCCGCGATCGGACAAGATCCCAAGCCACCCGCCGGGGTCACCATCCGCGCGGTCAGCTCCCATGCCGACACGGAGCGGATGGCCGGACTGCTGTCGGAGGTCTCCGGGGAGGACCGGAGCTTCCTTGGCAACATCTTATTCAGCGTCCGCATGGAGAATCCTGAGAACGTAGTTCTGCTGGTCGCCGAGGCTAACCAGCAGGTGGTGTCGTGCGCTCGGCTCAACCTGGAACCACCGTCGGACTTCGGCAGCCTATGGGCCGGCTCGACGCTCCCGAACTGGCGCGGCCGAGGAATCTATCGAGCTTTGGTGGCCTACCGGGCGCGAATCGCTGCCGACCGGGGATATCGGTACCTGCAGGTGGACGCCACGGAGAACAGCCGGCCCATCTTGGAGCGGCTCGGCTTTATCACTGTGAGCAGCACGACTCCCTACATTTGGACTCCACCTGACTGATCTCAGCCGAAGTTCCGGCCCCATGAGTTAGTCGGTGCTCAACTAGAACGGACGATGGGAGGAGGTTGGCCGTGAAAATTGTCGCCTTGGGCCCGGGGGACGCTGACGAGGTGTTGGCGGCCGGCTTCCTTTTCGACCAACCGCCGCGAGCGGAGCCGACCAGGCGCTTCCTGGCGGAGCACGGCCACCACATCCTGATCGCTTATGACGGCGAGGGCGCGGTGGGGTACGTCACCAGCGTGGAAACGACCCATCCGGACAAGGGAACGGAGATGTTCTTGTACGAATTAGCGGTCGCCCAAAGCCATCGCCGGCGGGGAATCGGGTCAGCGCTGGTCCGCCAGTTAGCAGAGGTGGCGCGGCATTGCCATTGCTACGGGATGTGGGTCGCAACTGAAATAGCGAACCGGGCGGCTCGAGCCACCTATGAATGCACCGGTGCTGTAGTGGACGTGAGCCCATCGGTCGTGTTTTCCTGGCGCTTCGATGAGGTGGGCGACCTCCTCAGTTGAGTTCCTACCAAGTGATCTCTCGCTGAGTCAACCGCACCCATACAAACTCCGACTGGCGCCACCGCGGTCTTCTCCGGCAGGAGTCGGGAAGCCTGGTCGCTCAGAGCACGTAGCGTCGGAGGTCCTCGTCTCGGACAAGATCGCCCAATTTGGCCCTGACGAATTCCCGGTCGATAACCACCTTCTGACCCTGGTACTCCTCGGCGGCGAAGGAGACGTCCTGGAGCACCCGCTCCATCACCGTGAAGAGTCGGCGGGCTCCAATGTTCTCATCTCGCTCATTGACCAGAAAGGCGTGGTGCGCTAGCTCCTCAACCCCTTCTTGGGTGAACTCGACCTCGACCTGCTCGGTGGCCAGGAGGGCCGTGTACTGGTGAGTGAGGGCATTCTTGGGCTCGACCAGGATCTGGCACAGATCCTCCTCCACCAGTGGCTGCAGCTCGACCCGGATCGGGAAACGACCCTGGAATTCGGGGATGAGGTCGGAGGGCCTAGCCGAGGTGAAGGCCCCGGCGGCCACGAAGAGCACATGGTCGGTGCGGACTTGCCCGTAGCGGGTGCTCACGGTGGACCCCTCGATGATGGGCAGGAGATCGCGCTGAACTCCTGCGCCGCTGACATCTGGTCCGTGGGCTTCCACGTAGGGACCGGCGATCTTGTCTACCTCGTCGATGAAGACGATTCCGTTCTCCTCGACCAGATGAATCGAGTCGTCGTAGACCCGATCGACGTCCACTAGCCGCTCCGTCTCCTCCTGGGTCAGCACGTGCCGGGCGTCGGCGACGGTCATGCGCTTGGTGCGCTTTCGCGGGGGGGCGAGCTGGCTGAAGAAGTCAGACAACGACCACCCGATCTCCTCGTAGCCGCTGCCCGAGAACACCTCCACCGGAGCGGAGTAGGCCTCCTCCACCTCGATCTCAACCTGCCGGTCGTCAAGCTTGCGGGCCGACAATTTGCGAAGAAGCTGGCGACGGCGAGCCCGCTCTCTCCGGGCTGCAGCCAGCTGATCTGCCCCCGGAGGTGGCTCCTCGGTCGGCGCCGGCGCATCGGACAGCGCCTCTGCTGACGCCGGCTGCGGCTGGTCTGCCTCGATCAGCCGGTCGACTATCCGGGACTCAGCCCGCTGCTGGGCCTCCACCTCCACGTCGGCCACCCGCTGGCTCTGAACCTTGGTGATGGTCTGTTCCAGGAGGTCGCGGATGATCGACTCCACGTCGCGGCCGACGTAGCCGACCTCGGTGAACTTGGTGGCCTCGACCTTGATGAATGGGGAGTGGGTGAGCTGAGCCAGTCTGCGGGCGATCTCGGTTTTGCCCACTCCGGTCGGTCCTATCAAGAGGATGTTGCTGGGCGTGATGTCCTGGCGACGCTCAGGGGGAACCTGCATCCGCCGGTAGCGGTTACGCAAGGCGATCGCCATCGCCCGCTTGGCGTCCGCCTGGCCCACGATGTAGCGGTCCAGTGAGGACACGATCTCGGCCGGTCTAAGCTCCGGGTCCAACTGGGTCCCCTTGTGGCGTGTCAGAGATGGTCTCGACCGAGATCTCGCTGTTGGTGTAGATGCAGATCGAGGCCGCGATCTCGAGTGCCTTGCGGGCCACCTCGGCGGCCGGCAGCTCGGTGTGCTCAATCAGCGCCTTTGCCGCAGCGTGAGCATAGGGTCCACCGCTGCCGATGGCCCCGATCCCATCGTCGGGTTCGATCACGTCGCCATCCCCGCTCAGCAGCAGCATCTGGTTGTTCCCGGCCACCACCAGCATCGCGTCCAGGTGGCGCAGGTAGCGATCGGTGCGCCACTCCTTGCCCAGCGCCACCGCGGCGCGGAGCAGATTTCCCTGGTGCTGGTCGAGGTGGCGTTCGAACTTGTCGAAGAGAGTGAAGGCGTCAGCCACGGAGCCGGCGAACCCGACCACCACCTGGTCGTGGTGAATGCGCCGGACCTTCATGGCCCGGTGCTTCATAACCACGTCTCCGACCGTCACCTGTCCGTCTCCGGCAACCGCGATCTCATTTCCTCGCCGCACGGCGAGAATCGTCGTGGCGCGCGGACCGGTACCGTCGTGAGAGGTCATTTGAGTTCGATTCTACCCCGGGGCTCGGAATCGCCCCGAATGCGACGGCCCCCTCACGGTGCCTCCCCTATGATTGGTCGATGCCCGAAGAGACTCCCGACCCGGCTTTGAACGGTGATGAGCGGACGACCCTCAACGGCTTCCTCGAGGAGCAGCGCTCCACCCTCGCCTGGAAGTGCCAGGGGTTAAGCGACGCCCAGCTCAAAGAGCCCTCCGCTCCACCTTCCCGCCTGAGCCTGCTGGGGCTGGTTCGTCACATGGCAGAGGTTGAGCGGGGTTGGTTCCGCCAGACCCTCTCTAAAGAGGCGATCGGGGACATCTGGTGCAGCGAGGAGCACCGTGACGCCGAATTTGACGATGTGGCCGACGCCGACGTTGGCGAAGCCTTCTCTAGCTGGGCCGCGGAGTGTAGGAAGGCCCGGGAGATACTCGAGGCATTGCCGTCGCTGGAGGTGACCTTCACGACCTCCCACGGGGAGGTGCTGTCGGTGCGCTGGATGGTCAACCACATGATCGAGGAGTACTCCCGGCACAACGGTCACGCTGACCTGATCCGGGAGCGGATCGACGGCAAGACCGGGGATTTCCCACCGCCTGCCGAGCGGGTCCCCCCACCCGGCCTTAGCTAGCCGGCTCCCTTCTCCTGCAGCGGCGGCTTGGCGATCGAAGCCGGGCCACGGGACAGCAGCCCGGCGGCAACCAGGAGCCAGGCCCCGAATCCGATCCAGACGAAAACCCGCGCCAGGGTCAGCAAGGGTGACGCGCCGAGGATGCTGGCCAGCGACAAGGTGCAGACGCCATACATCCCGAGAGGGAAAACGGTCGCCCACCGGAGATGGTGGTACCCCCACCGCGGCCGCGCCAGTTCGCTCAACAGGAGCCCCACCATCCAAGCTGTGGCGGCCGCCCAGAGCAGGGTCACGACTGCCTCGAGAGCAGCGCTGAACGGGTGGCCACTGGCCTGCAGGCTGAGACAGAGATCGGCGCCTGCCAGCGTGGCTATCGCTAAACCCCCTCCGGCCACCCAGTGGTCACCACGGCCCCTCAGTAGCTCACGGAGTTCAAACCGGCTGAATACGAAGAGGTAGGCGAGAAGGGCCGCTGCCCAGCAGATCCCGGCGGGGATTACCAGCCACCCCACACCCGCCGCGCGGGAGAGCTCCGATGAGGCGACCGATACGGACGCCACCGCCACCGCCAGGAGAAAAGAAACTCCCTGAGTCGGAGTCTGCCAGCTGCGCAGGACAGGGACCGCGACCACGATCAGCAGCGCCGCACTGAGCGCCAGCAACACAGCTGCCGGCACCCGCCACCCCAGTCCAGCGGCCGCGACCCCCAGAACCGCGGTGGCGGCGACTGCGGAGAGGGCCGCGGGAGAGCTCAACTCCTTCCGCAGAGCCTTCGAATCGACCCGAAAGCGCACCCCCGATGCCAGTGCTAAGAGGAGCCAGATCGCAGCGGCGGCCACCAGCAGAGGATCGGACAGCGCGGTGACCCTGATCCGGGAGAGCCCAATCGCCACGATTCCGGTGGCCATCACCACCGCCCCGGTCTGCACTGGAACGGAGATCAGAAATGCGATCACCTCTACAGGATCACACGTCCAACCCGGCCCCGCCCCAGCCGAGCCGCCCGACTATCGGCTGACCGGCTCTCTGACCGCTCGCTTGGTCGGAGACGGACGCGGGCGGGCCCGATTCGTGCCAGCGGGAGCGGCACCGGAAGCCTCCTTCGGCGGCCGGTACTTGCATCCGGGATACCCGGAGCAGGAGATGAAGGGACCGAAGCGTCCCTTGCGCTGAACCAATGCCTTGCCACACTCAGGGCACGACTCGCCGGTTGGCTCGGCGACCGCCACGGGGCGCGCCGCGCCCGGCCCTCCCGCCTCGGTGCGGATGAAGCGACAGCTGGGATACCCAGAGCAACCGACGAATGGGCCGCGGCGCCCGGTTCGCTTCACCAGTGGCTTGCTGCACAACGGGCAGGCCTCTCCGATCTCCTCAGCAGCGCTGCGCTCCTCCTTGCCTTCGATGAAGTCGCACTCCGGATACCGGCTGCAGCCGACGAAGTCCCCGAACCGCCCGCTCCGAATGACCAGATCGGCTCCGCACTTGGGGCAGGCGCCTCCGGTCGGCTGAGCTTTGATCTTCACCCGGGGCATGCTCTCCTGGGCTTGGTCCAGCACCTTGGAGAAGGGTTCATACCAGGAGCTGACCACCGGGACCCACGGGCTCTCGCCGGCCTCGATTGAGTCCAGCTTCAGCTCCAGGGCGGCAGTGAAGCCGAGATCGACCACCGACGGGAATTGGGTGGTCAGGGCCTCGTTGACGGCCAGTCCGAGCGGGGTGGGATGCAGTCGACGCTCCTTCTGGACGACGTAGCGGCGAGTCTGGATCAGCTCGGTCATGGAGGCGTACGTGCTGGGCCGACCAATCCCCCGCTCCTCCAGCTCCTTGACCAAGCTGGCCTCGCTGTACCGGGGTGGTGGCTGGCTGAAGTGCTGTTCCGGGATGAGCTCCTTCAGACTGACTACTTGCTCCGGGTTGAGCTCCGGGAGGAGCTCGTCCTCGCGACTCTCGGAGCCTGCGATCCGCAGATAGCCGTCGAAGACCAGCTGGCTGCCGGTCGCTCGGAAGCGATGCTCACCGGCCATGAGCTCAGCTCTGGTGGAGTCGAACTCAGCCGGGCTCATCTGGCTCGACACGAATCGCCGCCAGACCAGTCGGTACAACTTCACCTGATCGGGGGAAAGATACTCCTGGATCTGCTCCGGGTCCCGCTCGACCGAGGTGGGGCGGACCGCCTCGTGGGCGTCCTGGCTGGCCACCGCTGCCTTCGGCCCCCGACGCTGGGCACCAGCCTGTCCCAGGTACTGGCTGCCGAAGTTCTCTTCCAGATAGGCCTGGGCACCGGCCACCGCCGAATCGCTGAGCCGGGGCGAGTCGGTCCTCATGTAGGTGATCAGCCCGACCGGTCCGGCGCTCCCCAGTTCCACCCCCTCGTAGAGCTGCTGGGCGACGCGCATCGTCTTGGTCGGACTGAAATGAAGCTGCGCGGAGGCGTCCTGCTGCAGGGTGCTGGTGATGTACGGCTGGGGCGGGTTGCGCTTCAGCCGCCGCCGCTCCACCGAGGCGACTCGGAATTCAGCCCGCTCGACCTCGGCCATCACTCGGCGGGCACTGGCTTCGTTGGCCAGTCCCGATGGCTCGCCGTCTTCTTCCTTGGCTCGGCCGCGCTTGCCCTTCGGCTCCAGGCCCATCCCCTGATAGCGTGCCTTGAACTGCTCTTGGGAGTCGGTGAGCAGCAGCGCCTCGAGGCTCCAACTCTCAACCGCCTTGAACGCCTCAATCTCCTGCTCCCGGTCGCATACCAGGCGCAGCGCCACCGACTGGACCCGCCCGGCGGAGAGTCCCTTGCGGATCTTGCGCCAGAGCAGCGGACTCAGCTTGTAGCCGAGGAGGCGGTCGATCACTCTTCTGGCCTGCTGGGCGTCCACCAGCCGCTGGTCGATCGGACGCGGCTGATCGATAGCCGTCTCGACAGCCTGCTTGGTGATCTCGCGGAAGACGATCCGCTCGGGGTCGGTCAGCCCCAGCTGCCTGGCGATGTGCCAAGCGATTGCCTCTCCCTCTCGATCCGGGTCCGCCGCCAGCAAGACTCGCTTGGATTTGCGCGCCGCCGCCTTCAGGTCCCGGAGCTGCTTCTCCTTTCCCTTGATCACGATGTAGTCGGGCTCGAAGCCGTGCTCGACGTCGATCCCCAACTTGGAGTGGGGCAGGTCCACCACGTGACCCATCGACGCCCTGACGTCGTAGTCGCTGCCGAGGAACTTGCTGAGCGTGCGGGCCTTGCTCGGGGACTCGACGATGATCAGGTTCGATGCGGGCATCAGCTGGGGCATTTCCTCGGGTGGTCAGGTGGGGCGAGTCGGGATTCTAGCAATAGCTTCCCCGTCCGCCTTCAGTTCCACACCTGGGACTGAGTTTGATGGCTGACTACACTGACCCAAGCTAGCCAACCGACACGGGGGGAGCCGCCGACCTTGGCCACCGACCTCTCCGACAAGTACGAGTCCGTCGAGATCGTCGAGCGCCGCGACTACAGCCCGGACCTCTGGTCGATCAGGGTCCGTCACGATCTCCCGTTCGAATTCAGAGCCGGCCAGTACGCCACCCTGGGTGTCGAGCTCCAGGGCAAGCCGCTGGAGCGCCCCTACTCCATCGTCTCGTCACCAGAGGAGAAGGAGCTGGAGTTCTTCGTGGAGTTGATCCCCGACGGAGCGCTCACCCCCCACCTGTACCCACTCCAGGTCGGCGCTAGGCTCCTAATGCGCAAGCGCCCCAAAGGCCTCTTCCTCAAGGGAGGCCTGGCCCCGGGTCGCACCCACCTGTTCTTGGCGACGGTTACCGGCATCGCTCCCTTCTGCAGCATGCTGCGCCTGCTCCGCAGTCAGCTGCAGCGAGGCGAGGCGACGCCGCCCAAGATCGTCCTGGTCCAGGGAGCCAGCTTCTCTCACGAGTTTGGCTACGCCCAGGAGATGGCGCAGATCAGCAGCGAGTTCCCCGACTTCGAGTATGTCCCAACCGTCAGCCGTCCTTGGGGCGACTCGGGATGGGAGGGGGAGATCGGCCGGGCTGAGGACGTGCTGCGCAAGCACGCCGATCGCTGCGGGATCAGACCGGAGAAGGGCATGGTCTATCTCTGCGGACATCCCGGAATGATCTCGACCGGCCGGGCGGTGATGCTCCGGGCCGGATTGCGGGACCAGGACATCCTGGAAGAGCAGTACTGGCCCGAAGGCAAGGCTCCGACCTCAGCTTCGGAGTAGCAGCTACTTCAGCTCAGCGCGCAGGCTGCAGCAGCAGCGCGTCCAGCTTGGCCCGCAGAGTCGCCTTCGGCTGGTACCCGATGAATGTGCCGACAGGCTCTCCGCCCCGGAACACCATCAGAGTGGGAATGCTCATCACCCGGTACTCGCCGGAGACGGTGGGGCAGGCGTCGGTGTCAACCTTGATCACCTTGAGCCGTCCTTCGTACTCGGTGGCGAGCTCCTCCACGATGGGAGCGATCATCTTGCAAGGTGGGCACCACTCGGCCCAAAAATCGACCAGCACCGGAGTCTCTGCCTCCAGCACCTCCTGTCGGAAGCTTGTGTCGGTAACCGCGAGTGGCGTTGCCATGGAAACCCTCCGTGCCGTTTGGACCTGGGTCAAATCTCTGCGCAACCTCTGACGAGGCCGCTCACATTATATCCCTTTTGTCAGGTATCCTTGACGGATGAGCTACCAGCCCGCCACGGCCCCGGCTGCGGCGGCGGCCGACGTCGTGATGCAGGCGCTCGATCGTCTACCGACTCCCGATCGGCTGCTCGCCCTGCGCTCCTTGGCCGTGTTGCTGGGGACCAGACGAGCCGCCACTGTGGTCAGCGCCAGAGCTGAGGGGTTCAGCTGGGCCGAGATCGCCGACCGGTTGGGGATGTCGCGGCAGTCGGTCTGGGAGCGGTATGGGATCGAGGAGGGCGAGGTGCCGACGCCGGCCCGGGGGCGCCGGCACCAAGCTCGTCGTGCCGCAGCCACCTTTTCCAGTTGCGCCGCCTACAAGGCGGTGACCAGCCGACCGGACCTTCTCCCCACCGTACCCAAGCCCAGCTCGCAGGCCTGAGTTCACTGACGGGGTCAGCTCAGTGCTTGAGCTTGGCGCCTATCGTGGGAGAGATCTGCACCGCCAGGTTGCGCATCGACTTGACCCAGCGGTTGGAGGGATGCTTCCAGGCCAGGGGCTCACCTCCGCTCAGGGACCTCACCCCATCGATGCCCCCGTGAGGTAGCGCCAGGACTGGCTGCTCCAGAACCCGCTTGGCGCGATCTGCGTCGACCTGATGGTATGGGAGGACGCAGTTAAGGATGACCGAAATCCGGTCCCGAGGAATCTGGAGTTGGTCACAGATGCGCAACCAGCCCCGCAGCCCCACCACCCCCGGGTTGTCCGGAGTGCCTACCAAGATCATGTGATCGGCGGACTCCAGCAGGTCGATGCCCCCGTTGTCCAGCCTTCCCCCCTGGTCAACCACCACCAGGTCGGCCAGGCTGGTCAACCGGTAAATGAGGGCCCCGACAGCCGCCGGGGAGACCGAGTCGGACAGCTCAGGACGACCGGGCGCGGGTAGCACTGACACCCCACTCGGATGCCTGGTCAGCCGGTCCAGGATGTCCTCCTCCGGCGGCAGGTCGGACAGCTCCACCCAGGTCGGAGTCTGCGGCGGCAGGTTGAACGCCATCAGGGCGCTGCCGAAACGAGGCACGTTGTCGACCAGAGCCACCCGCAGGGATTCCGCCGCGATTACCGCCAAGTTGGTGGCCAGGGCGGTTCGGCCAACCCCGCCCCGCGGCCCGCACACCACCCAAAGCTCCCCCGGTCCCTTTCGCGCGTTCGCCGCTTCGACCGGGGCGGCGGCGGGCGGCGCTTCAGCCACCAGCAGCGTGCGCAGGGCCTCCGCCACCGTTTGGGTTGAGCTGCTCCGGGGCAGGACTACCGTGGCTCCGGCCTCGGTCGCGGCGGCGACGACCGGGGCGGACTGGTCAGCGACCACCAGCACCACCGGAATCGCTGCGTGCAGTGCGCTCGCGCGAATCTGCTTGACCAGTGGAACCAGGTCGGGGTCCTCGCCGGTGACTTCGATCAGCGCCGCCTCAGCCGGCGTCTTGCCCAAGGCAGCGGACGCTGCGGCGGTGGATTCGAAGGCCAGCATCGAGAGCCCGCGCTTTACCAGCGCCTTGGCAATGGTCTCGGATCGTGATGCCTGGCGGGAGACCACCAGCACCCGATTAGGTTGATCCGGCACAACGGCCAGTTTAGATGTTGCGGCTAGTCGAGAACTCCGACAGGTCAGTCATCCTTGGCCCGGCGCCTAGGGAGCCGCCGCTTGGGAGCAGCCGCCACCTTCTCCGGTTCGGTGACCTCATCCGAGACGGAGGCCGGCTCCCGCTCAGCCTCACTCTTGCTGACCGCCTCCCGCCTCTCCCGGATCTTGGCCCGCTTGCCGACCTTGTCGCGCAGGTAGTAGAGCTTGGCTCGGCGAACCCGCCCGTGACGGATCACCTCGATCTGGGCCAGGCGTGGCGAATGCACAGGAAAGGTCCTCTCCACGCCCACTCCATGGGCGGTGCGCCGCACGGTGATCGAACGCTGAGACCCGCCGTTCTGCAGCGCGATGATCAACCCCTCGAAGACCTGAATGCGCTCTCGCGTGCCTTCCACCACCTTCACGTGAACCCTGACCGTGTCTCCGGGGCTCAGCTCTGGGACGTCGTCGCGTAGTTGCTCTTCTTCGAGCAGATCGATGATGTTCATTCCGCACCTCCCAGGGGGACGCCGGCCGCTGCCGGGCCCGTGCCCCGTGCTACTTCTCCGGCGGTCCGGTCAACCGCTCGCTTCTTCGGGGCGCCGTCAAGGAGGTCAGGCCGCAACCTTCGGGCCCGCTCCATGGCCGCTTCGGCCCGCCAAGTGGCGATTTTCGCGTGATCGCCGCTGCGGAGCACTTCCGGCACCGCCATTCCTTCAAACACCGCCGGCCGAGTGTAGTGGGGGTACTCGGGCAGCCCCTCGCTGAAGCTTTCGTCCAAGGCGGACGCGGGGTCTCCGAGAGTGCCAGGCACCCGGCGCGCCACCGCCTCGATCAGCATCATCGCGGGCAGCTCCCCGCCGCTCACCACGAAGTCTCCGACCGAGATCTCGTCCAAGTGGAGTCCTGATCGAACCCGCTCGTCCACCCCTTCGTACCGACCGCAGATCATCAGTAACTTGGGTTCCAGCGCCAGCTCCTCGACCAGTGCCGTCGTCAGCCGGCGGCCGTGAGCGGAGAGCAGGACGCCCCGCGGCTCGGGCGGCCCCACCTCCTCCCGGACGATCCTCACCGCTTCGAAGAGCGGCTCCGGGCGGAGCACCATCCCGGGGCCGCCGCCGTAGGGAATGTCGTCCACCTGACGGTGCACCCCGCGCCCCCACTGCCGAAGGTCGTGAGTTTTGATCTCGATCAGCCCTTGATCCAGGGCTCGTCCCACCACCCCGGCCTGAAGTGGCCCGGGGAAGATGTCCGGGAACAGGGTGATCACATCAATCCGCATCAACCCGGGCCTCCAGGTAGCGCTCGGCCACGGTGATCCGATGTCGCTCCAGATCGATTCCCAGCACCGCCTCCCTCACGGCCGGCACTCGCAACTCAGCCGCCCTGGTCCGCACGACATAGACGTCATGGGCCGGGTACGCCTCGACATCCACCAGCTCCCCCCGGGTCCGACCCTGCTGGTCCTCGACCTCGAGTCCGACCAGTTGGAAGTGGAAGAACTCACCCGGTGGCAGTGGACGCAGCTCCTGGGCCGCCACCTCCAGGTAGACACCGCTCAGGCTGGCGGCGGCATCACGGTCGCCGATGCCTTCGAACCGGCAGATCAGATGGTTGCCATCTCCGCGCACCGACTCCAGCACGATCTCGCCCTCTGGGGCGCGCAGGGGCATCCCCGGCACCAGTCGGCCCGGTTCGCCGCCGAGCAGCTCGACGCTCAGCTCCCCGGCCACCCCGTGCGGCCGAAGCACCCTCGCCACCCGGATCAGCTCCGGCAGTGCGCTCAATCGCGAACCTCGACATAGACCCGGTCCCGGGGACGCAGCGAAGCGGCCCGGGCGACCATGCGGACCGCCTCGATGTGACGTCCCCCGCGACCGATCAACTTGCCCAAATCTTCAGGCGCCGTCTTGATGCGCACCGTCACCCGATGGGCGTCCTGCTCCACCTCGACCTCCACAGCGTCGGGCTGGCTGACCATCTGCTGGACCATGTAGCGCACCAATGCGGCGTAGTCCGGCACCGCCTCAGCCCTCACCTGCGGCATCGGCGGTGATTGCCTCGACATCTACTTCGGGAGAGCCCGCTTCCGAATCCTCGGATACCTCTGCCTCCGCCTCATCACCGTCGCTCGCCGCTATGGGCTCGGCCCCGGTGACCTGGTCCAGGGCTTCCGAGTCGGTCGGGTTCTCCGCTGTGACTTCGTCGGGGCTCGCGGACGCCTCGGGCGCCTCGTCGACAACCTCCTCCCCGACCTCGGGCGCTGTTGGCGTAGCGTCGGCAAGCGCATCAGCCTCTGGCTCCGGCCTCGCGGTCGCAGCAGTGGCGGCTGCCGGTCCCTGAGCCGGCTTGGGAGCGCGCTTGGGTCCGGTCTTGGTACGCACCGGATGCGCCGTCTTCGGCAGCGTGCCCTCCCGCTCCAACAACTCCCGTACGGCATCTGAGGGACGGGCGCCGGTCGCCATCCAGTGCAGAATCCGCTCATTGTCCACGTGGAAAACCTTGGGGCTCTTGAGCGGATCGTAGTATCCAACGGACTCGATGAAGCGGCCATCTCGCGGAGACCGCGCGTCGGCTACCACCACCCGATAGAAGGGCCGCTTCTTGGCGCCCATGCGCTTGAGTCGAATCTTCACTGCCACTAAGAATCCCCTTGTTCTATGGTCGAATTGTCAATTGCCACAGGTCCTACCCGCACCCTCAACGACGCCCCCGCGGCGCTGCTCCCAGTGTTCCTTTCATCAGTTCCGCCGCCAGTCGTCGCTTTCCTCCCAAACCGGAGAAACCGCGCATCATCTCCTGCATTTGCTCAAAGCTCTTGATCAGGCGCGACACCTCGACCGGCGTGGTGCCGCTGCCCGCGGCGATGCGGCGACGGCGCGACGCGTCGATCAGCGACGGCCGTCGGCGCTCCCGCTCGGTCATCGAAAGGACGATCGCTTCGATACGTCCCAGCTGCGCCTCGTCCGGCAGGTTGCCGCCCTGCTGTTTCAGCAGCTCCCGCCCGCCCGGCATCATGCCCAATATCGAGTCCAGCGGGCCAAGCCGGCGAATCTGGCGCATCTGGACGATGAAGTCGTCCAGATTGAGCCGACCTTCACGGATCCGCTCCTCCACCCGCTGGGCATCCTCGGTGGTCATCTCCTGACTGGCCCGCTCCACCAGGGTTAGGACGTCACCCATGCCAAGGATCCGCCGGGCCATCCGCTCGGGATGGAAGGCGTCCAGATCCCGGGCGCGCTCGCCCACCCCGCAGTACCAGACCTGCAGCCCAATTGCGGCCTGCATGGAGAGGGCAGCTCCGCCTCGGGCGTCGCCGTCGAGCTTGGTGAGCACTACCCCGTCCACTCCGACCGCATTCTTGAACGCCCCCGCCATCCGGACCGCCTCCTGGCCAGTCATGGCGTCGACCACCAGCAGGCCATGGTGGATAACGGTCGCCTTGCGGATGGCCTGCAGCTCGGCCATCAGGGGCTCGTCCAGCTGGAGCCGGCCGGCGGTGTCGACGATGACAACGTCAGCTCCCCGGCGCCGGGCTTCGGCCACCGCCTGATTGACTCCTTTGGCCAGCCCGTGGTCGTTTTTCGCCACCAGCACCTCCAGCTGCTGCTCCTGGGCCAGCAGCTGCAACTGCTCCGCCGCGGCCGCCCGCTGGAGATCAGCCGCGACCAACATCGGCCGGTGACCGTCCTGGCGGGTCAAGAGAGCCAACTTGACCGCGGTGGTGGTCTTGCCTGAGCCCTGCAGCCCCATCAGCAGCACCGTGGTCGGTGGCTCCGGCTGGTAGGTGATCCGAGCGTCTTCCCCACCGAGCAAGGTCACCAGCTCCTCGTAGACGACCTTGATGACCTGCTGCCCCGGAGTCAGGCTCTCCAGGACCTCCCGGCCTACCGCCCGCTCTCTGATCCGATCGACGAAGTCCCGGGCAACCTTGTAGTTGACGTCCGCCTCGAGCAGGGCCAGCCGTACCTCGCGCAGGCCGGCGTCGACGTCAGCCGGGGTGAGCTTGCCCTTGGCGGTGAAGCGCTTGAAGGCAACTCCGAGCTTGTCGGTGAGAGTGTCGAACATCTACCCGCCCACCCCCGACGCCGAGCCCGTCCGCACCTGGCGCTCTAGCCGGCTCAGCCGCTGGCGGAGCCGCGCGACCTCACGATCGGTGGCCTCCAGCCGCCGACAGGCCCCGAGCTGTGACTCCATCAACTCCATCCGTTCCACCCCCCGGCGCAACAGATCGTGGGCGGCCGCCCGAGAGGTGCCTAGGGCCCGGGCCAACTCGCTGACCGACCAGTCTTCCTCCAGATGGAGCCGGAGCGCCTCCCGCTGCCGCTCAGTGAGGACCGAACGGTAGACGTCGAGCAATCGGACGCGCGCCATACGATCTAGTGCGGTCAATGTCAAGGTCAAAGCCTTGACACCCTAACCCAGATGCCGTGCCGGGCTCAACTCGGATCGGGCGGGATCAGCCCCGGGGGCTCGCCCCCACCTCTTCCTCCAACAGCGCGTCCAGGTAGGCGTCGGGGTCGAAGTCGGCAAGGTCGTCCAGGCCCTCGCCCACCCCGACCAGCTTGACCGGAACCCCGAGCTCCGATTCGACCTGGAATACGTACCCTCCCCGGGCGCTGCCATCCAGCTTGGTCAGCACCAGTCCGGTCGCCTCCACCACCGCGCCAAATGCCCGCGCCTGGGTTAGCGCGTTGGCCCCTACATAGGCGTCCAGGACGAGCAACGTCTCGACTGGCTGACCCGGCTGCTGCGAGCTGATCACCCGGCGAATCTTGCCCAATTCCTGCATCAAGTTGTGCTTGGTGTGGAGTCGCCCGGCAGTGTCCACCAGCACCACCTCCCGGCCCCTCGCCTGGGCTGCCGCCAAGGCATCGAAAACGACCGCGGCCGGGTCCGACCCCAACTGGTGGGCCACCACCTCGGTTCCGGATCTCGCCGCCAAGGTGCGCAGCTGCTCGATGGCGGCGGCCCGGAAGGTGTCGGCAGCCGCGATCAGGGGTGTCAGCCCCTGGCCTCGCAGACGAGCGGCCAGTTTGGCCACCGTGGTCGTCTTGCCGGCCCCATTGACCCCGGCGACCAGCCACACCGCCGGTTCCCCGACCAGCGAGAGCTCCCGCTCAGGACCTGTCAGGCGGGCCGCCATCTCCTCCCGAAGTGCTGCCAGCAAGGGCGCCGCGTCGCGCAGCTTCTCACGGGATGCTCGCTCGCGGAGACCCGCAACCAACTCCTCCGACACCACCACCCCGCAGTCGCTGGCCAGCAGAAGTTCGAAAATCTCCTCGTAGAGGTCGTCCCCGGCGCCTCGGCCCAGGCTGAGCTTGGCCCGCAGCTGCTGACCGAGCCCGCTCCCCACTTTGTCGAGCCGACCGGGGATCCTCTTCCACCAGCGCCCGCGGCGGGGTGCTGGGGCCTCAGCCACCGGTCGCGGCTGTTTGCAGCACCGTCTGGTCCTCGGCTTCCACCGACTGGCCATCCGAGGTCAGTCGGACCGAGAGGATTCGGCTTGAGCCGCCGCCGTCCTGGGTCACGCCGTACAGCATGGTGGCCCGGGACATGGTCGTGAGGCTGTGGGTCACGACCAGGAACTGGCTGCTCTCGGCACGCTTCTTGAGTAGGTCGGCGAAGTGGGTGATGTTGGCCTCGTCGAGGGCCGCGTCAACTTCGTCGAATACGTAGAACGGACTCGGCGAGACCTTCTGCATCGCCAGCACCAGGGCCAGGGCGGTCAGGGCGCGCTCACCGCCGGAGAGAAGCGGCATGGAGAGCACCCGCTTGCCCTGGGGTTGCACCTCCATCTCCACCCCTCCCGGAGCACCCTCCTCTCCCGGGGTGGAGATGAGAGAGGCCCTCCCGCCGCCAAAGAGCTCCACCCAAACCGATTCGAACTCTCGAGTCACCTCATGAAGGGTGCGCTGGAACCGGCCGCCGCTTACCCACTGCAGCCGCGCCAGTACCACCTCCAGCTCGGAGCGTGCCTGGAGGCAGTCGTCGTGCGCCGACCGGAGTCCCGCGGTGCGCTCCAACAACTCCTTAAGCTGCCCCGGCGCCAGTTCATTGATCAGCCCGAGTCCGCTCAGCCTGCGCTCGGTCCTAGTGATCTCGGCCGCCGCCTTGGCCGGGTCCTCGGCGAGAGTGGGGTCTTCCGACTCCGCAATGGTGGGAGTGCTATCCGCCACCTCCGCCTGGAGCCTCACCACCTGCTGGGTCTGGGCAAGCAGATCGCGCCGCCACGCCTCCGCCTGGGAGGCTGCCGTGTGCACGGCTGCTTCAAGCTCCGCCCGCTGCCGCTCCAGGTCGCCGAGCCCCTGGAGGGGGTCCGGAGCGTTCAGCGACTCAGCCGCGCGCTGCTGCTGGGAGAGCTCGACTTGGTCCCGGGCCGCCGCCGCCAGCCGGCGCGCCAGCTGAAGCTGCTTGAGCGATTCGAGGGCGCTCCGCTCGGCCGCCCGAATGCGCTCCCTCGCGTTACGGTCGCGGGACAAAAGCTGATCTCTCCGCCTGGTCAGCTCCTCCGCGCGCCTCGCCCAGCTGCGGGACTCCGCCTCGACCCCGGCAATGGTCAGGCGCGCCTCCTCCAGCCGCCCGCCCGCCTCCAGAATGCGATCTTCCGAGCTCGCGACCGCTGCCCGGCAGGCCTCCACTCGCGCAGCGCCTTCTGCCAGACCCTGTTCGTGGCTCTCCAACTCGGCCTCGAGGGCAGCGAAGGCGGCACGGTCCTGGGCACTCTGCTGCTCTCGGCTCTCCAGCTCCCTCTGCAGGCCGGCAATCGTCTGATCCGATCGCCCGGCGTCACCCAGCAGTCGGTCTACCTCTGCTTGTCGAGCACCGGCGGCTGCCTGGGCACCGGTCGCCGCCTGACGCGTCCGATCCACCAGCTCCCGCTGCTGGCCGTGGGCCTCCCGAGCTCGCTCAAGAGCCTCCCGGGCCCGGGCCAGCTCGACCCGCTGCCGTTGGACGGTACGCTCGGCGTCCCGCATCTGCTCGACCAGACGGAGCTCGCCCTGAGAGCGGGCCGGGGTGATCTCCAAGCCAGTTCCCAGCGAGGTCCCGTCGGGGAGGACTGCCCGGCCGTCGGGGAGGCGGGCCAGCCACTTCGCAGCCGCGGAGCGATCCTCAGCCAGGCACACCAACCGCGAGACCCGGGCGACCACCGATAGAGTGCCCGGGTCACCAACCAAAGTGGTCGCCAGCGGACGACAGCCCTGGGGCGGATTGGCCACCACCGGCTCCTCCGCAACCGGCCAGCACACGACCTCCGCCACATCCCCGGCCAGCCCCAGCGCCCGGCGGGCCGCGGTCTCCTCGCCCACCAGCGCCTGCAGGAAGATGCCCAGGCCCGCCTCGACCGCCTGGGCATCGGCCGCCTGGGCGGCCCGAACCCCTTCGGCGAGCCGACGGACCCTAGCCCCGCCAGTGGCGGCGGCTCCGGCAATTGGGGCCGCCTGGGTCCGCGCCTCGATGGCTGCCACCTGGGCACCTAGCCTTGCCTCAGCTTCGCGGAGCGAGACGGTTGCGCGGGAGAGCAGCTGCTCGGCGCGCTCTACCTGCTGCAGCCGAACCGCCTCGGCCTTCTGCGCCCGGTCCAGGCTAGCCGCCTCCTTGACGGCCGTCTGGCGCAGCGACCTGGCCTCGGCCGCAGCCGCCTGGAGCTCACTGGCTGAACTGGCCTTCAGCTCGCCAGCCGCAGTTCTGGCAGCGAGTGACTGGGTGCGCCAAGTCTCCGCACCGGCCAGTCTCGCCTCGAGCTCCGCCCGCCGGCGACGCGCTGTGGCTACCGTCCTTTCCATCTGCTGGTCGTGGTTCTGAGCAGAGACCAGCGCGGCCTGGCGCTCGCCGCGGGCCTGCCGAAGGGCGGTCAGCTCCGCCTCGATCCCCTCGACCACCGTCCGTCCCTGCCGAAGGTCGGATTGATCTCCCGGCTGGCTTAGTCCTGCGCCTGGGAGCGACGCCAGGTCGTCGCGGGCTTCCGCCAGGGTCTGCGCCGCGGCGGCGCGAGACTCCGCCGCCTGTACCGATCGCTCCTGCCAGCGCTCCAATTGGGTCTCCGCCTGCTGCGCCGCCAGGGCTAGTGCGCCCGCATGGCGCTCAGACTCCAGGCGGCCCGCTTCAATGGCCTGCAGACGCTCCCGCTCGACGAGATAGGTTGCCTGGAACGACCGGGCCCTTTCCCGGAGTTGCGCCACTCGCCGCTCACCAGCCTGAAACTGGCGTTCCAGCTTGCGCATCTCCGACACAGCTGCAAGCCAGGCGCCCCGCTCCAGGCTGCCACGGAGCTCTCGCAAGCGGCCCCTGAGCTTGGCCGCCTCCTCCGCCGCGGCGGACTCCTCCCGCAGCGACTCGATCCGCGGCAGAAGTTCGGCAAGCCGACCGACCGACCCTTCCAGCCACTCGCTAAGCGAGCTCAGTCGGGCCCCCGCGTCCTCGATCAGAGCCTGTGCGCCGCGCACCCCGGCCGCCTCCTCGATGAGGTGTCGTCGCTGCGCCGGCGTGGCCCGAATGATCGACTCGATGTCGTTCTGGGCAATCACCGCGTAGCCGGCCTGGGCCAGCCCGGTGGCGTCCAGCAGGCGACCCAGGTCGCGAAGCCGGACCCGGTGGCCATTGCGTCGGAACTCGCTGGTTCCGTCGCGGAATACCCGACGGCTGATGGCGACCTCAACGTCCTCCACCGGCAAGCGACCGTCCTCGTTGTCGAAGACCAGGCTCACCTCTGCCATACCGACTGGGGCGCGATTGGCCCCGCCGGCGAAGATCACCTGGTCCAGCCTCTGCCCCCTCAGTTCGCGAGCGCTGGTCTCGCCCAATACGAGCCGGATGGCGTCGACCAGGTTGGACTTGCCACTTCCGTTCGGTCCCACGATGGCGGTGATCCCAGGACCCAACTCCAACTCGGCTCGTCCAGAGAAGCTCTTGAAACCCTGGAGTTGGAGGCGACTGACCCTCATGAAGTTGGGGGAGCCGGTCTCCCAGACCGTCGACGACCGCCTCGGTGACCCCGATGCGTGCGCTTGCGCTGGGTGGGGTCTGCCGGCGCCTCTCCATTCGGAGTTGGGGACTGCTCCGGAGCAATTGAGATCGGTGTGATCAGCTCTGCGGTGGGTGGGCTCGGATTGGCCGGGTTGGACGCTGCTGTGGACTCGCCGGAGCTGGCGGCTCCGCCTCGGGAACGGCGGCGGCGGCGGCGGGTCGGGGCAGCGTCCGCACTAGCACTTACCGCACCGTCACCCACCGCCTCCGGGACCGGCGCCGCCGGCGCCGGATCCATCGCAGTCCTCACCTCGAGGGCGGGAGCCAATGCCTCAACGGACGGGCCACCGCTCCCTCCCCGAGAGCGGCGGCGCCGGCGTCGAGCAGGAGTTGACTCGGCGCCGGTTACGACTAAGTCGTCGAGCGCCGTCGTGGCGGCGGGAGAAGGCCCCTCCTTCTCCCCTGGCAAGGCCACGCCGTCGGCTGGAAGAGGGGCGACTGGAGGTGCGGCGGCCGCGCCTGCACCACGTGATCGGCGCCGACGCTTGCGAGCGGGTGCGGCCGCCTCGAGGGCGGAAGCCGGCTCCTCTCCTCCGGCAGCGGGCGCCAACGCCAAGGGAATGTCGGCCGCCACCGACTGGAGGGAGGTCGTGCTCAGAGGTTCAGCAGCAACCGGAATCACCACTGCGGCCGACCGAGGGCCCCGCCGGCGCTTCTTCGAGACAGGCGCCACCAGTCCGTCGATGGCCGCTCGAGCCGCCCCCTGCTCGGCCGCCTGCTTGGTGCCTCCCCGCCCCTCACCGAGAACCGGCCCCCCCTCGACCGAAACCTGGGAGAGGTACTGTCGGGGACGGGCGTTGCCCTCGGGCAGGGTCCGATAGATCGGCGGCATCCCGTACCGCTCCTGAGCCAGCGCCTGCAGCCGCCCTTTGAAATTGGGGTCGGTCCAGGAGCTCAAATCACCGATCCGGGAGAGGAAGATCTTGCCGGCCTTCCGGTACCCCTGATCCAGAAAGGTCGCGCCGATGAGCGCCTCGAATGCATTGGCGTGGAGCGAGGTGAGCCGACGGGCCCCGGATTTGGTCGCTCCCCGGCCCAGCCGGAGCGCCTCGCCGAGCCGCAGCCGCTCCCCGATCCCGGCCAGCGCGACCGTGCTGACCAAGGATGAGCGCATCTGAGTTAACTGGCCCTCGTCGTAGTTGGGGAAGCGGTTGAAGAGGTACTCCGCCGCAACCAATTCCAAGACCGCGTCGCCGAGGTACTCCAGCCGCTCGTTGTCGCGCCCCTCGGCCCCTCGCTCATTGATCCACGACGTGTGGGTCATGGCTTCCAGCAGCCACTCCCGTCGCTTGAACTTGATGTCGAGGCGCGCCTCCAACTCCTGGAGTCGACGCTCAGCTTCAAGCTCTTGCTCGGCCTGCTCCTGCGCGTCCGGTTGGGAGCGACGACGCCGAGCCGCCGGCTTGGCGGCTAGCTGGACAGGTCCAGATGCTCCTTGATGTAATCCCAGGCCTGCCCCACCGTCTGGATCTTCTCCGCGTCCTCGTCCGGGATCTCCATCCCGTACGCCTCCTCGAAGGCCATGATCAGCTCCACTAGGTCCAGCGAGTCGGCGTTCAGATCCTCCACGAAGTTGGCTTCCGGAGTCACCTGCTCCGCCTCGACTCCCAGCTGTTCGACCACTATCGCCTTGAACCCTTCCCAGCTCGTGTCTGCCATCTCTTCCCCTAGTTGACCGACCTGCGGTCGTCTGCTCTTGCTGATGTTCCGGAATCGAGCCCGTCGCCCCCCCTGTCGTCGCCGGCGAGTTGCCGGTCCCGGGTCGATCCGCTTGACCGGGACCCGGTGTGTCCCCCGCGCCGGCGCCGGCGCCGCTGAGGCGCTCGCCGGGCAATACGGTAAAGCTTGAAGAGCCGCCGCTGCTGCCCGGAGCCTCGCCTCGGTCGTCGGGGGCGCCGGCAGGTGGATTTTCCCCAGCCCTGGTCCCGGCCAGCCGCCGGACAAAGGATTTCACAGCCCGACTGCCGAGAAGGGCGGCGGGGCCGCTGAAGGGAACATTTGCCGGGGCAAGCTGGGGGCCATTGTAAGCCGGGGCCGAGTAGCCTAGGCCTCCCCTGGCAAAGGGCTCCGCCGTTCTGGGACCGGGGCTCCGGCGAGGGCCTCAGAGGCATGCTCTGGGGTATCGACCGAGATGGTCGGCGCCGCCGGCAGAATTCGCTTGCCCAGTCCGGCCAGTGTGGTTCCCGGGCCGCACTCCCAGAAGGTTTCGGCTCCCGCCTCCGCCAGCGCCCCGACCACCTCGACCCAGCGCACCCGACCGGTCAGCTGCTCCCGCAGCCCGCCGCGGATCTCGGCGGCCGTCCGGGAGAGGGTTCCAGTGACTCCGGCGGCGACCGGAAACCGCGGCTTTTCGAGCTGAACCTGGTCCAGCAGACTGGCGAATGCCTCCGCCGCCTGGGCCATTAATGGAGAGTGGAAGGCGCCCCCCACGTTGAGCTGAACGACCCGCCGCGCCCCGGCGTCCTTGGCTAGCTCGGAAAGCCTCTCGACTCCCGCCCGACTCCCCGACACCACCACTTGTCCGGGGGCGTTGTCGTTGGCGACGACGCAGCACTCGCCAGCTGACTCCACCTGCAGACAGAGAGCTTCCAGCGGGCTGAGCTCCAGCCCCAGAACTGCCGCCATCGTCCCCTCCCGAGCATCTCCCATCAGCCGGCCCCGTTCCAGGACCAGGCGCATGCCGTCAGTGGCAGTGAGCGCTCCGGCGGCCACCACTGCGCAGTACTCGCCCAGGCTGTGCCCGGCAGCGGCGACCGGCTCGAGACCTCGCTCCATCAGGAGCTCGGCCAGGGCCACCCCGGTGTAGAAAAGGGCGGGCTGGGCCACCTCGGTCGGCCTCAGCTCATCCGCTGTGCCTGACACCAAAAGCCTCTGCAGGGGGATCCCGGCCTTCTGAGACAGCTTCAGCAGGGAGGACTGGAATCCACCCTCCACCAGGGCCCGACCCATTCCTGGGGTCTGGGCGCCTTGGCCGGGGAAGAGCAGCGCAGCACCGGCGAGGGTCACCGCCACGGCCCTCTCGGGAGAATCCCCCCCGACCTCCGGTTACTCAGTCGCGACGACCTCGCGTCCCTTGTACTGCCCGCAGTTGGGGCAGACGGTGTGCGGCCGCCGCGGCTGACGGCAGCGCGGGCAGGGCGAGAGGACCGGTCCAGACAGGGCCAGGTGGGACCGTCGTCGGTCCCGACGGGCCTTGGGGATGCGTTCTTTGGGAAGTGCCATGACGGGATCGGAGTCTATCAGGAGGCCTAGCGCCGCCTGCCTTTCCCCTTGGGCTTCTCCTCACCTTCCTGACCTTGGTCTAGCGTCTCCAGTCCGCGCCGCACCTGAGCCAAGGCAGAGGCCAACTCGGTCTCCAGCTCCTCCATCCGGTCGCGGACGTAATCGTCGGTGTCCCGACGCATCTTGCGGCTGCGGTCGCGGGCGTCGGTCAGGAGCCGGTCGGCGTCGGCCGTCGCCCGTCGGGTCACCTCGTGATCATCGGTGAGCCGGTCAGCCCGCTCCTGAGCTGCCAGCACCGTCTGCTCGGCCTGGTCGGCGGCCTCGCGCAGCCGGGCGTCCCTGGTCTCCAGCACCATGCGCGCCTCGCGGATCTCATCCGGCAGGGAGACCCTGATCTGGTCCAACGCCTCCAGGATCTCATCCTCACCGACCACGATGCTGGAGGTCAGAGGCAACCTTCGGCTCTGGTTAACCAGCGCTTCCAGCCGGTCCAGGACGTCGAAGATCGAGATGCCTTCGGACTCCGGCTCCATGTCGTCGTGGTCGTCGGCCATCTTGCCTCCTCTACCCGGCGCGGGTCGCTGCCGTGCCCGCCGGAGCCAGTTTCGCCTGGAGCGCCCGTTCCACGGCTGGGGCTACCAGACCCTCGATGCTACCGCCGTGGGCGCAGACGTCCTTCAGCAAAGAGGAGCTGAGGTAGACGTTGGAGAATCCCGTGGTCAGAAACACGGTGTGGACCTTGGGCTCCAGCCGCCGGTTCATCAGCGCCATCTGGAACTCGCTGTCCAGGTCCGAAACCGCTCTCAGGCCGCGAACGATCACAGCGGCGCCTTCGGCGGCGGCGAAGCCCACCGCCAAGCCTGAGAAGTGCCGCACCACGATGTCCGAGCCTGGGGGCAGGCTCTGGCGGACCAGTTCAGTCCGCTCCTCCACCGAGAAAAGGTACTGCTTGTGCTCGTTGTCCAACACCCCGACTACCACCCGGTCGAAGATCTCGCGGGCCCTGCCGATCACGTCCAAATGGCCGCTGTGGATCGGATCGAAGCTGCCAGGGTAGATCGCCGTGGTCATGGGAGCCTCCGGTAGAACGAGAGGGTGGTGGTGCCGTACCGCGCGGTACGCACGCAATTTAGCGCGCCGATCTCGGCTGGTACCGACAAATCCCGGTGATGTTCCGCCACCACCAGTGGCTCCCACTGACTGTACGCGGTGGCAACCCCCCCCAAGATGCGAAGTGAGTCCAGGCAGAGTTGAGCCCCGGCCTCACGGTAGGGAGGGTCGAGCAGGACCAGCCGGCAGGCAGTGAGAGCCTCCTGCTGACGCCGAAGCCACGAGATGGCGTCCCCTACCACCACTTCCGCCCGGTCAGCCCACTCCAAGCTCCCCAGGTTGGCCTCGATCAACTTCGCTCGCCGGCGGCTCAACTCCACGAAAGTCGCCAGGCTGGCGCCCCGCGAGAGCGCCTCCAGCCCCAGGCTGCCGGCGCCAGCGAAGAGGTCGACTACCCGCGCTCCCTCGACCTGGTCGCCCAGGATGTTGAAGCAGGCCGCCCGAGCCAGCCCGGTCGTGGCGCGCAGGTCCGGCGCCACTTCGGTCAGAAGCCGCCGGCCGGCGGCCTCGCCGCCCGTCAGACGGGCTCCCACGGCGGTCCGCGAGCTTCCCTTGCGACGGTGCTTGACGGGCACTAGATCTTGAAGGATGGCAGGACAGCCGTCTCAGGGGGACGGTCGGCTGCTCGGCTCAATCGAATTCGAAGACCACCTGGTAGTTGCGCATCTCGCGTCGGATCAGCGGATCCCGCAATTCAGGGTCGCGATCCAACAACGCCTCCGCTGCCGACCGCGCCCGCTGTCTCAAATCTTCGTTGAGCAAATCGCCGACGCGCATCTCGGGGATGCCGTGCTGGCGCAGACCGTAGGGGTCGCCGGCCTTCCTCCATTTGAGGTCCATCTCGGCGATCTCAAAGCCATCTGTGTGCTCCACCAGAGCCTGGATCCGGGCGCGGGCGGCGGGGTCGTCGTCTTCAGCAAACAGCCGACAGTACGACTGGTCGGGACCCCGACCCACCCTCCCCCGAAACTGATGCAGCTGAGCCAGACCAAAGCGCTCCGCTCCCTCGACCGCCATCACCGTCGCGTTCGGTATGTCCATCCCCACCTCGATCACGCTGGTGGCCACCAGGATGTCGACCGCTCCCTCACTGAACTGCTGCATCCGCTTCGCCTTTTCCTGAGCCGCCAGCTTTCCGTGGAGGAGGGTCAGCCGCAGCTCCGGGAAGACGTCGGTCTGGAGCCGGTGAAACTCGGCTGTCGCCGAGCGAGCCTCAATGGTGGGAGAGTCCTCCACCAAGGGGCAGATGATGAACGCTTGGTGGCCCGCCTCGACCTGCTCGCGGATGAACTCGTAGGCCCCCGGGCGTTGTCCGGCTTCGACCAAGGTCGTTTCGACCGGGATCCGGTTGGGCGGCAGCTGGTGGATCCGGCTGACGTCCAGGTCGCCGTAGAGCGTCCGCGCCAGTGAGCGGGGAATAGGGGTCGCTGTCATCGACAGTACATCTGGGTTGAGCTGCGCCTTCTCCAACAGCCGGAGCCGCTGCTCAACCCCGAAGCGGTGTTGCTCGTCGACGATGCACAGCCCCAGGTCGGGGAGCGTGACATCGTCTTCGATCAGAGCATGGGTGCCCACCACCATCTGGTCAGAGCCGGCGGCCAAGCCTCCCAGAATCTCTCGGCGTACCACTACCGATGTGCTCCCCACCAGCAGCCGTGGGGTGATCCCGAAAGGAGAAAGCAGAGCGCTCAGGGCCTGGCAATGCTGGCGGGCCAGAATCTCGGTCGGTGCCATGAGCACGACCTGATGACGCGCGGCAATCGCCATCCGGGCGGCCATCGCGGCCACCACCGTTTTCCCTGAACCGACATCGCCCTGGAGCAACCGATTCATGGGAGACGGTCGATCCATGTCGGTCAGGATCTCGTGCGCGGCCCGGCGCTGGTCATCGGTCAGCTTGAAGGGCAGCTGGGCGACAAACTCTCGAGCGACCGCGACGCTGTAGGGGCTGCGCACTCCCGAACGGCGCAGCCGCTGACGCCGTGCCAGCAAAGCCGCCAGTTGGGGGTAGAAGAGCTCGTCGAATCCGAAGCGCTCGGTGGCTCGGTCCAGACCGATCTGGTCGGCCGGGAAGTGGATGTCATGGACGGCCTGACCAAGGGGGACCAATCGTTCAGCATCTCTGATCGGCTCGGGTAACGGATCTTCGACCTTGGACGCCAGCGGCAGCAGTTTGGCGATCTGGACCCCAAGCCAGCGCGAGGTCAAGCCGTAGGTCTCGGGGTACGTTGGTACCAGGACACCGACGCTCGCCTGGCCCACCCACTGGCGGTCCCGCTCCACCTGTGGATTGCTGATCTGGAGCTCTCCCTGACGCACGGTGACCTTGCCGTGGAGGGTGACCCGGTCGCCGACGTTTAGCAGGTGGCGCAGGTACGGCTGGTTGAACCAGATAACCCCAACTTCCCCGGTCGAGTCGCCTACCTGCGCCTGGATGACATCGATCGGTCTCCGCCGGGCTCGGCGGGCGTGGACGGCCGCGATCTCCACCTCCACCGTGGCGGACTGACCCGGTCGAAGTTGGCTGACCGTGAGCCGCTCGCGCTGATCCTCATACCGCCTTGGGCGATGGAAGAGCAGATCGCGGACTGTGCGCAATCCGAGCCGCTTCAGCGCCTCCAGTCTCTCTGCCTTCTTCCTCTCGTCCAGCTTCCTCTTGTCCTGCTGGCCGGCGATGGCGGGCAGCTGAGCAAGCGGGGAATCGAGGGTGAGTTCCGCAGCCCGGGGCTTCGCCTTCGCGGCAGTCCGGAGAGGCCGAGTTGAGGGGGCCTTAGGACTGGGCTTCAAGGTAGCAATAGGCGATGGTTCCTGGACCGCAATGGCTGCCGATCACCGGACTGGCATGCTGGAGGAGGATCTCCACCCCGGGGAACGTCCCCCGCGCGTCCTGAACCAGGCGCTCGGCATCGGCCTGATCCCCCACGTAGAGGACTCCGCAACGAGCCAGTGGTCGATGTTCTACCAGCAGCTCGCTGAGCCGGCGGATCCCGACAGTCCGGCTGCGAACCCGGCCGAGCGGGACCACCGCACCGTCCTCCCCCAGGCTGATCAGGGGTTTGATCGAGAGGGCGCTGCCCACCATCGCCTGGACCCGGCCGATCCGTCCACCCATCTGGAGGTACCGGAGGGTGTCCAGCAGGCAGATGATCCCCGTCCTCCGCGACATCGGCCGGAGGGCTGCCGCTATCTCCTTCGCCGAGCGCCCCTGCTCTGCGAGCTCGACGGCCGCCAGCACCTGGAAACCAGTCCCGAGGCTGACGGTTCGGCTGTCAACTACCTGGATTCGGTCGGGAGCGACCGCCTCTGCCGCCATGTTCGCCGATCCCACCGTGCCACTCAAGGCGGCGGCGATGTGGATCGAGACCACCTCATCCTTTGGGTCCTCCAGAAGAGACCTGTAGACCGACTCGAAGTCACCGGGAGGCGGTTGAGAGGTCTGGGGGGGCACTTTGGCCAAGCCGAGCCGCTCCAGAAACTGCCGGTCGTCGAGATCGACACGGTCCCGAAACTGCTCTTCTCCAAAGTGAAGTCGCAGGGGAACGGTCACCACCCCGGCCGCCTGCCGTCGGATCTCAGGCAGGTCGCAAGTGCTGTCGGTGACGATCCGAACGGTCACCCCGGGCTCCCGTCACTCCGCCGAGATGATGAATTGGTAGAGCGCCTGGCCACCGTCGTGACGATCGACCTCGAGCCCTGGGAAGTGCTCTTTGATCGCCCACTCGAGCCCCTCGCTGGCCTCGGTCTCCACGTCCGCCCCACGGTACAGGGTGACCACCTCGACCGAACCTTCGGGTAACGCTCGGAGAGCCTCCAGAACTACCTGGTCGATCTCGCTGCCGAAGCTGACCAGTTTGCCGTCGAGCATCCCGATCAGTGTCCCCTGAGGCACACTTCGGGTGCCTAGCTGGCTCTCTCTTACGGCGCGAGTGACCTCGATGGCGTGGACGCCGTCCATGGCCCGCTCCATGCGGTATCGGTTGACCTCCAGAGTCGCCCTGGGGTCGAAGGCCAGCAGAGCCGCGATCCCCTGAGGCAGGTTGCGGGAGGGCACCACCGCCGCCTCCTTGACGGAGATCTTGGCCGCCTGCTCAGCCCCCAGCACCAGGTTCGAATTGTTGGGCAAGAGGAGCACCTCCTCAGCTCCGGAGCTCTCGATCCCCTGCAAGATCTGCTCGGTGGAGGGATTCTGGCTTTGACCCCCCTCCACCACGGCGGCCGCGCCCAGCCCCAAGAGGAGCTCCCGGAACCCCTCCCCTTGGGCTACTGTGACCACCCCGAGTGGGAGGACCTCGGCCTTGGGCGGGGGCGCCCCGGCTCGAACCTGGGCGTCATGGTGCTGGGAGTTCATGTCCTCGACCTTCAGTCGCTCGATCTGGCCCATCTGAGCCGCCTTGGCGAGCACCTCCCAGGGCTCCTTGGTGTGCAGATGCACGTGGAGTAGCCCACGCTCTCCCACCACCAGCGCCGAGTCGTCCTCAGCGTCATCACCCAGCCGGGAGCGGATCTCGACCGCCTCCAGCTCGGCCCCCACCAGGGCGAACTCCGTGCAGTAGCCGAATCCCCCTTGGGGGGCGACGGCCGCCGCGGCTCCCCGGAGCTCCACCACCGGGGCGCCGCTCGGGTCGCCGCGGTCGGCGACGGGGTCAAGCGCGGCAACGTCCGAGACCCGTCCTATCAGGCGCTCGGCAACGGCGCTGAGAATAACCGCCAGCCCGAATCCGCCGGCGTCGACCACCCCTGCCTCGCGCAGCACGTCCATCTGGTCCCGGCTGCGCTCCACGGCCGCCCACCCCTCGGCGACCACCGCCTCCGCCAGCTGGGTCAGGCTGCCGCCTTGATCGAGCGACTTCCGCGCGGCCCGGGCCGCGTCTCTGGCTACTGACAGGATGGTGCCCTCCACCGGACGCTTGACCGCTAGGTATGCCACCCGAGAGCCCTCGGCGAGCGCCTCGCTCAGACTGCCGGCGTCCAGCGACTCCCTCTCCTCCGAACCGACCGACCAGCCGCGGAGGACCTGGGAGAGGATGACCCCGGAGTTACCCCGGGCGCCCATCAACGAGCCGTGGGCGGCGGCCTTGGTCACGGCGGAGATTGGGGCGTCCTCAGGAAGTTGATTCACCTCCCGCCAGGCCGCCTCCAAGGTGAGGTGCATGTTGGTCCCAGTGTCCCCGTCCGGCACGGGGAAGACGTTCAACTCGTTGATGTGGGTCTTCTGTTCGGCAAGCCGTTGGAGAGCCTGCTCCAGCCCCTGGCGCAGAGTCCTTCCGGTCACGACCAGAGGCGCACCTGAGGCGGCTTGGTCAGCCGCCGCCATCCTGTTCCTCTGGCGGCCTGATTCCCTGGACGTTGACGTTGACCTCGAGCACGTGCAGACCCAGGTGGTGCTCCAGGCTGTAGGAGACGGCGCTCATCAAGTTGTGGGCCACCTCCAGGATCCGAACCCCGTGGTCGACGATGACGTAGAGGTCTATCCCCAGACCCCCGTCCTGCACCCGCAGCTCGATGCCCCGTTCGGCGTTGTCCCGGTTGAGTAGCTCCGCCAGGCCATCGCGGAGCCCACGCGCCGACATCCCCACGATCCCGTAGCAATCCCCAGCTGCCTTGGCAGCCAGCGTGGCCACCACCCGAGGGGAAACCTCCACGGTTCCTAACGCGTAGGTCTGCAAGAGCGGCCGGTTGCTTGGCAAGGGGGCCTTCCTCTATCGGCGCCGTTGGCGCCCATCGGGAGCGCCGGCTGGCGCCTTGCGGCGCGGCTGGTAAACTGCGGCCGGAATCATACTCGGGGTTCGGTCCCAGCGGCGGGACCTTCATCGTCAGCTTTCTTCGAGGTCGTCATGGCGAAGCGGTGCGAGATCTGCGGCAAGGGACCGGTGGCAGGCAGCAATGTGAGCCACTCCAAGGTACACACGCGCCGCCGCTTCATGCCCAACTTGGTCTCGGCCCGGATCACCCCCAAGGGCGGCGGACTTCCCCAGCGCATGCGGGTCTGCACCCGCTGCCTGCGCACGTCGACCAAGACCGCCTGACCGAGGCTCCGCTGCCGCCGTCAGGCTTGAAGGGAAAGGCTCCTAAGGGCTAACGCTGGGTCACGGCCGGTCCGCCCGTAGCTGCCGCAGTACCGAGACCATCTCCAGAGCGGTATGGGCAGCCTCGAAGCCCTTGTTGCCGAGCTTGCCCCCGGCCCGTTCCTCGGCCTGCTGGACCGAGTTCACCGTCAGAACTCCGAATCCGATCGGGATCCGGGTGGTGTTCAGAGCGGCGATCCCTGAGCTGACCGCCTCCGACACGTACTCGAAGTGCGGGGTCTCGCCGCGGATCACTGCACCCAGCGCCACCACGGCGTCCCAGCCACCCTGCTCGATCAGCGCGGCCACCGCCACCGGGATCTCGAAGCACCCCGGCACCCAGACCAGCTGAATTGAGTCTTCCTCCACCCCATGCTGGCGCAAGGCCCGCCGGGCCCCCTCCACCAGCCGCTCGACCACCGATTCATTGAACCGCGCCGCGACCAGGCTCACCTTGAGCCCCCGGCTCTCCAGGACACCTGCCACTAGCTTCATGACCGTCCTCCAGGTGCCGGATCTACCTGCTCCAGCACATGACCTAGCTTGTCTCGCTTGGTGGAGAGGTAGCGCTGGTTGTGGCGGTTGGCCGTGATCTCGATGGGCACCCGCTCGACCATCTCCAGACCATGCCCCTGGAGGCCGTAGTACTTGCGCGGGTTGTTGCTCATCACTCGGAGCCGGCGCAGTCCGAGATCAGAGAGGATCTGGCTACCAATCTGGTAGTCGCGGCTGTCCGGCGGGTACCCCAGCTCCAGGTTGGCCTCAACTGTGTCTAGCCCCTGGTCCTGCAGCGCGTAGGCCCGCAGCTTGTCCATCAGGCCGATCCCCCGACCCTCCTGGCGGAGGTAGACCACCACCCCCTCTCCTGCCTCCGTGATCTGGCGCAGCGCCTGGTGGAGCTGGGCTTGGCAGTCGCACCGCTGCGAACCGAAGACATCCCCGGTCAGGCATTCGCTGTGGACCCTCACCAGCACCGGGCGGTCCGACTCCGGTTGGCCGAACACCAGGGCCAGGTGGACGGCATCGGTGATGCGGTCGCGGTAACCAATCGCTCGCCAGCTCCCCTCTTCCGTCGGGATCACGGTCTCCGCGCCCCGTTCCACCAGCCGCTCCCGCAGGCGGCGGTAGGAGATCAGTTCGTTGATGCTGATAATCGGAATGCCGTGACGGGCCCCGAACTCCTCCAGCTGGGGACGGCGGGACATGGTTCCATCCGGGTTGGCAATCTCACAGACGATCCCGGCCGGAACCAGCTTGGTCAACCGGCAGAGGTCGATCACCGCCTCGGTATGCCCGGCCCGTTCCAGCACCCCACCGGGACGGGCCCGCAGCGGGAAAACATGGCCCGGCCGGGTAAAGTCCGAAGCCGTGAACTCAGGATCCGCCAGGGCCCGGATGGTGACCGCCCGGTCCTGAGCGCTGATCCCGGTGGTGACCCCCTCGCCCGCGGCGTCCACCGAGACCGCGAAGGCGGTCCGGTAACGCGAGGTGTTGTCCTCCATCATCGGGGGCAGCTCCAGATCGTCAAGCCGCTGCGGCTCCATGGCGACGCAGATCAACCCGCGTGCCTCGGCCATCATGAAGTTGACCTTCTCCGAGCTGGCGGCTTGGGCGGCCAGGCAGAGATCTCCCTCGTTCTCGCGGTCCTCGTCGTCGACCACGATCACGAACTCCCCCCGGGCGAAGGCGGACAGCGCCTCTTCGATTTGGGCGAACTCCACCTCAGCGACCCTCCTGCAATTCCCGTTCGGTTCGTGGACGCCCCGCAGTGATTGAGCTCAGGTGCGGCGCGAGAAGCCGTTCCAGCAGCTTGGCCACCGAGTCCGCTTCCAGGTTCACGACGGCGCCCGGCAGATAGTCCGCGGCCACGGTCGACTTCAGGGTGTGGGGAATCAGCGAGACCATCAGCTCCGCCGACCCGTCACCTGCGTCCTCGACCGCGGCCAGCGTCAAGGAGCAGCCGTCGATCGCGATCGACCCCTGGGGTACGCAGTACCGCGCTACTTGGGGGGGCACCCGCACCGTCACCCAGACCGCGTTCTCTTCTGGTTCCACCACCGTGACCTCACCTGTGGCATCCAGGTGACCGCTCACCAAGTGGCCGCCGATCGGCGCCCCAAGGGCCAAGGCTGCCTCCAGATTGACCCGGTCCCCGAGCGACAGATGACCTAGGTTTGAGCGGCGCATGGTCTCCGGCATCACCTCGAGGGCAACTCGGGTGGCCTCCCGGCGCACCACGGTCAGGCAGCAGCCATTGACCGCGACGCTGGCCCCGATGTCGAGATCGCCCCATCCCGACGGATGGGCGATCAGCAATTCGCCCTGAAAGGCCTTGGGGATGGCTGCGATCTCACCGACGGCCGTCACGATTCCCGAGAACAGCAGCTATACCTCGGCCGTCAACAGCAGGTCAGTTCCGATCGGCTCTGCGCGCAGCCGGCTGACTCGCCAGCTGCGCTCCAGAGTAGGCGCACCCGTCCCGCCGAGAGGTCCCGGGGCGCCGGCGCCACCCACCAGGATTGGGGCGACGAAGGCGGCGATCCGATCGCCCAGCCGCTGCTCCCAGAATGAGCCCAGCAGAGTCGGACCACCCTCGACCAACAGACTGGTCACCTGGCGCTCCCCCAACCGCTGCAGAAGATCAGAAAGGGGCACCCGCCCCTCATCCGCGGGCAGGGTCAGCACCTCCGCTCCCACGGCAGTCAGAGCGGCCTGGTGCCTGGCGTCCTGACGGTCCGTGGTCGCCACCACGACTGGACCGCCCGCGGTGCCGAAGATGCGGGCCGACGGTGGCGTTCGCAGGCGGCTGTCTACGATCACCCGCAGGGGTTGCTGGGCACCTTCGGGCAACTCCCGGGCGGTCAGCCGTGGATCATCCGCGAGCACCGTTCCCGAACCAACCATCACCGCGTCGTGCTGGGAGCGCAGCAGGTGAGCGCGGGCCCGCGACAGCTTTGAAGTGATCCACTGCGACTCGCCCAGGTTCGTTGCCACCTTGCCATCCAGGCTCATGGCGAACTTGAGAGTCACCGACGGGCGGCCTTTGACGATCCAGATCGCGAACTCCCGGATCAAGTCAGTGGCCTCTTCCTGGTACTCCCCGACCGAGACCGCGACCCCGGCCGCACGCAACCGCGCGACACCTCGTCCGTGAACTTTGGGATTGGGATCGAGAGTCGCCACGTGCACCTCGGTGACCCCCGCCGCCAGCAGCCTCTCTGTGCACGGCCCGGTACGGCCGCTGTGACAGCACGGCTCGAGGGTCACCCAGAGCGTCGCCCCCCGAGCCAGCTCGCCCGCCTGCTCCAGGGCCGAGACCTCGGCGTGAGCAGCGCCCGCGCGCTCGTGGCGACCCTCGCCGACGACCTGACCGTCCCGGGTAAGGACCGCCCCCACGCGAGGGTTGGGAGAAGTGCGGCCCAGCCCGGATCTGGCCAGCTCCAAGGCGCGCCGCATCTGGTGGATACTTCCGCCGCTCCGGTCCGCCGCCACTTCGGTCACGTGTACTCCCTGCGACGAGGCAGGGAGTAAGGACCAGGCAAATGGCGCCCGGACCCGTCTTCTCCCATCCAGACTCAAGGCCGAACTCTTGGTTCGAGCCTCTGACTGTCGGCCTCGGACTTTCACCGAGTCCTGCGTTCTGGGGTCGTACCCCTTCGCGCTCGCGGGCTATGACCGCCGGTCGGGAATTTCACCCTGCCCCGAAGACGGATTCAGCCTAGCACAGCTCCTGATCGTGCGGGGTAGGCCCGACCGGGCATGCTCAGCTGTCGTGTCGTCGGCACGGCTGCGCCTCCGGCGGAGCCGAGAGTCGCTTTGCCGGCAACGACGGCCCGCCTGAAGTGACCGGTCGACGGGCCGCCACCAAAGGTGTCGCCGCCTACTCGAGCGACCTGGTGAGCCGCTTCGGGGCGGTCAATCGGTAACTGTCTTCGACCAGCGCCTTCACCTCCGTCCAGTCGATCGGGCGGTCCAGCCTTACCCCAACCCAGCCGTACCGACCAACGTACGGCGGGACGAAGTACCGGTCCGGATCGCTGCTGGTCAGACCCAACTGAGCGCCGTCGGGGGCCTTGCACCAAAATGCCGTCTTGCCATCGCCATGGTGATCGACGACATGCATGGTGAAGATCTTCCCGGCCACCTTGAATGAGGGATTGCCTACGCCGTCCGGGTCCTCTATCGCCTCCGGCAGAGCGAGACAGAACTCTCGCAGACGGGTCAACGGGGATCTCTGACTCATACCCATATCCCAGTAACATCAGGCAGGCGTGCCGAGGTGGTGAAATGGTAGACACGCTGCTTTGAGGGGGCAGTGAGCGCAAGCTCGTCCGGGTTCAACTCCCGGTCTCGGCACCAAACTCTCGATACAGTCGGTCCACCGTCCGTACGGACTAGCGGACTCCCTTCATGATCCCCTTCCCGGGGATAAGGTCGGCCCCCCCTGAATGAGGACGCCTCCCCAGCTCGGGTGCGCGCTGTCCGTCAGCCACAGAGGCAGTTAGCTGAACTCGAACGAGGGGTGGACGTCTGCCAACCAATCTCGGCACACGGTGTCGATGTCGACCGCACCCTGGCCGAGTCGCAACGACGCGCGTCTCACAAATGAACCGGTGCTCGGGCTGTCGTGCTGCGGCCGTGCCCTAGGAGGTCAGACGCAACTCCAACTGGTAGAGGAACCGAGTTGCGGTCATGCCGTCAACCACCCGGTGGTCGAACGACAGGGAGAGGTTGGCCCGGCGGCCCACAGCAACCTGCCCGTACTTCACCACGGCACGGTCCTGAATGGCGTGCACCCCGAGGATGGCCACGTTGGGCCAGTTGACCAGGGGAGTCGCCAGCAATCCGCCTTGCCTGCCTCCGCTGGAGATGGTGAAAGTGGAACCGCTCAGTTCGGCCGCGGTCAGCGTGCCGGCCCGGGCCGCCCCGACCACCCGCTGAAGCTCGATTTGGAAGTCTGAGGGAGAGAGCAGGTCGGCGTCGCGGATAGTCGCCACCCGGAGTCCGTCCGCCGCTTGGACCGCGATTCCCAACTGCACCCGGTCGTGGAAGACGAGCTCCATCGCCTCGTCGTCCAGGCTCGCATTGAAGAGTGGGGCCTCTGCCAGCTCGGCGAGGGTGGCGAGGCAGATCAAGCCGAGAAGATTGGGCTGCCCCACGCCCTCCCGGCCGGCTCCCTTTGCGATACGGGCCTCCATCGAAGCCACATCGATCTCCAGAACCACGGTGACCTGGGGAACGTGCTGATGGGCGACCGCCGCGTGCTCCGCCATGGCCCGGGCGGATCCGCGCAGGGGGACGCGTCGGCCCTGATTGAGCAGATCGCGTAAGTTCACCCGACCCCCGGGCCCGCTCCCGCCGACTGTCTCGAGTGCGATTCCCCGCTGCCGAGCAGCCCGGCGGACCGACGGCAGAGCCGGGACCCGTCGCGACTGGACCGGAATGGATGGGCGGCTCGGATGGGTTCGGGGGGCGTCAGGTGCCGGAGTCGCCTCTGCCGGTTCACCCGGCGAGCCCGGCGCATTCGCGACCCGGAGCAGCGGTTCGCCTACCTGGATCCGCGATCCCTCGGGTACTAGGATTGCCTCCACCTGCCCAGCGAACGGAGATGGGATCTCGACCGTTGCCTTGTCCGTCCCGACCACGCCCAATATCTGGTCGAGCTCGACGGTCTCGCCTTCTTGGACCCGCCACTCCACCATCTCGCCCTCAGTCACTCCTTCACCCAGGTCCGGCAGCCTGAACTCAGCCATGACGCTCAGTACTCGAGCATGGTGTGGGCAGCGGCCAGCACTCGCTCCACCGACGGGAGCGCGTCATCTTCGTTCTGAGACAGAGGGAATGGCATATCCATGCCGGTGACCCGCAAGGTCGGAGCTAGGAGCGCATCGGCCACCTCCTCCTGGAGGAGAGCCGCGATCTCGGCCGCGACCCCGCAATGTCTGGCCGCCTCGTGGACCACCAGCACCCGACCAGTCTCCTGCGCGGCGAGCAGGATACTTTCTCGGTCCAGCGGGTAGATGCAGCGAAGATCGAGGACCCGGGTGGACACCCCTTCCTGCTCGAGACTCGCGGCGGCCCCATCAGCCACCTCCAGCATCGCCCCGTAGGCGACGACCGTCAGATCATCACCGGGCCGAAGCACCACCGCGTGATCCAGGTCTCCGGGGGCGAACTTCGCCGGCAGCGGCTGGCGGCCCCGGCGGTACATCCGCTTCGGCTCTAGAAAGATGACGGGGTCGCCGCAACCGGCCGCTGCCAGCAGTAGCTCCCCGGCCGAAAGCGGGTCAGACGGGACCACGACCCGAAGCCCTGGCATGTGGCTGAAGAGCGTCTCCGGGGAGTCCGAGTGCAGCTCCGGCGCCCTGGTGCCACCGCCGTAGGGAATGCGCACCACCAGGGGCAGCCCGTAGGCACCTCGGGTTCGCCACCGGAAGCGGCCAGCCTGAGAGATCAACTGCTGGAATGCCGGATAGACGAAGGCGTCGAACTGGATCTCCACGACCGGGTGAAGCCCCACCAGGCACATCCCGATGGCCGCCCCGACGAAACCCGCCTCGCTGAGCGGGGTGTCGATCACCCGCTCAGCCCCGAAACGCTCCAGTAGCCCGGCGGTGGCCCGAAAAACCCCTCCGTTGGCCCCGATGTCCTCGCCCATCAAGAGAGCGTCGGGATCTTCCTCGAGCAGCTGAGCTAGGCCCTTGGTGATCGCTTCGACCATGTTCAGCCCAGCTGCGTCACTCATCCGCGTCAGACGCCTCCAGCGTCCAGGAAGGCTCCCGCAAGTGGTCCGGCAGGAGGCCCCACGGGGTCTCCCGGTGGACGGTGGACGCGATCTCCTCGATCGAGACAGCTGGACAAGCCTCCACCGCGGCACCGACCTCTCGAAGACCCGCCACCGCGACCTCACGGATCTGGTCGAGCTCAGCCTGAGAGGCAAGCCCGGCCGCCACCAGCGCCAACTGGGTTCGGCGCAGCGGCTCCATTGGCTCCCAGAGTCGATCCGCCGCCTGATCCCGGTACAGCGAGGGCTCATCAGCAGTCCCGTGGGGTCCGAGCCGGTATGCGACCGCCTCAATCAAGGTCGGACCCTCCCCTGCCCTGGCTCTGGCCGCGGCCTCGTGGACCACCTGGTAGCAGGCGAAGACATCGAAGCCATCGACGCGAACCCCGGGCATGCCATATCCAGCGGCCTTCTCGGCAATCCGGGGCACCTTGGTCTGCTTGCTCACCGGGGTGCTGATGGCCCATTGGTTGTTGTTGATCAGGAAGATCGCCGGAGCACCCACCAGGGCGGCCAGATTGCAGGCCTCGTGGAAATCGCCGGCCGAGGTCGCGCCATCACCCCCGTAGGCCAGGGACACCAGATCCTGGTGGCGCAGCTGTGATCCCCAGGCGGCACCCACCGCATGAGGCAGGTTGGTGGCTACCGGAACACAGATCGGGGCCACCCGGTACTCCATCACGTCATGCCAGCCGCCGGGGTGGCCGCGCCACATCAACAGAGGAACCAGGGCCGGACAGCCGCGAAGGGTCACCACGGCGGTTTGACGGTAGGTCGGAAACAGCCAGTCCCGGCTCTGCAGCGCCCGGACGCTGGCGGCCTGGACTGCCTCCTCCCCGTAGAAGGTGGGATACGTGCCGATACGACCCTGGCGCTGGAGAATCACCGCGCGCTCGTCGAATGCGCGCAGCTGGGCCATCGCCGCGAAGAGGTCGAGGGCCAGATCCCGCGGCCATTCGGCGAGGGCGGCCACCATCTCCGGCTCCGTGAGACCGAGGATGGTGCGGGCCCCATCGAGCAACTCGGCGCCCGGGGCACCGAGGCCCGGTCCCCGCGGCGGAGACGGCGAGGCGCCGATGATCTCGGGCGAACTCCCCAAAGCGCGCTTACTTTAGCAACGAGGTGCTCGCCCTCTCTGCCGGTAGAGTGAGCGCCAAGTGGGCACAGTCTGGCTGCTCCCGAGCGGGCAGCAAGGGAAGCAAATTTGACCTCCATCGAGGCCTCTCAGGTCGAATCCGGTAACGCCACGTCGTCGGGCCCAGAAGGTGCTCCGGGTAAAGCGGTTCTCCTGATGGCATACGGCAGCCCCCGCACCCGGTCCGAGATCCTCCCGTACTACACCCACATGCGTCGGGGACGGCCCCCCAGTGGCGAGGCCTTGAGCGAGCTGGAGCGCCGCTATGACGCCATCGGGGGCAGCTCGCCGCTCCAGGAGATCACCCGCTCCCAGGCCGAGGCGCTGGAGCGCGAACTGAAGCGGAGACGCGGGTCGGGGTGGAGAGTGGTGGTGGGCATGAAGCACTCACCGCCCTTTCTGGAGGATGCCGTACGCCAGTTGGCGGCGGACGGGACCACCTCAGCGGTGGGACTGGTCCTAGCGCCCCACTACTCCCAGATGAGTGTCGGTGAGTACGTGAGCCGGGCCGAGTCCGCCCTGGCCGATCGACCGAGCCAGCTGCAACTCCAATTCGTGACCGACTGGCACCTGGATCCGGGGTACATCGGATGGCTCGCAGATCGAGTGCGGGAGCAGCTGGCCCAGATCGGTGACCACCGCGCTGAATCGGCACTGGTCATCTTCACGGCTCACAGCCTGCCGGCCCGGCTCAAGGAGACGGGTGACCCGTACCCGGGACAACTGGCCGAGACGGCGTCCGCCGCCGCCCTGCGGGCCGACATCAGTAATTGGACGACTGCCTGGCAGAGCGTCGCCAGGACGGGCGAGCCATGGTTGGGGCCCGAGTTGCTCGAGGTTGTCCGGCAGGCGGCCGCCCACGGAACCACCGAGTTCGTGGTCTGCGCCTGCGGCTTCACCGCTGACCACTTGGAAATCCTGTACGACCTGGACGTGGAGGCTCAGCTCGAGGCCAAACGACTCGGGGTGCGGATTGTCAGGACGCCGATGCCCAACGCGCGCCCCGACTTTGTGGAGATCCTCGCGGAGCTGGTAGAGGCGAGGATCTCCACCAGCTCTTGATCTCCTCCCCGCGCCGGGTGGCGGTGATCGGAGCGGGGGTGTCCGGACTGGCAGCGGCCTCCGAGCTAGCGAGGCTCGCGGAGATGGGCTCCGAGCCGCTGGCTCTCTCCGTGTTCGAGGCCAGCGATCACCTCGGCGGCAAGCTGCTCACCGCCGATTTCTCCGGCGCCAGGGTCGACCTCGGGGCTGAGAGCCTGTTGGCTCGGGGGCCGGAGATCGAGTCGGTACTCGATCGGCTGAGGCTCGGACAGAGATTGCTCCGCCCGGCCACCACCTCGGCCGGGATTTGGAATGGGATGAAGATGGTCGCGATCCCCATGGACTCGGTTCTGGGGGTTCCGCTGTACCCCTGGAGACCGGACGTGGTTCGGGCTGTGGGATGGGCTGGAGCTGTCCGCGCGTCGCTGGAGCCCCTAATAGGGCGGGGTGACCCGGATCCCGACGGCTCGCTGGGCGCCTTCTTGGGACGGCGGCTCGGCAAGACCGTTTTCAGGCGTCTGGTTGATCCCCTGCTCGGCGGCGTCTATGCCGGCCCTGCTGAGCCGCTGAGCAGCGGTGCGGTGGCCCCTAACTTGGTGTCCGCCGCCGAGGGTGGCGGCAGCCTGCTACGAGGCCTGCGCCGTGCCGCCCGGTCCCAGCCGCAGCGGCAAGGCCAGACCCCTTTCGTCAGTTTCGAAGGCGGGATGGATCAGCTTTCCGTCAGCCTGGCGAGCATGGTTCCGGAGGGCTCAATCCATCTCGCGCGGACGGTCACCCGGCTGGAGGCGATCGAGCGCCACCGGGTCAGGATCCACCTCCAGGGCTCGCCGCCGGCCGAGTTCGAAGGCGTGATCCTGGCCCTTCCGGCTCCAGCGGCGGCGAGCCTGCTCAACTCGCTCAGCGGCGACATGGGATCCCTGCTGCGGCAGTTGGAATACGCGTCGGTCGCCACCGTCACCCTGGCTTACCCCGACGCGGCGCTACCGAGGCGGCTTGTTGGAAGCGGGTTCCTGGTCGCCCGGCGGCCGCGGCGCACGGTCACCGCCTGTACCTTCCTGGACCGCAAGTGGCCCCATCTGCGCCAGCCGGGACTGACCATCCTGCGGGCTTCGGTGGGAAGTTTCGGTGACGAGTGGGTGTTGGCCCTGGATGACACCACCCTGGTGACCTCCGTTCACCGCGAACTCCGGAAGATCCTGGGGCTGTCCCAGCTGCCAACCGAGGTCCGCGTCGAACGATGGCACGGCGCGTTACCGCAGTACCGAGCCGGCCATCTGAGCTGGCGCGACCGCGTCGCCGAGGCGGCGGCCGCTCTACCAATGCCCGTCGAGCTGACCGGCGCAGCCTTTGGCGGCGTCGGGATTGCCAGCTGCCTCCAAGAGGGAGCTAGGTCGGCGGGCGCACTCTGGAGCCGGATCGTCCCGAGCTCAGGCGGTTGCTGAGGAACCGCCACCGACAGTTGCTGAGACAATCTCCGCACTGTGAGCCCTTCTTCGCCAGCCCGACGCCCGCCCGTCCGAGGCAGCGCGGCGCCTGCGGCGAACCCCACTCTCGGCCCCGAGACGGAGGCCGCGATCGTGGGGATCCTTACCCAGGTGGGCGAGGATCCCGCACGTCAGGGTCTTAGGTCCACGCCCCGACGGGTGGCGGAGACCCTCGCCTTCCTGACTTCCGGATACCAGGTTGACCTCGACCGAGTCCTCGGCCAGGCCGTCTTCGAGGAGCCGTATGACGAGCTGGTGCTGGTTCGAGACATCACCTTCTACAGCCTCTGTGAACACCATCTCCTTCCCTTTTTCGGAGTGGCCCACGTCGGCTACTTACCCCGGGGCCGGATCATCGGGTTGAGCAAGATTCCCCGGCTGGTGGACGCGTTCGCCCGGCGCCTCCAAGTTCAGGAGCGGATGACCAGCGAGATCGCGCAGACCCTGCAGCGCCACCTCGAACCGCGCGGGGTCGCGGTGGTGCTGGAGGCCGATCACCTGTGCACGATGATGCGGGGAGTGCAGAAGCCGGGAAACCGCACCATCACCAGCTCGATGACCGGGATCTTCCGCAGGGATCCCCGGACCCGAGGGGAGTTCATGGGCTTGATTCGAGGCGGGTGACGACTCCCCACCTCGAACTCGGCGGTCTCACCTTGACCAAGCTGCAGGAGGCGGTCGTCGAGTTAGGCCAGCCCCAGTACCGCGCCAGCCAGATTCGCGCCCACGCCTGGGCCGGAGGGGTGGGCGGCTTCGAGGAGATGATCAGCCTGCCAACCGAGCTTAGACGCGATCTGGCCACCCGTCTCTGCTTCCGTAGCCTGGAGGTGGTCGCGGAGGCCACCGCCGACCGTGGCCTGACCACCAAGCTGCTCCTCCGGGGCCACGACGCCGAGGAGGTCGAGGCGGTGCTGATCCGCCACCCAGGAGGGCCGGGGGTCCGGCCGCGCAACACCGTGTGCGTCAGCTCTCAGATCGGCTGCGCGATTGGCTGTCTCTTCTGCGCTACTGGGCAGTTGGGCCTCCTTCGCAACCTCACCGCGAGCGAGATCGTGGATCAGGTTCGGGCCGCGGCTCGAATCTGGCACGAGACGGGCAGCGGGCTACCAACCAATGTGGTCTTCATGGGGATGGGAGAGCCGCTACACAACTACGCGCCGGTGGTCGAGGCTATCCGACTCTTGAAGGACTGGGGCGTCTCACCTCGTCACGTGGTGGTCTCGACCAGCGGGCTGGTTCCGGAGATCGACCAGCTCGCGAGGGAGAAGCTTCCGGTTCGGCTGGCGATCTCCCTGCACGCCGCCGACGATGCTCTACGCGACCGGCTTGTACCGCTGAACCGCCGATATCCATTGTCAGAGCTGAAAGCCGCCGCACTTCGGTTCAGCGCCGCCTCCGGGCGCCGAGTCAGCCTGGAGTACGTACTGATCGCCGACGTGAATGATCGGCCGGAAGACGCCGTGGCCCTACGCCAACTCGCCGCCAGCGTGCGCGCCCACGTCAACCTGATTCCGATGAACCCGATCCCCAACAGTCAATTGGTAGCCCCGCCGCAGCAGGCGTGCCGGAAGTTCGCCGAATTGGTGGGCTCGCGAGCCAGCATCCGCTTCTCTCGCGGCGAGCGCGCGACTGCGGCCTGCGGTCAGTTGCGCGCCTCCATGACCGCGCTGCCCAGAAGGACCGCCCTGGCCGCCGCCGCCCATACCGATCTGGTCGGCGGCCAGGTCGGTCTCGGTCGAGCCTCCAGATGACCGGAAACGCACCTCGGGTACACTCGACCTTCCCCGGATCATTCAAGGCGGCTGATCGCATCATTCTGGCGGAGGAATCCCATCCAACATGGCCGTCGGTGAGGGAGTCGGCCTGAGGCGAACCGGTGATGACCGGGCCAGCGCGCCGCCCGGTGTAACCTGCTGTGGCCCTCGGCCCCCCTCTGAGCTGGAGGTAGCCCTTTGAGCTTCTGGGCACCCTGGGGTCATCTTTACGGCTACTCATTCCAGCCCGGTGCCTGGATACCGGTGATCCTCGCCGCCTTCCTCTACTGGCGCGGCCGCCGCCTGCTGGGGCAAGAACCGAGACCGGGCGATCCCGCCATCGGTCCGTGGCGCGCGGTCTCCTTCTACGCGGGCCTGGCGCTCATCCTGTTCGCGATCGAGGGCCCGATCAACTATCTGGCCACCGACCTCTTCTGGATGCACATGCTGGAGCACTGCCTGGTTCAGATGGTGTCCGCCCCTCTGATCCTGGTCGGAGCACCGCTGCTCCCCTGGTGGCGGTCGCTGCCGCAGCGCTGGACCGAAGCCGTGGGACCGAAGGCGCGGGCGTTCGGGCGGCGCCCGCTACCGAGTCGTTTCGGGAGCGTCCTTCGGACGCCGGCGGTCGGGCTCGGGGCTTTGGCGGTCACCTTTTGGACCTGGCACGTGCCGTATGTCTTCGACCTCGCCCTGCACAACGCCTTTCTCCATGGTTTCGAGTTCGCCACACTGCTCCTGGGCGGCTTCCTCTATTGGTCCCAGACAGTGGACAGCTATCCCCTGCGTCGCCATCTCACGACCTGGCCGCTGGCCGGGTACCTGGTCGCCGGAACGGCCGTGATGTGGGTGGTCGCGCTCAGCCTCGGGTTCTCCGGCCACCCCTGGTACGCGCCGTACTACGACCTGACCAGCCGTCCGGGTGGCATCTCCGCCCTGACCGACCAGCAGTGGGGGGCAGGCGTGGCATGGGTGCCCGCGGCGATCCCTGCCGAAATCATGCTCGACATCGCGGTTCTGCAGTGGTTGAGGGACGATGAACGTCGCGCGGACGCCGAGGTCGAGCTTTACCGCAGCAACCAGTCGGCGCTCCAGGACCCGTCCCCGCCCAAGGATTCGTGAGCGCTAGCGCGGCTCGATGACTTCCTGGCTGCACTGGCTCGGCCTCTGGGAGTTCAACCCGGCCGTCTGGGTCGTCTGCGGACTGGCGCTGTTGCTCTACCTCAGATTCCCAGGCGCCCGGCGCGACGGCCGCGCAGCCGCCTGGGTGGTCGGCGTGATGGTTACGCTGGTCTCGCTCGAATCAGCTCTGGACGTCGCCGGCCAGCGCTACCTCTTCAGCGTCCACATGGCTCAGCACCTATTGCTCGCCATGGTGGCGCCTCCGCTGCTGGTACGCGGACTCCCGGAGCGGACAGTGGACTGGCTCCTCCGCAGCCGCGCAGCCCCAGTGCTGCGGGCGCTGGTCCAGCCGGTTCTGGGCGCCAGCGCCTATTTCGCGATCCTGGTGCTATGGCACGTACCCACGCTGCTGGACTACTCGTTGACCAACTCCAACGTGTACCTGGTCCAGCACCTCAGCTTCCTGGCGGTCGGGCTGATCTTCTGGTGGGCGGTGGTGATCCACCGCGAAGGGGAACGCTGGAACCTCAGCCCGCTGGGTGAGGTGGCCTACCTCACCTGCGGCGCCCTCCCCTCCGTGGTGGTCGGACTGACCCTCGCGCTGTTACCGAAGGCGATCTACACGGTCTACTTGTTCCGCAGCACCCTGCTCGGAGTCTCAGCGGTCGGTGACCAGCACCTCGGTGGACTGCTCATGTTCGCCTTCGACAACACCCTCATGGTGGGGGTGGCAGGGTATTACTTCTGGCATCTCTTCCCTGCCGATGAGGGTGACGAGCGCGGCACCTCTATCAGGCAACCGTAAGAGGGCTGGTCTGCCTCCGTCGGATTCGCGGCCAAGAATAAAAAAAGAGACCCGGCGATGACCTACTCTTCCACCCCGTCTCCAGGGCAGTACCATCGGCGCAGACGGGCTTAACTGCTGTGTTCGGAATGGGAACAGGTGTTTCCCCGTCGCTATCGTCACCGGATCTCTAATAGACAAAGCTGACAGCCGGCAGAGGTTCCCGTGGGAAGGCCTCGCCGGCTGCCCGATTGCCCAGAGCGTGGTATGAGCTGGGACTGCTGCGGAGTCTGCCTCGCTGGCGCACTCCTGAACAGTGTGGTAGAGAGTGGTCAAGCCCTCGACCGATTAGTACCGCTCAGCTGAAAGCATTGCTGCTCTTACACCCGCGGCCTATCAACCAGGTGGTCTACCTGGGGTCTTACCCGGTTAACCCGGTGGGAGATCTAATCTTGGAGTGGGCTTCGCACTTAGATGCTTTCAGCGCTTATCCCTTCCGGACATGGCTACCCGGCGGTGCTCTTGGCAGAACAACCGGTGCACTAGCGGTCCGTCCAACCCGGTCCTCTCGTACTGAGGTCGGCTCTCCTCAAATCTCCTGCGCGCACGGCGGATAGGGACCGAACTGTCTCACGACGTTCTAAACCCAGCTCGCGTACCGCTTTAATGGGCGAACAGCCCAACCCTTGGGACCTACTCCAGCCCCAGGATGCGACGAGCCGACATCGAGGTGCCAAACCTTGCCGTCGATGTGAACTCTTGGGCAAGATGAGCCTGTTATCCCCGGCGTAGCTTTTATCCGTTGAGCGACGGCCTTTCCATTCAGAGCCGTCGGATCACTAAGCCCGACTTTCGTCCCTGTTCGGCTTGTAGGCCTCACAGTCAAGCTCCCTTATGCCTTTGCACTCTTAAGGCCTGATTTCCATCCAGGCTGAGGGAACCTTTGGGCGCCTCCGTTACCTTTTAGGAGGCGACCGCCCCAGTCAAACTGCCTGCCTGGCGTGGTCCCGATACCGGATAACGGCACCGGTTAGACATAAAACCTAGCAAGGCTGGTATTCCAAGGTTGACTCCACAGAACCTGGCGGCCCCGCTTCAAAGTCTCCCAGCTATCCTCTACATGCTAGACCCCACATCAACGCCAAGTTGCAGTAAAGCTGCACGGGGTCTTTCCGTCCTGCCGCGCGTAACCTGCATCTTCACAGGTACTTCAGTTTCGCCGAGTCCGTGGTCGAGACAGCGCCCAAGTCGTTACGCCATTCGTGCGGGTCGGAACTTACCCGACAAGGAATTTCGCTACCTTAGGACCGTTATAGTTACGGCCGCCGTTTACTGGGGCTTCAATTCAGGGCGTGAACCCTTCCTCTTAACCTTCCAGCACCGGGCAGGCGTCAGCCCCTATACATCAGCTTGCGCTTTGGCAGGGACCTGTGTTTTTAGTAAACAGTCGCTTGGGCCATTTCTCTGCGGCCCCCACTGGCTCCAGGCGTACGCCTTTCACCGGCAGAGGCTCCCCTTCTCCCGAAGTTACGGGGACAATTTGCCGAGTTCCTTAACCACGGTTCTCTCGATCGCCTTAGAATCTTCTTCCTGCCTACCTGTGTCGGTTTGCGGTACGGACACTGGCGGATCAACCCTTAGAGGTTTTTCTTGAGAGCTTGGGATCAACCACTACGCCCTTACGGGCTCGGCATCCTCTCGGGGTATGTGCCTAGCGGATTTTCCTGCTAGACCCCCTACCTGTTTGCACGGGGACAACCAACGCCCCGCTGTGTCTACCCTTCCCTGTCACCCCATCGGTACTCGCCAGTGGTGCTGGAATGTTGACCAGCTGTCCATCGCCTACGCCTTTCGGCCTCGGCTTAGGCCCGACTGACCCTGGGACGATTAACGTAGCCCAGGAAACCTTAGGCTTACGGCGAACGCGTTTCTCACGCGTTTCTCGCTACTTGTTCCGGCATTCGCACTTCCACGCGCTCCAGCCGTGCTCACGCTCGACCTTCACCGCCCGTGGAACGCTCCTCTACCACGCCACAGCCGAAGCTGTGACATCCGCGGCTTCGGTTCCAGACTTGAGCCCCGATCATTGTCGGCGCCACACC
>JBAWFE010000039.1:135000-156660 GCA_049591595.1 Candidatus Dormiibacterota bacterium
CTACCGGCCGGAGCTGGACAGGCTAGCCCATCCTCAGTGGTCGCCCCGGGGCATGCCCCCGTGTTCGAATTGCAGCCCTGTTCGGGAGATGAATCGCCCGCTCCTTCGGAGCCCCCATTGCACACCTGATATACGTCAGCGTCCCCGGGCTGGGGGAAGGGATCGCTCACAGAGGAGCACACCTCGAAGTGGCCCATCTCCTGCTCCATCAGAACTCCGCCCTCGAGAGCGGCCCAAGGAACCTGGTTCTGGGTCTTGGCACTGCTGTATTCCGCTGTGAAGTTGAACGGCACGCCCGGGCAGGTCGCGGTGGCGGCACCGTTGACGATTCCCTGGGTGTCCATGAATCCGTTGGCGGCGCTGGCGATCATGTAGCCGTCCTGATGGGTCGTGAGGTCGTCGATCGAGGTCTCCAGCGCCAGACCCGGTTTCACACTGTACGTCGTCCCACCTGAAACCTCCGAGTACCCGGGAACCGGTACGTCTTGGATGGTGAGCTTGAGCACGTCCCCGCCGTTGATCATCAAGGTGTGGCTGTTGGGCGTGTAGGTCGAAGTGCCAGACAACTGTGGGCTGGGCGGTCCAGCCGGCTTGCCGTTGGTCTGCAGGTAGGCGAAGTTGACCGGCTCCTCACAGGCCGCATTGATAGCCGCAAAGTTGAAGGTCGCCTCCAAGCTGTCGATGGTCAGGGCTGCGCACCAGTGGGTCTGGTCGCAGCTTGGGCCATCGGCAAAGGGAGTGAATCCCGGCGGATACAGCTGCAGCTCCAAGAAGGCGCTGCCAGCCGCGTTTGCGTCGGTTATCCCTCCCAGGTTGCTGTCACTCTGCGGCGTGCAGGGGTTCTGCGGATACGACAGGGGGTCGCAGACAGGCAGTCCGAACCAGGGGGCCGGACTCAGTTCTGCGTAGTCGGTGGTGTTGTTGGGTCCCGGATAGGCGGTTGGGGTGCCCGAGGGGTCGCTCGCCACCCGCATGTAGTAGGTGATGTCGCTCGCGCTGCCCGGAGTTGAGGAGATGAACTTCACCGAGGGCTCGTCGTGGCCGATGTAATGCCCGTTGTCGTAAAAACGGGTGGCCTGAGTGCCCCAGGTGCCTGGCGGCGTCAGCGGGTCGGTACAGACTCCGCCCAGATCGGGCTTGACCGACTTGTACGTGTTGCTGAAGCCGTTGCAGTCAAGCTCATTGACGGTATTAGGGGCGATCCCTGTAACTGTGGGAGTACCATTCCCCTGAGCCACCAAGGAGCCCGCCAAACTGAGCCCCCCCACCAGCGCCGCCGCTGCCAGCAGGGCGAGCGCCCTGCCTTTCAGTCGTGGCATGACCTGATCCCTCCAACAATCGGGTCGGGCGTTGCGGCATGGGCTGGCCAGTTGACCCCGAGCGGCCCAGCCGCGTTCCACTGTCGCTCCCTCCTCGAGCGATGAGCTACTCATAGCGACTGCTGCTCAGATTGTCAATCCCCGCGATCGTGGTAGCGAGTCGTCCCTCCGCTCAACCCACTACTTCCAGTCGCCGGCAATCAGGGGTAGTTGAGCGGCGTCCAGGGAGGGCCTAACGGCGTTGACGCAGAGGGTTCTCTGTAACGGGCTGAGTTCAGCTGCCGCGAGGTCGGCCATCGACCAGGTCGAGGGTGCGCTGGGCCGCGTCCGCCACGACCTGGTCATGGGACGCCAGGATCACGATGTTGCCCTTGGCCGCGTGGTCGCGCATCAGGTTCAGCACCATAGCCCGACGTTCGGAGTCCAGCTCCGAGGTGGGCTCGTCGGCGAGCACCACCTCGGGCTCAGCCACCAGCGCTCGAGCGACGCCGACCCGCTGGCGCTGACCACCAGAGAGGTCTCGAACCAAACGGTTGACGCTGTCTCGGAGCCCGAGCGCCACCAGCATGTCTTGGGTCCGCTCCGCCACCTCGGCTCGGCCGATACCCCGCGCCTGGAGCGCCACGGCAACATTCTCCGCGGCGGTCAGCACCGATACCAGGCCGTGGTTCTGCAGGACCACCCCGAATCGGAGCCGTAAGTCGTCGCGGCCTGAGATCGGATCGCCGTCCAGCAGCACCTGGCCGCGATCCGGCTCTTGGAGGCCGGCCATCACCAGCATCAGGGTGGTCTTCCCGGACCCGGAAGGTCCGGTGATGACCACCGTCTCGCCGGCAGCCACCTTTAGCTCGGCACCCTCGAGAATGGTCCGGGAGCCCACTTCCACGCCCACCTGCTGAGCCCAGATCTCTCTAGCCATCCGACTCCATTTCGGGGTTGCGCAGGTCGACCCCCGCGGCATGGCGGCGGACCCGAAGCAGGGTTCCAGCCGGGATCCACTCCAATACATCGGGGGGCAGCTGCACGCTGCCATCCCTGCCGACTACGGCATACTCCACGCCCTGCCGGCCCTCGGCTCCGACGCGGCCATCGCGAATGGTCACCGTCCGGGGCATCGCCCCCGCCACCTCCGGGTCGTGGGTCACCACGATCAGGGTCGTGCCCAGTTCCTGGTGCACCTTGAGTAAGAGCTCGACCACCAGATCTCGGCTGGCACGGTCCAGCTCGCTGGTCGGCTCATCGAGCAGCATCAGGGCCGGCCCGGTGGCCGCTGCGGCCGCGATGGCCACTCGCTGCTGCTCACCGCCGGAGAGGGTGGCCACGGTCTGACCGGCAAGAGCCCCCATCCCGAGCATCTCCAGCAGCTCGGTCGGCCGCCGCGGCGGCGGATCGCTGCGGCTGCGCCGCATCCCCCGCTGGGCGAAGCCAATGTTTTGCTCGGCCGTGGCAAAGCCGAGAAGGTTGCGCATGGGCTCCTGGAGCATGAGGCTGATCTCGCGGGAGCGCATCTGCAACAGCTGCTGGTTGCTCAGCCTGCCGAGATCGAGGGTGCCGAGCATGACGTGGCCCGACGAGGGACGGAGCAGCCCCGCCAGCAAAGCCAGCAGGGTCGACTTGCCGGACCCCGACGGTCCGAGCATAGCGACGGCCTCCCCGGAGTCGACGTCGAGGTCGACACCCCGGAGGGCGACGACGTCCCCGCCCGAGTTGGGATAGAGATGGACCACTGAGTCGCAGTGCACCTCCAGCCCGGCCTGAAGCGCTCCGATCGGAGCCGCGCTCACGAGGTATCGCTCCTCAGCGTCTGATAGCGGGACCGCCGGAGGGCGACCAGAGCGGTCCCCGTCGTGGTGGTGGCCACAAGGATCAAGAGGACCACCGCCGTGCCCACGATCGGGAGCCAGGGAAGAGCGGTGGATGGTGGTGGTGCGCCAACGTTGCTGCCGAATTGGGGAACTGACGAGAGGGCGAGGACCGCCGACAGCACTCCGGCGAGCAATCCCAGCGCGATCCCCGGCACCACTACCAACTGCTGTTCAAGCACTAAAGACAACAACAGCGTTCTCCGACGGACCCCGGTGGCCCGGAGCACCGCCAACTCGAAGCCCCGCCCTCGGGCGCTGGTCAGCACCGTCGCCACCCCCGAGCCTGCCGCGAGGAGGGCTGCGGCTGCCGCCGCGAACAGGAAGAAGATGAATCCGAAGGCAAGTCCACCATGGTTGAACCGGTAGAGCAACGGGCCCGGGGTCTGCTTGGACTTGATCTTGATGCCCTGCTGACGCAGCCGCTGCAGCACTATCGGAGGGGTGTGGGGAGCCAACCACACCTGATCCGCTGTGTCGAAGGGCGGGCCATTCTCGGCCCTGATGGCCACCGGCAGGTTCAGCAGGAAGCCGTACTGACCGAGCCGGGGCAGGGCCAGGGTCTCCCTGGTCAGGTTGAGGGTGAGGTAGGTGCCGTCGAAGTCCTCGGCCGATGCGTAGACCGGGTTGCTCTCCTGGTCAGCGCTGGTGGTCACCCCGGGGAGAGTCAGCGGCAGCTTCCCGGGGGTCAGCGCCGGGACCAGCAACTCGGACGCGGAGGAGTGGAACTGGGTCACCAGTTTGCCATCCGCCGAGGCCGTGGCCGAGGCCCCAGAGAAGGCGGTTTGCCAATAGCCGGCTAGGGAGAACCCGCCGAAGGAATTTTGCCAGCTGGCCTGCGGATTGGGCCTTGTTTGCAGTGAGGAGAGCACCATCGTGTAGGTCACGTGCTGCGGACCGCCAGGATTGGCACCCCAGTACGGAATCATCTCGCTGACCCGGCAGCCACCTAAGCAGTTGTAGGGCAGCCAGGCCACATAGGTGTGGGTGCCCGGCTGGAGCACCCCGAAGTCAACGAGGGTGGGGTTGCCGCCGGGGTCAACGAGGTTGAACTGGAGATCGGGCTCAGGGTCGACAGCCTGAGGCAGGCTGACGGTGATCCGGGCTTGGCGACCCTGCATGATCAGTTCCGGAGTTAGCTTGGGATGGAGCCAGCGCACCAGCTTCGGGAGGCTGGTGCCACTCACCGAGCGCTGCCAGTAGGAGACTCGGCCCATCCGGCTGGTGTCGACGGCCAGCAGCGCCTCGCTGGGGGTGATCGACTCCTCCGCAGCCATCGCGTACTTGCCGCTGGGGTCGGCCTTCCGCACGGCGTTGGTGAGGTTCACAGACGGAGGGACCTTGACCTGCAGCACCGTGGCGGCGCCGACCTCGAACTCCGCGCGCGAGATTCGGTTGGTGGCGGCCGCCGCCCATCCGATGACGGCGAACGATGCGAGACCGGTCGCCAGGGTGAGCACCAGAATCTGGCGTAGGTTGGCCGGGCGGCGGGCCACCTGACGGACCGCCAGGTGGAGCGCGAGGCGGGTGGTGCTCTGGGTCCAGCGGATCACGGCCGCGCAGAGCAAGGGGAGCAGGCGAACGCCGAGGACCCCGATCGCGACGGCGATCAAGGCGGGCGCGAACAGCGCCAGGGGATTCGGCTGCACGCCGCTGAGGACGCCCGACACACGTAGCTCGACCAGGGCTCCGATCGCCAGCAGCACGACCATCGCCTCCAGGGCCGCTCGAGCGGCGCCCGAGAGCTGGGCCTCGGAGCCGGTTAGCTCTTCAGAGAGGGGCCGGCGGAGGATCCTCCAGGCGCCAAAGACGGTGGCCAGAAAGCCGCCACCGAAGGCGGCCAGTGCGGCATAGATGGCCAGGGGGGTGAACAGGACTGGGGCATTGCTCAGAAGCAGCGCCGACGCGAGCCGAATTGCGAGCCACCCCAAGAGCACTCCGACGGGGATGGAAGCCAGCAGGATTACCAGCGGTTCCAGCAACCCGACGGCCAGTACCGAACGCCGCCGGAAACCGTGAAGCTTGGCCAGGGAGATCTCTCGCTGCCGCGCCTCGACCGTCCGGGCCACCAGCCCGAAGAGCACGAACAAGGTGAGCAGGACCAGCTCCAAAGAGACGACCACGACAACGGCCAGCATCAGCTCGTCCTGGTAGGTGACCGCAGACAGTTCGGAGTAGAGCTGGGTGTTGGCGGGGTCGATGTACCGGGTGTTGGCGGTATAGGCAAACGCCCGGCCGGCCTTCAGGAGCTGCGACACGTTGTTGACCCCGATGGTCTTGACCCGCAGCCGGAACTGCACCAGAGATGAGAGGGGAAGCGCAGTTACCGTGGCCGGGACAGTGAAGAAGGCATCCAGAACTGGCAGCTGGGAGAGAAACGAAGGGGCTCTGCGGTTCAAGAATTGGGTGATCGCCGAGGCGGTCTTCGGCAGTCCGGCGTAGTCGAAGTAGTTGTCGCCGAGCCAGTAGGGGGCCTTTGCCGTCCCTACCTTGACTATGCCCACCACGGTCACCGTCGTCGGGGTCGGAATGCCGTGCGAGAGCAGGGGGATCTGGCTGCCCACCTGGGCCTTCATCACCTCGGCGGAGCGAAGAGTCATCGCCACCTGATCGGCGGCGGTAGGACAGCGTCCGGTGAGGAACGTCAAGTGGTCGCAGACATCCGTGCGAGCCACCAGGTCGCTGACATAGGAATGCCCTTCAGCGTCTGGCGGAACGGTGACCCCGGCATCCAGAGTCACGATCGGCGGCGCGTACCAACGACCCAGGTGATCGCGCTTGGCCAGCGGGATCAGCACCTGAGAGCGCCCCGGGATGTCTCCGAGGGCGGGACTGGGAATGTCGGTGATGCTGTCGTTGCTGGCGGTCGCAGTGACCAGGGCGGCATGGAGGACATTGCCCGACACGGCGGTGTAGTAGAAGGGTCCGGCGCTGGCCGCCAGGACGGACGCGGTGGCCACCACCAAGACGGCTACGGTGGCGCTGGCCCGCCACTTCAGGGCCCGAAGAAGTAGCCGGACCTGATGCACTGGGTGCTACTCGGGTAGCAGCCGCGCTAGCGGCGACTCTGCCTTGATCCCACTCAGCTCCACCCTCATCACCGGGGCCAGCCTAGCAGCCGGGTCAGCGGGCTGATCGGGGCCGCTTCCGACGAGAGATGGACCGGTCACCGCCGGGACCAGCCTGGCCCAACGTACTGGGCCCCCCAGAGATGGTCGCCGAGCCCAAAGCGACGCGTGTTCGGAGCCGTTCAACTCAAGGCGCCGAGCGGTGCGCGGCAGCTGCAGCTGCAGCTGCTCCGTGATGAGCCGGCGCGCGGAGTCAGTGTCGGACACGGCTGACGAGCGTCAACGGGCCCCAGTCCATCGTCCGCACGCCGATCACGACGCGTTCCAGTCGGCGGTAGCTGGCGCGGTCTGACGCCGGGACGACGTCTGGGACCTTGTGGCCGGCGTGGGGATTTCGGACCACGCTACCAGCCGAGGGGCACCGCTTTTCCTGGAACGTGGTCGGGTCATGGTCGGGGTGGCAGCTGCGTCGAATCGGGTTGGTTGTCTCCAACATGCTGGGTCACTGAGCGATGGTACGGAGAACTTATTTCGGCCCGGACCGAATCGTGCTCTCGCCCGAGAGTTCCAGCAGTCGGGCGGTCCTTCCTAAATAGAGGAATTACTCCGGGTGAGAGCTCGACCGGGAGTACGCCAGCAGCCGATCGGGACGGAGCAGCAGCCACCAAGCGGCCCAAGCGGTATCCCCCAGCTTGGCCTGAGCCCGCTCGAGAACCGCAGCGGGAACTTCCGCGCTGGCCACGGCTAGGACGGGGCCGCGAGCCATCACCGCTGCGTGGGTGCCGGCGACCCCTTGACCGACGACCACCGCAGCTCGGGAGTTGGAGAGTACGTCGCGAAGTCGTACTGAGCCATCGACCGTAGGCAACCATAAGGTCCCGTCGGCCAGGCTAAGAAAGGAGACCGGCACCAGGTGCGGTTCTCCTTGAGGATTGGTGGTGGCGATGGCGCAATACCGCTGGTCGGCCAGAAAACTGATGACCTGCTCAGCGGTCATCCGGTCCGTCTGCCCCCAGGCACCCCTGGCGCCCTTCCCCGCCTTCGCCCACGACGAGTCAAGTAAGACCCGGAGGGCCTCCAGATCGCCCATGATCGGGATGTTCCCACAGGGAATGGTGTCGGCCATCTGGTAGGCCGCCCAAGGCGGCTCGGTTGGGCCTGCAGAGGTGAGCACAGGCCTAGATCTGGCGCTCGTCCCGTCAGTCGCCCGGCCGGCATCGACGTGCGAAGACACCGATACGAGCTCGGCCCGGCTTTGTGCGCGGAGCATCCTCGGCTATCAAGATGGCTCTCTCTGAAGCTGCCAAGTGGAGATATCTGTGGCCAGCGTGCGGCACTCGGGACTAGGCGATCGATTCGGCCCGGAGCTCGCCTCGTGCCCGCTCCAACCAGGGCGTGACCCGGAGCTCCTCCAGAATCGGCAGTGCTTCACCCAGCAGCTCTTCCGCCTCGGGCTGGAGGTTGGCCGAGACCAGCAACTCGGAAAACTCCACCAACGTCGTGGCCAAGGGGAACGGGTGACGAAGTTTGCGAAAGGCCTCCACCGCCCGCGCGTACCGGATGCGCGCTCCGGCCACGTCCCCGTCTCGGCCCCGCAGCTGGGCGTCCAGCCGGGTCACCTGCGCCCTCAGCGACGGTCGAAGCTCACCCGGGTTTAACCCCGACATAACCTCAATCCGAGTTCTGACCCAGGCGAGTTCACCGGTCGCGATCGCGGCCTCCGCGGCGTCGACGAATGCGGGCGCGTCCTCGGGGTTTTCCTCGATGACCTTGGCGCTCTCCGCCAAGGCTCGCCGTGCGGCCGCCAGTGACTCGTCCCAACGCTGCTCGGCAGCCAGAATTTTGGCTTCGCCGACGGCCAACTGCTGGCGCAGGATCGGATGCGGCGATGCCGCCTGGGAGCGGAACCGATCAAGCACCGCGCGGGCTTGGGGGATTTCGCCGCGGCCCAGGTGAAGCGGCATCAGAACTCCGAGGGCGAACTCACTGTCCTCAAACTGGCTCGTTTCGGGCGTCGGCCGCTCCAGCAAAGCGGTGGCAACTCGGTACGCCTCATCCCAATCGCCTAGCACAAAATGGATACGCGCCTCAACTCCCTGAAAGGCGCTCTCATAGAAACGATCTCCCACTCGGCGAGCCAGGGCCAGAGACTGCTCGATGAGGGCCTTCGCCTCGCCGTTGCGATCGCGCCGCATGAGGACATCGAGCAAGTTGTTGGACGCCCGCATCGCCGTAGTGGGCAGGTCATGGACTAGAGCCAGATCCAAGGCGCCTCGGAGCAGTACCACCGCCTCGTCGCTGCGCGACTCCCAACAGAGCATGACCGCTTTGGTGCTGAGGCATTCGGAGAGAATCTCGGGCAGCTCTAGGCGGCCCGAAAGCTGCAGCGCCCGTTCGACGGGTTCCGCGGCCGCGGCGAAGTCAGCCGCCAGGGCATGCCAACGCCCCAGTTGGGCGGCGGCCCGGGCCAGGTCGGCGTCCTCCGGGCCGTCTTTGAGCTCCCCGAAGGCGCTCAGGGTACGGACCAGAGCCGCCTGCAGCTGGCCTGCGCGCCAGTCAATTTCCGCCTGCCGGACGGCGACCCGGGCAGCATCCCGGGGGGCCGCCGACTCCGCGTAGCCCGCGGCCGCCTTGGTCCAGTGTTCCCCCGCGCCTACAAGGTTGTCCGCCTGAAGGGCCATCTGGCCGGCTTCCTCCTCCAGCCGGGCAGCCTCGATCGGGGAGTCAGCGAGCGCGGCAGCCTCCGTGTAGAAGCGCTCCGCTTCGGCGCTGGCACCGAGCGAGGCGGCTCGGCGGCCCGCCCGCGAGAGCGCCGTGCCCGCTCGGCTCCGGATCACCTGGGCGTCTTCCGCGTCGGGATCCGCCTGATAAGCCTCCAGTAGGTGGGCGGCAATGATCTCCAGGAGCTCGTCGTCCTCGGCGGCGCGGCTGGCCTCAAGCAGCTCCGCGGCCCGCAGGTGACGAGCGCGGCGCTCCGGCCTGGAGAGGGTGCTGTAAGCGACCCGACGGACCAGGTCCTGAAGGAAGGTGCACTGCCCCCGCTCGGGGGCACGGGGATCGGTCTGGATGCCCAGGATCTCCTTGCGGACCAGTCCCAGCAGCAGCGGCTCCAGCTCCGTCTCGGGATTCCCGGTAAGGGCAGCCAGCGTCGGGACCGTGAACGCCTTTCCCACCACCGCGGCGCTCTGGAGAAGGCGGCGCTCCTCGGGCATGAGCCCGTCGAGACGGGCGGCAATTAGCCCCTGTAGGGACTCCGGCACCTCGAGGTCGTCAACCACTCCCACTGGCCGGTAAATGTCGCCCTCTCGGACCAGGAGGTGACGGTCCAAGAGCATCCGCACGGTCTCCACCGCATAGAGCGGGATGCCCTCGGCCTGGTCTCGGATCTGGTCCCTCACCCGGGTCGGCAGACCGGGCGCCAGCCCGTCCAGAAGCGCCTCCATGCTCTTCGGACTGAGCGGTTCCAGCGAGAGTGCGGTCGCCGCCCGGCGGCTCGCTCCCCAGTCGGGACGGCGGTCGGCCAATTCGGGACGGGCCAGGGTGACGATGAACAGCGGGTGGCTTCTCGACCACTCGATGAGATAGGTGATGAAGTCGAGAAGCGCGGAGTCCGCCCACTGCAGGTCCTCGAACACGAGGATGGTCGGGCTGACCTCGCTTAGCCGCTCGAAGAAGAGTCGCCAGGCCGCGAACAGGTCGGTCGGTTCTCGATTGGGCAACTGCTGCAGGCCCAGGAGGTCGGCCAGCCTGGTCTCTACCCACCGACGCTCCTCAAGGTCGGGCAGGTGACTCTCCACCATTCTTGCCAGCTTCTGTCGCGCGCTGGCCAGCTCCTCCCCTTCATCGATACCGGCCCGCATCCGCACCATCTCGGCCAGCGCCCAGTAGGTCACCCCCTCGCCATAGGAGAGGCAGCGACCGCGGTGCCACCAGATCGGCTCGCTCAGGCCGTCCACATACTTGAAGAGCTCCCAGGCGAGCCGGGACTTCCCGATCCCGGCCACCCCGGTGACCGCCAAAAGATGGGCTCGACGCTCCTCGGCGACCGAGCCCAGCAGCTCCTTCACCAGACGCAGCTCCCGGTCCCGCCCCACAAAGGGAGCCTCCAGTCCGGTAGAGCGCAGAGCGCCGCCCATGCCAGCGACCACCCGCAGCGCCCGCCAGACCGGCACGGGTTCCGAGATCCCCTTCATGTCGTGGGACCCGGACGCCTCATAGACGATCGAGGCGTGGGTGGCCCGCATGGTCGGCTCCCCAACGAAGACGGACCCCGGGGACGCGGTGGACTGGATCCGGGAGGCCAGGTTGACCAGCTCGCCGGCAACCATGCCCTGGCCCCGGGCACCAAGGTTGACCACGGCCTCGCCGGTCAGAACTCCGGCCCGACAGCTGAGGCCGGCCCATTCACCGTCTTGGTCGAGTTGGCCGACCATCTCAACTAGATCTAAAGCGGCCCGAACCGCCCGTTCAGGGTCGTCCTCCTGGGCTACCGGGGCGCCCCAAACCGCCATCACGGCGTCCCCGATGAACTTTTCCACATTGCCGCCGTAGATGGCGATCACCTGGCTGGCGCGCTCGAAATACCGGGAGAGCATCTCCCTGACGTCCTCGGGATCTCGACCCTCGGCCAGCGCGGTGAACCCCACCAAGTCGGCGAAGAGGACCGACACCAACCGGCGCTCGGTTGTCACCTCCGCCTGGGGAGCCCCCGCCGCCGCGGTCGGCGGCATTGGTGCCAGAGCACTTCCACAGTCGCCGCAGAACCGGCTCTCCTCCTCGTTGGGGGCGCCGCAGCTGGGGCAGGTGTGGGATAGGGCCACTCCGCACTGGGCGCAGAACTTCCGTCCTACACGGTTTTCGGCGCCGCACTTGGGGCAGGCCATCATCTCCCTTCGGAACTGAGGGCGCTCCCCGAAGGGTTCGCTCCCGCCAACTTCAACTCAGCTCGCCGATGATACCTCCGGCTCGGACCGCAGATCGGCAGCTTTTCCTGATGACGCACCAGGACGTGCCGGAACCCAATGCCCCGTTCTCCTGACGGCCTTAGGCTTTCCACCAATGGGAGGGGTCCTAATGCCGCCCGTCACGGACGCCGCGGCAGGGCACGGTCGGCCGGAAGTCCCGAGGAGGTTCGCACCGACGGTCGTGTCGAGGCGCACGAGGAGGCGCGGTGCAGGCTCGCACTGACGCCGGGCCCAAGTGGCTTTGGGGCTGGATCGACTGGGCGGTCGCACTGGTCCGCCCGGATCGTTCGCCGGTCCCCGCGCTGCTCTTGCTGGTCGTGGCGCTGGGACCAGTTGTCGCCTATTGCATTGGGGGGATACCCCACGTCGGCCGAATCGCTCTGGCAGCTGCGGATGTCGTGAACTACCACCTGGTCGTGAACCGGCTCTTGGCGGGAGTCGTACCCTACAGCCCCACCCTTCACGGTCACATTCCGTTCATCTATCCGCCCGGACTGTTCGCCTTGATCCTGCTTCCGGTGGTCGGCGGCGGACACTACGTCCTGGCCTTCGCGGCCGAGATGCTCGCGCTGGTGCTGATCGGAACCACCTGGCTGAGTCAGTCCGGCCGCCGCATCTTCGATCACCCCGCCCGAATCGGCTGGCCAATCCTGGCGCTGCTGGCAGCCGCTGGGCCGCTGACATTGCTGCGACCCGACCCCGTGATCGGACTGCTCTTGGCCGGCTCAGTTGTCGCCTGGCGCCTCCGCCATCGAACCTTTGCCTTCGTCCTGATCGCGCTGGCCGGGTTGATCAAGGACTACGGCTGGGTTGCCTCAATCCCGATGCTGGCGCTGCAGCTGGGCGAGGTGAACGGGGTGGCGCTGGGCGTGGGCGCGCGAGTTCTGCGAGTGCTCCGCTCGGCCCTGCCGGCTCTCGTGCTGCTGGTCGTGATCGCCGCGGTCTTCATCGTGTGGTCTCACGGAGGGCTGATTCATTCCCAGCTCCTGAACGTGTCCCGCGGAGTTGAAGTCGAGAGCTTGGCGGGCGGATTGCTGCTGATTCTGAGTCGGGGCCGGAACGTCGACGTCTTCCGCGGTGAGCTGGGCAACCGGCTGCTCGGCGGACCGGGGCTGCACACATCCCTGGCCGTGGTACTGCTGATCTGCCTGGGAGCGGCGGTAACCGGAATAGTCGTGTGGCGCGCCTATCACCGCCAGATCGGCGCCGGGGGAGCGGTGGCGGCGGTGGTCGCCGCGGCTTTGATCGCTACCCCAGTCTTCTCACCGCAGTACATCGAAGCGCTGCTGCCTTGCTTGGTGTTGGCAGCCGCGGAGCTGGAGTATCGGCAACGGGGCCGCCTGCTCTGCCTGGGGTTGGGGGTAGCGCTGCTGACCCAGCTGGAATTCCCTTATCTGTGGGACAGCGTGGTGGCGCTGCACCCTCACGGGCTGGCTGTCCTGGAGCTCAGGAATCTGTTATTGCTCGGGTGCATCGCCGGTCTCCTGGGATGGCGTCCACTCTCGTCCGAAGCACCTTCAAAATCAGGGATCTTCCAACCGCTGAGCTGACCTCGGGACTGCGCTACTAGCTGGGCCTTGGCTACCGGTTGCCGAAAGCTCGCCAGGCGAAGTCTGTGATAGCCGGGGCGATCAGGCGACTGCCACGCTCTCCCGGTCGCGCTCCTCAGCGGAGGCTAGGACCACCAGCTCCGAACCTGACTCAGACTGGCTGATCACCCAGCTGGGCCGGGGATTCGGCGAATGAGGCACGGGTAGGACCGGGACGGGCTGCACGGCTGGCTGCGCCGGCTGCCGCCTCGGCAGCAGCACCGACGCCAGCCCAACTGAGCCCGCGACCGCCGCGGCCGCGACAAGGAAGCCGACGTGGTATCCGGCATTTAGGGCCGCCCCAGCACCGGAGCCGTGCGCCAGCAGGCGGTTGGTCGTGGTACTCGACACCCCGGCCACCAAGGCGACACCGAGCGCCGCCCCGACCTGGAGGGTCACGTTCGCCAGCCCAGACGCCAGCCCAGAGTCCTCGGGCTTGGTGCCGGACATCGCCAAGGCGATGCTGGGCATGAAGAACAGTCCGGATCCGACGCCCAGGAGCAGCAGGGCCGGGAGGATGTCGAGGGCGTAGTTGGCATGCTGCGGCGACCGCGCCAGCAGCAGCAGGGCTCCCACCACCAGCGTCAGTCCGGTCAGCACCGAGGCGCGCGCCCCGTATCGGGCCACCACCCGCTTGGTGATCACCAAGGAGAAGAGCGCCACTGCCAGATTTGAGGGTAGGAAGGCCAGCCCGGTCTCCACCGCCCCGAATCCCAAGACCCGCTGGAGATAGAGAGAGCCGAGGAAGTAGGTGCCGAACAGGCCGACCGGGAAGAGCAGCCGAGCCAGCTGGGCTCCGGTTCGCGCGCGGGAATGAAAGATTCGCAGTGGTACGAGCGGATTGCGCACCTTGGACTCGATTACCACGAATACCACTGCCGCTACCGCCGTCAGGGCAGCCAGCCCCAGGGTCGAGGAGGCGGTCCATCCGTTCTGGCCCGCGCTGACCAGGGCCGAGACCGCCAGGGACGGGGCGGCGGTGACCAAGATCGCCCCCAGGACGTCGACCCCGTGGTGAAGCCCGAGCCCGGGCCGATTCGGGATCAGGATCGATCCCAGCACCAAGACCGCCAGTCCAATCGGCAGATTGATGAAGAAGATCCAATGCCAGCTCACCGCCTGGACCAGCACCCCGCCCACCAAGAGCCCGACCGAGCCGCCGGCCGACGCCACGAAGGCATAGACGCTCATGGCGGCCACCCGCTGACGGGGCTCAGGAAAGAGGGTGACCAGGATGCTGAGAACCATCGACGCCATCACGGCGGCCCCGGCTCCCTGTAGGAATCGGGCGCCGATGAGAAGGGCCTGATCCCCGGCGAGCCCGCAGAGCACCGAGCTGGTGGTGAAAAGCACCACCCCGAAGGTGAAGACCCGCTTACGCCCGATCAGGTCGCCGAGCCGGCCGGCGAGCAGGAGCAGACCACCGAAGGTGATGAGGTAGGCGTCAATGACCCAGGCCACCGAGGATTGGGAGAACTGGAGGTCCCGCTGCAGCACCGGTAGGGCCACGTTGACCACGGTGGCATCGAGGACGATCATCAGCTGCCCGGCACAGAGCACGACCAGCGCGAACCAGCGCCGACGGCTAACAGAAGCCGGTTCGACGGCATCTCCGTTCGGCTTCATCCCCTCCTCTCCTCCACCAACAGTCGCGCGCCGTGCCGTGCCCAGCAGCCCCATCGAGCACCTCCCAGGTGGTATTGTTTGATGAGCATCGTACCAGGATAGTTTGATGACTGTCAAACAATGACCATAACCGCGGCTCTCGACCACGGCGACCTCCACGAGGTCGCGCCCCCGGTCGCCGGGATCACCACCCTGCTCCAGGCTCTGGCTGATCCGGTGCGGATGGAATTGCTGCGGGCGTTGGCCGGCTCCGACCAGCCGATCTCCTGCGGCAACTTCCAGGTTTCGGTGACCAAGTCGACCCTAAGCCACCACCTGCGGGTGCTCCGGGAGGCCGGCGTTATCGATCAGCGCTGCGACGGAACTCGGAAGCTGACCTCACTGCGGCGCCACGACCTAGACGACAGTTATCCCGGATTGCTCCAGAGTCTGCTCCAGGCTCCGGCGGAGCCCGGCTCCTCCGACTGACCGGTCCTAGAGTCAGCAGGCCCAGCCGGGAGTCCATGGACGACCGATCACAGCCAGCAGAGATCGGGTCGGCTCTAGCGGCGCTGGCCGACCTACCGGCGCGGGGTGGTCAGCTTCCGGTGGGTCGGCGAATGGTCCAGGTGACCCACCTTGACAAGCAGTTCTGGCCTGAGGAAAGGATCACCAAGCGGGAGCTGATCGAGTACCACCTGCGGATCTCCACTGAACTCCTGCCCCACCTCCGAGACCGGGCGATCGTCACCCGGCTCTTCCCAGACGGGATCGCCGGGAAGAGCTTCTGGCGCCGGGCAGCGCCGGACTCGGCGCCCCGCTGGATTCCCCGGTGGCGGGCCCATCCCGGAACTCCTACCATCTGCCCGCTGATCCAGGAACCCGCGGCCCTGGTCTGGCTCGCCAATCAGGGGGCGGTCGAGATCCACCCCTGGCACTCGCGGCGGGACCGACCCACCCGGCCTGACTGGGCGGTCTTCGACCTGGACCCGGGCTCGGATCAAGGCTTCGCCGAAGCGGTCGAGGTGGCCCACCTGATAAAGGAGCGACTGGACCGCCTCAAGCTGCGAGCCTGGCTCAAGACCACCGGCCAGTCGGGACTCCATATCTATATCCCGCTGCGCCGACGAGCTGACCAAGACCAAGTCCGAGAGTGGGTGGGCGACCTGGCGCACCAGGTCGCCCAGTCGGTGCCCCAGTTAGTCAGTGAGACCTGGACCGTCGGGGCCCGGCAGGGTCGGCTCCGGATCGACTACACGCAGAACGTGATCGGGAAGACCCTAGTGGCCGTGTACTCGCCCCGACCCTCCCGAGGGACTTCGGTGTCGACTCCCATCGAATGGGAGGAGCTGGACCGGGTCGATCCCGCCCAGTTCACCATGCGGAAAGTGCTGGAGCGGGTGCGCCTTCGCGGCGAGCTCTTTCGAGGGGCCCTGGAGGGTGGCCAGAGCCTGCCCAAGGCGTCTACGGCCCCCGGACCCCACACCGGGACCGGGAACCGCAGTCGCATCAAGTGATCGCTCTGTTCGGGATCGGCTCAGTAGTAGTGGCGTCGACCTCCAACGGCATGGCCAACGCTGCCCAGGACCCAAAGCGCTAGCCCGATCAAGAGCAGGATCACTCCGATCGTCCAGAGCACAGGAATAGCCAGTACGAAGCCGACGATCAGCAAAATGACGCCGAATACGATCATGCCGAGTCCTCCGGTGAAACCGCTGGCCGCCTAGGCGAAGGTCTCGCTACAGCTCGACCTCGCCTCCGTCTGAATCCTTTAGCGGTGGAGAGGCCCCGCCGTTACACCCCCGGCGTGAGGACGAATTGAACAATCAAGGTGGCTCGACCGTATCGATAGCGTGCTGCCCAACGCCTCGGGAACCAGAGTCCGGCTCGCCGGCGCGCCGCTTGCCACCTCGAACTTTTGCCCGGAAGGTTGGATCGAGGTGGTGGGACGCAAGGGCCGCCCGACGGATCGAGAGCTGAAGCTCGTCCAGGGGGGCCGTGTGGGGCCCGGCCCCGAGCCGACTGGGGACCCGAACGGCGAGCAAACCGATCCCTCAGGGATCGATGGAGGCATGATTCTGTGACCCGCCGCAGTGGGTGCAGGACAGACTGGAGCAGCGGCACCGCCTGGGCCGGAGCCATGGTTCTGAGCGCGTCGTTACTAATGGTTGCCTGCGGAAGCACCCCTGCCGTCCAGAGCAGTCCGACTCCATCCCGGTCGAGTTCCGGCCAAGCCGCTCCCACCCCGACACCGACCCAGGCAGCCGTGGTCACCAGCAACACGGCCTCCGTTTCCGGCTTAGGGACGGTTTTGGTGAACTCTCACGGACGGACTCTCTACACACTCAGCTCGGAAGGCGCCGGGAAGCTGACCTGTACGGTCGCGAACGGCTGCACCCAGTCTTGGTTCGAGTCAGATCTACCCCCCGACACGGCCGCGGCCACCGCCGCCGGTGGAGTCCAGACTTCACTGCTGGGAACAGAAGCCGGCGCCGCCGGAACGGTGGTCACCTACGACGGATGGCCCCTGTACACGTTCTCAGGGGACGGCGCAGCCAATCAGGCCAACGGTGAAGGGCTGCAGAGCTTCGGCGGCACCTGGTACGCGTTGGAGGCGTCCGGCGCCCTGGTCAAGCCAGGGTCGGCCGACAGCAGCCCCAGCCCCAGTTCCGGCGCCGATGGCTACTGACCGGACAGTCATCGGCAGGCAGAGTATGAGCCCCCAGCTGACCGTTTGCCACGGCAAGCCGCCGGGGCGGTCATGAGTAGCTATGCCTACAGTGGTCCCATGACCGGGGGCCCGCGGCTCAACTTGGAGCCAAGCCAAGATCCTCCTCCGGGCGGCGGCGGGAGCCCAGACCACGAGCGGCTGGGAGTTGCCTTCCTCACCCACCGGAGCGAGCTCCTCGGCTTCGCCCGCCGCTCTCTGGGCGATGAGTCGCTTGCCGAAGAGGCGGTTCAGGAGACCTTCGTGCGGGCGCTCCGGGCGCGTCCCGGCTTCGATCCAAAGCGTGGAGCCATGCGGCCGTGGCTGTTCTCGATCGAACGGCGAATCATCGTCGATCTGGCCCGAGCGCGCAGCGCACACCCTTCTCTGGAGCTCGATCTCAATTCGCCTGCGGCAGCAGACCAGATCGGGGCCGCGATGCGCTCCTGGAACGTCGAGGAGGCTCTCCGGCGGCTGGGGCCCGAGCACCGGCTGGTCGTGCTCGAGATCTATTACCGGGGACGCCCCAGCCGCGAGGTGGCCCGTCAGTTGGGAATCCCGGATGGCACCGTGCGCAGCCGTCTCTATTACGCCCTGCGAGCGCTGCGGGTAACGCTGGACGAGATGGGATGGGCCGAATGAACTCTGTTGACTGCGAGCGCTGGAGTGGCGATCTGGCTCTCGCCTCCATGGGCGGACTCGATGCCGGCGAGCGAATGGCGCTGGACGCCCATCTATCCGGCTGCCCGGACTGCCGCCGCGAACTGGCGGAATTGGAGTCGGTAAGCAAGGCGCTGGTGCTGGCCGACCCGATCCAGGTGGATCCCAGCTTTCAGAGAGAACCGCGCGCGGGATCGGCAGGGCCACCGATTCCAGTTCCCGTACCCGTTCCCCCGCTCCGATCAAGGCGCCGGTTTCGCTGGGCACCGGGCGGCCTTGGCGTCGCCGCTGTCCTGGCCGGGGCCAGCTTGCTTTGGCTGGGGCCACTCTCAACGCACGGCATCACCATCCCCCTACTCGGAACCAAGGACGTCCAGGCAACCGCGGTTCTCACCGCCGAGCACTGGGGAACCGACCTCTCGCTCCAGGTGGCCGGTCAACCAGCTGGCGGCGTCTACCACGTCTCCATGGAGTCGACGGCGGGAAGGTGGTGGCAGGCGGGCAGCTACCACTCGGAGAACGGGTCAGTCCATGTGGAGCTGGCGTGCGGGGTCAACCCCACCAAAGTTGACCGGATCTGGATCGAGAACTCCAGCGGGCACCTGGTGCTGCATGCCTACATCGGCTAGCGCCGACGGGCCGCATCCTGGCAGATGCCTACTCGGAGCAGGGAAGGGTCCGGCTCGACGGGCGCGCCTGGCGGACGCGGTTGCGTCCTGCTCGCTTAGCCAGGTACATCGCGGCGTCCGCGGCAGCTAGCAACGAGGCCCCGTCAAGGTCGGCGTCAACAGATCCTGCCACTCCAATGGAAACCGTTACCGGAAGGGCCGACGGCGCGGCTGCGATCCGCTCGCGCAGGTCGCCCGCCACCTCTACCGCCGCGTCCATCTCAGTGTCTGGCAAGAGAACGACAAATTCGTCCCCCCCGTAGCGGGCCGCCAAGTCGCCCCGCCTCAACCTTTGCCGAATGATCGCCGCCACCTGCTGCAGGATCTGATCTCCGGTGGCGTGATCCCACTGGTCGTTGACCCGCTTGAAGTGGTCGAGGTCGCAGAAGAGCACGGCGCACGGGCGCCCGCTGCGCTCGGAACGCTGCAACTCGCGGGCCAGGGCGTCTTCGAGCACGTGACGGTTGTGCAGTCCGGTCAGGGAATCGGTCATGGCCAGCTGCTCCAACTGCTGATGCAGTTGGACTCGGGAGATCGCCGCCGCGCACTGGTCCGCGAAGAGTTCCAGCGCCTGCACGGTGGCGAGGTCGGGGTACTGCTGATCGACAGGTTCGTCCAGAGATAGCAGCCCCAAGCGGTTCTGGCCGTCGTCGAGAGGGATGGTGAGGGAGTCCAGCGGGTGCCACATCCCGGGCCGCCAACTGGGGGCGATCTCCGGCACGCTGAGCGCGGTGTCGAGGATGGAGTTCTCCGGCATCTGATCTCGGCGGTGGTCAAACAGGAACGAGCGGCTGATCGTCATCTCCGGTCGCATCAGGGGCAGCATTCCCTCCATCGGAAAGGGATTGGCCCGCATCCGGGCGACGTCCTCGTCGCTGACCCCGACGGTGGCTCGGAGATGCAGCAGACCGGTGCTCTGGTCGAGGATGTACACGGCGACCCCGGCGAATCCTCCGGCCGCGGCCAGTATGCTGGCGATCCTCCCCAGCACCTCGTCGAGCCCCAGAGCCTCATGCATGCTGGCGCTGGCCTCCAAGAGGCCCCGAAGGAGTCGGCGCTCCCGCTCTGAGGCCACCTGTTCCGGCGCCCGCGAGATGGGCGAGCCCGCTTGCTCGGTCGCCTCAGCTGGCCTGCGCATGCTCAGCACGGCCACTCAGGCGCTGAAGGCGGCGAGCCTCAGCGTCAGGATCCGCCGGCGTCGGTCCCAGGTACCGGGCGAGGGCGCGCCTCTCCCACTTGCTCACCGCACGACTCTATGGGCTGTCGTGGTGCACCTACCGGAGGCAATGAAGCTGGTGCGTTCCAGTTACCCGCGCGTGACGGCTACATCTGCTGAGCTTCGAACCCACTTCAGACCTGACCTGTGCTCGTTGGGCATTCCTTGGTGTCAACTAGGGTCGAGGTGGCGCCGCGACCCCAGGGAGCGCGACGAGCTGGGGGGGCCGTCTGCGGCGCGGACCGAACGGACCGATCGTGGCTTGGCCCACCCCGCCGGTCTAATGGCTGAGGCGGACTGTTCGGTCTGACCTCATGGCCGAGGCAGCTGCCGACAGCCTCCTGTATGGCGTTGTTCGATCTCGGAGGCTCCTGGTCGACTGTGAGGGTCTGGAAGGCCGGGCGATACCAGGTCTTGCCGTTCTGTTCGGGAGCGGCGGTCATGACCCGGCCGTGGTGGACCTTAGCTCAGACGGAGGGGTCGGGCCGGAACTCGCGGACCTCTTGAGCACAGCGGCAGGCGACGGCGATCTTGGCAGCCCACTCCAGCGCCTGCTCGCGTGAGGGCACGTCGACGACCGCGAATCCGCCGAGGTACCCCTTGCTCTCCGGATACGGGCCGTCGGTGACCGTCCCGTCGGTGGCCACCACGCTCGCCTCCTGGCGATCCTTCAGCCCGCCGCTGAACACCCACACGCCGGCCTTCGTGGCCTCCCGGACCACCGCATGCGCAGACTCGGCCACGTCGGGTAACTCCTCCTCGGGGAAGGTCATCGCGCCGTCATCGAACGAGATCAGGTACTGCGTCATCTCATGACTCCTTGTCCCAGCCGAATCCTCCGCCCGCATCTCACACTCGCTACGAACGCCTCGCTCCGAATCCGACAGGCTGCTGGCAAAAGTTTCTCACTTGACAATGGTGGCGCTTGACGCGGACACGGTGATGTGTCCCGACTTCGATTCGACGGCCCGCCTGTGGCTCCATATGAATTGTCAAGACGTACGGTTCAGCGTGTCACGCAGAGTCAGAGTCCCTTCCTTATCCGTGGTCGGTTTCGCCGCCAGGTCGGCCGACCAGGAGCCCGTTCTGGACATTCCCTTTTGGCGAACTCGAAGCACGCTGGTACTATCTCCGCTTCCGTCGCCGCCCGGTCTGCCGAGCCTTGAGATACGGAATCAATATCGGCATCTTGCACCCGCGTCCGAAAAACAAGGATCTAGAAATGACTACCCCGCCCGACGCCCAGGGTGCACCCCTAGCGCCAAGAGGTGAGCCGGAAACGACCTGGAAAGGGGCCTCTGCGCCTTCGGCGGGCGGAAGGGGCTGGAAGCAGGTCTTGACGGCGACACCGCTGCGCCACTCCGTTGACGCGGTCCAATACGGCGTCGCGGTTGTCTTGCTCCTGATCGCGGTAGTGGTGCTGATTCGGACCACCGCGAACTTCCTCAGTGCCCAGTCGAGCTATCCTCAGAGCCTCATCAGTGCCATCGACGGGGTGCTGATCGTGATCATCGTGGTCGACGTCCTGCGCACCGTGCTAACCCACTTCGAGGGGTCGGGGTTCCCGCTGCGACCGTTTCTCATCATCGGGATCATTTCGGCCGTGCGAGACATCCTCTCGGTCTCCGCCCGGCTGGCCCTGCAGGGGCCCGTCAGTGGAGCTGGCTTTGAGCGGTTGGCGATCGAACTAGGAGTCAGCAGCGCCGTGGCGTTGGCCCTGGCTGGGGCTCTGGTCCTAACCAAGCTCAGTGAGGTGGGGTCTCCGGCTGAGGGCTGACCTAGCTCAACGCCAAGCAGGCGGCTCGGTCCTGAGTCCCTGTTTGGCTGTGTCCTACCGGCCGACTGGCGCCGGTACGATCTCACGATGACCCGGTTCTCAGAATTCCAGACCGAGATCTACCTGGCTGGCGTTGCCGGAAAGAGACCTAATCTGCCCATGACAGCCGACGGCCTGGAACTGGCGGCGGCAGAGGTGATGGCGCCTGAGGTCTACAACTACGTC
>JBAWFE010000040.1:0-1993 GCA_049591595.1 Candidatus Dormiibacterota bacterium
CCTGGCGTGGTCTGGAAGACGTGGAGCACGCCACCCTGGAGTACCTCGACTGGTTCAACCGACGCCGGCTCCACAGCGAGCTGGGTATGGTTCCCCCCGCTGAGTTCGAAGCCGCCCACTACCATGACGAGGCCCCTGCGCTGCGGGCTGTTTCACACTAACCAGAGTCTCTACAAAACCCGGGGCGGTTCACTTCGGGGGCAACTGGTGGCTGGGGGCTGCTCTGGTGGCAACACTCGCCCACGTCTACATCTTCTACGGCTTCGAGTCAGCGGGTGATGTGGCAGAGGAGGTCAGGTCCGCCAGCAAGCAGGCGCCGCGGGCCATCGTCTCCTCACTGCTCATCGGGAGCTTTACCAGCTTCATCCTGGTCGCGGCGCTCCTGCTGGCGATTCCCTCCGGAGGGAACAGCTTCACCGCGGCGACCTCGCTTAGCGGTGGCGTCCCCTACATCCTCAGTGCCAACGTTCACGTGGCCGGGATCCAGGACTTCATCCTGATCCTGGTCTGCTTTGCCTTTTTCAGCTGTGGGACCGCCGTCCAGGGTGCCGGGGCCCGGCTCGCCTTCTCCGACGCCCGCGACCGGGCCATCCCCGGCAGCCACGTGCTTCGCTACATCTCACCCCGATTCGAGACGCCGGTCAACGCGGTGCTCCTGGCGGCCATCCTCCCCGCCCAATTCACCCTGCTCGTGCATATCAGTCCCTCCAAGCCGATCGTGGTCGGATTCGTCACCTACCCGGCCGACGTGACCCCCTTGACCGCGCTGGTGTCGTTCGGGGTGTCAGGGATCTATCTCTCGTTCCTAATGGTGGTGCTAGCCGCAGTCGTCGCCCGGTTGCGCGGCTGGAAGGCAGAGGGGACCTTCCGGTTAGGGGCATGGGCGTGGCCGGTGCTAATCGGAGCGGCAGTCTACGGCGCCCGGATGCTGGCCAACATCCTCATCCCTACCGGGATCAACAGCCCCAAGGGCGAACTCTTCAACTTCGACTGGCTGAGCCTGCTAGTGGTGGTGTTCATCTGCCTGATCGGCGCCCTCTACTTCTTCCTGGCCCATCCCCACCGCCGGCCGCCCGAACAAAGCAGACCGGGAGCCGCACAACTCTCAGAGAGCGCGCCGGCTTCGCTCTAGCGGGGACGCCCCGATCGCGTGGCCACCGCCCCTACCGATTGGGTCAACTCAGCTGGCAGGGCAGGGCGCATAGCCACTCGCCTGGAAGATCGCCCTGGTCGAGGTGGCCGCCAGGGCCGACCAGCTGGTTTTTCCTTGCCGGGCCAGGTAATCGGCGACGATGTGGTACCCAATGGCCCGGCCGGTCAGCGGGGGCATGCTGGACTCGCCAAAGGTTGCCGCGCTCACACTTCCTCCGGTCAGGACTTCCTGGTGAATCCCGACAGTCGCCAACAACGGCTCGATGTGCCCCCACTGCTGGCATTCCTGTTTGGCGGTGAGCGCTCCCACCCACGGATCAGGCGGACCCGGGAAGGCAAATTGATCAAAGGCGGTCGCGGCGCCGTCGGCGACCAGCTCGTCCAGGATCGTCTTCCCCAAACCGGCACCGCTCGTGATTCGCACGCTCCGGTCGACCTCGCGAGCCAGCGTCCGGGCCAGTTCCTGGCTGACGTCGGCTGGCTCGTCAGACCAGCTGGGGTAAAGACCCACGGTGATCGCTCCGGTCTCGGGGTCGGTGAAGCCGACCGCTCCGATCGAGGCGAGGATCTGGTCGGGATCCCCCACGGTGACCGTGATAGTAGTAGCCGGCCCGGGCAGCAGCGAGTCGATCCGCGCCAGGTCTTCTCTGGTGAGCTGTCGAAGGTCGACATTCCGACCAGCCGCCTCATTGAGCACCTCCCTGGTCAGGGACACGACAAATCGCCCGTTGGCAGCTTGGACTCGAACGGGAACTCGGGGACTTACGTTGGCGCAGCCGGCCAGGGCCAAAGAGGCGAGGACCAGAAGCGCTCCCGATCTGCGCATGACTACAGGCCCCGT
>JBAWFE010000041.1:0-5137 GCA_049591595.1 Candidatus Dormiibacterota bacterium
GCCTGGAATAGGTCGAAGCCTTCATCGGCCGCCAGGCGGTTCACCTCCTCCAGGGAGTCAACCTCGCGGTACTGGTAGGTCTGTTGGGTTGGGGCTACACTCACGCATCTCTCCTTGGGGTCAGCCGCTCGATCTGGTTCACCAGGTGGCGCTGATGGAGACCCTAGTCTGCCAGCAAAGGTCTGGACGGGCATGCGAATTCTCACCGGGCGGGCACCACGACTAGGTGGGATCTCGCCGGATCGCTGCTATACTCTCGCCCGCGCTGGCGCTCTGCTTTAGCGCGCCGGTAACACTGTTCTGGAGGATTCAATAGGCCGTTGTCCGAGCTCGCCACTGAGGTACCCACCGAGGAGCTGACGATCTTCAGCTCCATGGAGGAGTACCTACGCACCAGCGCTGAATCCATCCGAACCCTGACCTATGGGGACATCGTTGACGGTACCGTCGTGCGGGTCGATCCGGACGAGGTACTTGTCGACATCGGAGCCAAGTCCGAAGGGGTCATTTCCAATCGGGAGTTGACCGGACGGGCTGAGGAATCCGTGGTGCTCAACCCCGGGGACAAGATCAAGGTCTACGTCCTGCAGTCCGAGAACGAGGACGGCAACGTGGTGCTGAGCCTCCGTCGGGCCAGGGCCGAGGGCATCTGGGCCAAGGCGGCCGAGAAGGAGAGCTCTGGAGAGGGAGTCGAGGCCGAGGTCCGGGAGCAGAACAAGGGCGGTCTGATCGTCAACATCATGGGTCTGCGGGGCTTCTTGCCCAGCTCCCAGGTGGCTCGCACCCATTCCGGCAACCTCATGGATCTGGTTGGCCAGCAGATCATGGTCAAGATCCTGGAGGTCAACCGCAAGCGGAACCGGCTGATCGTCAGCCAGCGGGCCGCCCAGGATGAGGACCGAGCCCGGCAGCGGGAGGAGCTATTCGAGCGGCTCAGCGTCGGTGACGTGGTCACCGGCCGGGTCAGCGGGCTCACTTCTTACGGCGCTTTCATCAACCTCGGTGGCGCCGATGGACTGATCCACATCAGTGAGCTCTCCTGGGACCGGGTCAGCAACGTCTCGGACATGCTGGCGGTGGGCGACGAGGTCACCGTCAAGGTCATCAAACTGGACCCCGAGCTCTCGCGCATCTCGCTCTCGCTGCGCCAGATGAGTGACGACCCCTGGGACAGCATCGAAGCTCGATTCCCGGCCGGTACTGAGATCGAGGGAATCGTCACCAAGACCAAGAAGTACGGTGCCTTCCTCCAGATCGCCGACGGCGTCGAGGGTTTGCTGCACATCAGCGAGCTTTCCTGGGAGCACGTCGAGCGCACCGAGGATGTACTCCGAGTGGGCGACACTGTCAAGGTGATCGTTCTCCAAGCGGATCGCACTCGGCGCCGCATCTCGCTCTCCTACCGCCAGTTACTGCCCCGGCCTGCTCACCTGCCTCCCGAAGAGATCCCAGGCGACCAGGACTACGCCGCCGCAGCGGACTACGAGCCGGATATGGACGAGGACTCGACTCCAGAGCCGGCTCCGGCCGCCAAACCGAAGCGCACTCGGGCAAAGGCCGTCAAGGAAGAGTCGTCCGAGCCGGCTACCGAGCCGGTCGAGGCGGGCTCCGAACCGGACCAGGAGGCGGTGCTGGAGCTAATTGAGCCGGAAGCAGAGGTGGAGCTGGCTCCCGAGTCGATTGAGGAATCCGTCGAAGTGGAAGCTGACGCCGTAGCGCCGGCCGATCTCGCCGTAGAGCTGGACGAGCCATCCGTGGAAGCGGACCCCGAGGTTGCCGAGCCCCAACACGAGTAGGTAGGATCACGGGCTCCGAGCCTCTGCTGGCCGCTGTCATGCCGACCGTGGAGGCCCGATCCGGGTCTCGGCACCGGCAACGATGCGGTGAATTGCCTGGTCCCTCAAGTTAGTCCCGCCTAGACTTACCCGGTGACTAGGCGGAGGACTGCTCCAGTCCGGGCCCTGGTGCTGACATATGCCGATCTCGAGCTGCCCAGTCTGATCCGCGGCGGGCGCCTTGAGAGTGGTTGCGGGGGCCATGGTGCCCGACCAAGTTGGGGAGGTACCCCTCCAGGCGCCCAGTCGATGCAGAGATGAGAGTGACGCGGCATTTCGATCGACGCGCCCTGCTGCTGTTGACGGTGGCGGGTTTGAGCCTGGGGATGGCGGTCTATTCCCTGCACCAAATCGGCCCCGGGGTCGATTTCTGGGCCTTTTACCGGGCGGCTCGGGAGATGCTCAACGGCGGCAGCCCCTACGCGGCTAAGGAATTCGTCAGCGCTCCCGCGCTGGCGATAGCGCTGGAGCCATTGGCGCGCCTCCCGTTCTGGGACGCCTACTGGGTCTTCCTGGCGGTAACCGGCCTTCTCGGCGCCGGGGCGGCGTACCTCTTCGGCCGGGAATTGGGTTGGAGACACCCCGAGCTGCTGGCCGCCGGAGGGTTCGTCGCCTGGGTTGGCTTCTCCGGCTTGCTCCAGGGTCAAATCGAGGCTCTGTTGCTGGCGGTGCTGCTGGGCTCGCTGGTGCTCTTGATGCGCGGGAGGACGCTCGCCGCCGGTCTGGTACTCGGACTCTTCTGGCTGAAGCCCGACGTCATGTGGCCCGCGGTTCTGTTTGCCGGAGTCGCCCTCTGGCCCGAGCGGCGGACCCTGGCTCGCTACCTAGTGGGTCTCTGTCTGACCTCGCTCGTGTTCATCGGGCTGGGTGCTAGGTTCCTGCCGGACTGGATCCACGCGCTGACCGGCCTGGGGGCTGGCGCAGGCGGGCAGCCGGATCTCGCTGGGCTGCCGGTTTTGCTGGAGGCCGCTCCCAAGGCGTGGGGCCTGGGGACAGGCTTCCACTCGTCGGTGACCTGGGTGCTGCTCGTGGGCGCACTGGCGGGCCTCGGTTGGCTCGCCCTCCGCATCCTGAGAGGCCGCCGCTGGCAGCAGCTCCCCCGAGAGCGCCGACTGCTCTGGGCGGTGGGTCTCTCATTGGGCATCTGGCTCTTGGTCACCCCCTATTCCCATCCGTATGACGACCTTTTGGCTCTGCCACTGTTGGTGATCGTGATTGGCCAGGACGCGGTCTGGACCGGCACGTGGGGCCCGGCAGTCGCGCTCCTGCTGATGGCCGTGGCCCCGATCGCCTGGCTGTGGGTTCCGATCGGGCTCGCCTGGGTTGGGGTCGGAGCCTTGCTGATCGCCTCCATCGCCACCTTTAGGGAGGAGGCCGCCATCATCACGGCGAAGTCAGGCGTTCGAGCTCCCCGGCAACTCGAATCAGCCCCAAGTCGTCCGTTGGCTCAGCCCCGTTCTAGCCCCTGAATTAGCACGCTTCGGGACCAAGGTCGATCCCGGTCCACGGTAGATGGTCCTCGTGCGATCTGCCACTGAGCGCCGGGGCGGCAGGATCTGTGTCCGCGGTGTATACCGCGCTGGGCGGGTTCGTTGCCAGCCGCTCCGGCCGGTGCCACAATCGGTATCCGGGCCGGACTCCGTTGGAGTTCCGCTTGAGATTGGAGGTTTAACTCGTCGTGTACCCGTTCGAGCGCTTTACCGAGAAGGCCAAGAAGGTCCTGACTCTGGCGCAGGACGAGGCGGATAAGTCGCACCACTCTTACATCGGCACCGAGCACCTCCTGCTTGGGCTGCTGCGCGAGGAGGAAGGACACGCCGCCAAAGTGCTGGCGAACTTGGGTGTCGAGATCGACAAGGTGCGGGACACCATCGACTCAGTCCTCGGCCGAAACGAGCGGATCACGGTCCAGCAGATCATCCCGACGTCCCGGGTCAAGAAGGTGATCGAGATCGCCTTCGAAGAGGCGAAGCGGATGAACAACACCCACGTCGGCACCGAGCACCTCTTGCTCGGACTCCTGGTCGAGGGCGAAGGCGTCGCCGCCCATGTTTTGGAGGACTTCTGGGTCAACCTGGACAAGGTCCGTCACGAACTCGATTCGCTGCTGAAGGATCAGGGTCCTGAAGATGAGCCGTCCTCTGGTTCCCAGTCGCGGTGGGGTACTTACCGCTACTCAGACCAAAAGCCGGAATCCTTCCTTCCCGCGCGGGGCGAACTCGGTGATCTCGAACTGTTCACCAGCGAGGCTCGTAGCGCCCTGGCCCTGGGTGAGGAGGAGGCTGTGCGGTCGACGGTTGGATACTTCGGGACAGAGCACCTCCTGGCCGGCCTAGTGCGGCAAGCGGAGGGCAGCGCCGCTCGGGTGCTGCTCGTCCTGGGGGTCGACCTACTGCGGGTCCGTGCCGAGCTTGCCAAGAACGGATGGAGTTCGCCGCGGCTGACCGTCCAGAACGTGCTTCCGACCAGCGAGCTCCGGAGGGCCGTCGCCATCTTGGCTTCTAAGGCAGCCGCCGCCGGCCCGACTGGACGGGTGGACACGCAGCACTTGCTGCTGGCGATCACCACTGTGAACACCGATCCAGCGACCCATCTGCTGGTGGCGCTGGGCGTTGACGTAGTCGCGCTTAGGGAGCAGCTGCAGGGCGGGCAGAGGGAGCCGCGCGGTTAGGAGTCTGTCTGGAATCGCTCCGGATTCTGGCTGAGTGGCGCGATCTCGGGTACCGCCCCTTCTGACCACTGTCGAGTCGGGCGGCCGAAGGGAGAGAGGCCCTCGGGTTCGGGGCGACCGAATTGGGCATAATGCGCTTGTGATCGGCCCCGCCCCGAGCCTGCGAGCCATTCCAGCCATGGCGGCAGCCTGCGCTGCCGACCGTCATACCACCGGGCTCAAGGAGATGATCCGTGTACCCGTTTGAGCGTTTTACAGAGAAGGCCAAGAAGGTCCTGACCCTGGCGCAGGACGAGGCGGAGAGGTCGCACCACTCGTACATCGGCACCGAGCACCTCTTGCTCGGGCTGCTGCGCGAGGGGGAGGGCCTGGCCGCCAAAGTGCTGGCGAACTTGGGTGTCGAGATCGACAAGGTCCGGGACACCATCGACTCGGTGCTGGGCCGCAACGAGCGGATCATCGTGCAGCAGATCATCCCGACCTCCAGGGTCAAGAAGGTGATCGAGATCGCCTTCGAGGAAGCCAAGCGGATGAACAACACCTACGTCGGCACCGAGCATCTGCTGCTGGGACTGCTGATCGAGGGTGAGGGCATCGCCGCTCACGTGCTCGAGGATCTGGGCGCCAACCT
>JBAWFE010000042.1:0-71123 GCA_049591595.1 Candidatus Dormiibacterota bacterium
GCGCTGTCCGCTGCCGCCGAGGGCCGGCGCCGCGGCACCCCGGTCGCCGAGGCGTGCCTGGCGACCCTGGCTCACCTGGGTGTCGACTGCGCCCACGCTCGGGTCCTGATCGTCGGCCACGGTCCGACCGGCGGCCGCCCCATCGCCCAGCGGCTACTGGCAACCGGGGCCCAGGTTTCGGTGATCCAGAACGACATCGGCGGGGTTGACCCGCTGCCTCCGTACGACGTGCTGATCTCTGCCATCGGCATCGCGGCGGTCATGCCCGACCGGGCCGTCCGACCGGGCACGACCGTGCTGGACGTGGGGACCTCCATGGTCGACGGCCGGCTGCGCGGTGATGTCTCAGCTGAGGCCGGGTCGGCGGCCGCCAGGCTCACTCCGGTCCCTGGTGGGATCGGGCGGATCACCGCCGTGTGCGCACTGCTGTCCCTTACCGAGCTCGGGGGACTGCAGCCCGGCCCGGTCGCCTCCTGGTCGCTGCTCGAGGCGGTCGCCCGGATGCTCTCCCCCCGAGATGCTGCTGGCGGAGCCGCAGCGGCGGCGATCACCGGAGCTCTGGCGGCGGCCCTTGACGGCCTGTGCCGACTTCACGCTCCGGCGGAGGAGATCTCGGAGTCGGGCCGGGCGGCGGTGCGTCTGTTGCTCGCCGCTGACCGAGACCGGATCGCTTTCGGGGAGTACCAGAAGGCGAAGCGCCAGGGTGAGCCGGTCGCGGTCGCTGCAGCCCGGCTCCGGGCATTGGCGACCCCGGGCGAGATTGCGGCCCAACTCCAGCTGCTGGAAGGGCGGCTGCGGTCACTAGAGACCACTCCGTCACTGGATCTGGACCGGCGCCTGGCCTTGGAGCTGACCGTGGCCGCCCGGGAGGCCGTCACACGGCTCCAGGCGGAGTTTTCTTCCCAGCCGACTTGACCTAGCGAGCCAGGACCGCCATCCCAGGGATGCGCTCTTCCTGAAACTGCCGCAGCTCCAAGTTCGCCTCGATCAGGGGAACTTGCTCGACTGTTGTGCGGAAGGGCAGCTGCTTGACCAGCTGGAGAAACTCGGCGGCATCGCGACCGGTGGGGTTGGCCACGCTGGGCAGGCGACGCTACGAGGAGAGATGCTCGTAGGCGAACCCGGGGATGCGGTCCAGATGGATCGAGTTGACGACGCAGGAACCACCTCGGTCGAGGGTCCGAAGCGCATCTACCACCACCGCGCCGACCGGCGCGAAGGTGACAGCTGCGCGCAACGGGATCGGCGGGAAGGCACGGGCGGACCGCCCAGACCGCGCCCAGGTGATGCGCGCGGCTGCGGGCCAACTCGCTCCGACTCACGACGAACACCGTGCAGCCTTCGGTGATCGCAAGTTGAGCCACCAGCAGCTCCGAGGCACCGAAGCTGAACGCGCCGAGCGGCTCACCTCGCGTCGGGTCAGTCAGTCGGAGCGCTCGATCCCTGATCACCCCGCCGCACGATAGCGGAGCCAGCCGCTCGGAATCCGCGTCGTCTGGAAGTGGCTGAGCGAACGCCGCGCACACCAACACTTGGCCGGCGAACGCGCCGTCCCAGTCCTATCCGGTGAAGGTGGCCCGGTGGCACAGGTTCTCCTGGCTGCAGCGGCAAAGATCGCATCTACCGCGGGCGGCTGCCAGCCCGCCGAGCCCCAGCCGCTGGCCCAGCAATTCCCGGCCAACTCCCTCGCCCAGTTCCTCCACCCGACCCACGATTTGATGTTCGGGGACGACCGGCAGTGTCCGCGCAGGAGGTGATCTGGAGGTACGTCCGGCACGCGGCGCAGGCTTCCACCAGCAGCCGCACCTCGCCACCCACAGGCCTCGGATCCGGCCGCTCGGTAAGCGAAGCGGCGCGAGCCCCGCCGGACTGCGAGCCCAGAATTCCATCGCCTCGACGGCTCTCATCCTGGCGCCGAGCTGACGGAGGAGGTTGACGGCTAGGCTAGGCTGATGCGCTGGTCCACCCTCGCCGCTGCGCTCGGACGGCCAACGCTTGATGAGGCGCTGGGAACGAGCGAGGTGACGACGATCACCTACGACTCAAGGAACGTGCGACCGGGGTCGGTATTCGTAGCGATACCGGGTCAGCATGACGACGGACACCAGTTCGTGGAGTCCGCACTCGCAAGGGGAGCGTTCGTCGCGGTGGTCGAGCACGACGTGCCGGGGGTCGAGCCCAGACGACTCGTGGTAGTCGACGACACCCGCGCCGCGCTTGCGGCCCTCGCAGCCACGTTCTACGACCACCCCGCGACCGTCGTACCAGTGGTGGGCGTCACTGGCACCGACGGCAAGACGACAACCACGACCATGCTCCATGCGGCTCTCTCGGCCTCGATGGGGACGGTGGGTAGCCTCAGCACTGTGGACTTTCGCCTTGGTTCTCACGTGGAGTCCAACCTCAGCCGGCAGACCACCCTGGAGTCGCTGGAGCTCCAGGCGTGGCTGCGACGGATGGTCGATGAGGGCTGCCAGGCAATCGTCCTAGAGTCAACGTCACATGGTCTGGCTCTCGGCCGACTGGACCGGATCCGCTTCGCGGGCGCCGTGTACACAAGTGTCACCCACGAGCACCTCGACTTCCACGGAAGCTGGGAGGCGTATTTCGAAGCCAAGGCTTCGCTGCTGGACCGAGCCGCCGCTGCCGGGGGTTTCGCGGTGCTGAACCTCGACGACTCGCGGGCGTTCCCTCTGCTGCGAGAGCGGACTTCGGTCCGAACTCTCACCTACAGTGCCCGCGGGGATCGCCGCGCAGACCTCTGGGCGGAGCGTGTCAGGCCGGAGGCCACCGGCCTCTCCTTCCGGGCCGTCACTCCGGGCGGGGCCGCCGAAGTTCGGTTGGTTACCGCGGGCCGTTGGAACGTGGGCAACGCGCTGGCGGCACTCGCCGCGGGGCTGCTACTGGAGCAGCCTCTGCCGTACCTCACCGCGGGTTTGGCTGCGCTCCAGGCCGTGCCCGGAAGGATGGAGACGGTCGACGAGGGCCAGCCGTTCGCTGTGGTCATCGACTACGCGCACACCCCAGCAGCGCTGACCCTGGCGCTCCACGAGCTGCGGGGCGCCACCGCTGGCCGGCTCTGGGTCGTATTCGGCAGCGCTGGTGAGCGCGACATTGTCAAGCGCGGCGAGATGGGTCGGATCGCCGCCCAACTCGCGGACCAGGTCGTGGTCACATCGGAGGACCCCCGGGGCGAGAACGCCGGGGCGATCATCGAGCAGATCTGGAGCGGGGCAGTCGCCGGCGGTGCTGACCCAGAAACCAACCTACACCGGGAACCCGACCGAGACCGCGCGATCCGCATCGCCATCGGCGGCGCTGTTCCCGGAGACACCGTCCTGCTGGCCGGAAAGGGCCACGAAGCGAGCATATTTGAGGCCGATGGACCGCGCCCCTGGAGCGACCGGACCGCAGCGGAGGAGGCGATCCGCGATCGTCTTGGGTGATTCCGGCGAGTGGACTCCACGGCGACGCACCGGCTGGCTTCACTCTTCGCTAGCCGCTGGATCGGAGCCCCGGAGCACTGTCGAGCGCTAGTCAAAAGTTCTCGTACCCTACGGGCGTGACGATCCCAATGAGGCAGTGCCGACCACTCACTTGGGCGCCTGGCCCGCTACACCGGAACCGTACTCCGAAGGCGGCCACGAGATGATCGACAGGACAGCTCCTCCCCCGGTGGTCATCGGCAGCGATGGAGTTTCGCGCGGCGAGGTCGTGGTGGTGGCCCGGGGCCGAGCTAAGGCGGAGATCTCGTCCGAGGCGATGCGTGCGATGGACCGGGCGCGGGCCCTGGTCAACCAGGCCGGTAACAGCCCGGACCCCGTCTATGGGGTCTCCACTGGATTCGGACTGCTGGCCACCACCAGGATCGCTCCGGAACGGCGCTCCGACCTGCAGCACGCCCTGATCCGCTCTCACGCCGCCGGAATGGGAGAGCCCGTCGAGGTGGAAGTGGTGCGGGCGATGATGCTGCTCCGGGCCCGCACCCTCTGCATGGGCTTCTCCGGCAGCCGACCCGCAGTGGCGGCGGGTCTGGTCAGGCTGCTCAATTCGGAGATCAGCCCAGTGGTTCCTGAGCACGGCTCGCTCGGCGCCAGCGGCGATCTGGCTCCCCTCGCTCACATGGCGCTGGTGCTGCTCGGGGAGGGTCGCGCCCAGCTCGCCGACGGACGCACCGTCGATGGCGGCATCGCACTCGCAGAATGCGGTCTCACCCCGCTGCGGCTGGAAGTCAAGGACGGACTCAGCCTGATCAACGGGACCGACGGCATGCTGGGAATGCTGGTACTGGCCCTCGCCGATCTAGCCGTGCTACTGCCAACGGCGGACATCGCGGCCGCCCTGTCCACCGAGGGTCTGATGGGGACTGACCGTCCCTTCGCGGCGGATCTTCACGTCATCCGGCCCCATCCGGGGCAGATTCAAAGTGCGGCCAATCTCCGGCTGCTCTTGCAGGGGTCCGGCATCCTAGCCTCCCATCGCAGCTCGCCCCACCTGGTCCAGGATCCCTACTCGATTCGCTGTGCGCCCCAGGTGACGGGAGCGGCCCGGGACACCAGGGCCTTTGCTGGACAGGTCGCGGACCGCGAGTTGAGATCTGCCGTGGATAACCCCGTCGTGCTCCCCGATGGGCGGCTCGAGTCGACGGGCAACTTCCACGGCGAGCCTCTGGCCTTCGCCTGTGACTTCCTGAGCATCGCCGCCGCCGAGGTGGCCTCGATCGCCGAGCGCCGGGTCGACCGGCTCTTGGACCCGGCTCGCTCCGCCGGGCTACCCCCATTCCTGGCCCCCGAGGCCGGGGTGAACTCCGGCCTGATGATTGCCCAGTACACGGCCGCCGCCATCGTCGCGGAGAACCGGCGGCTGGCCGCACCTGCCAGCGTCGACTCCATCCCCACGTCGGGAATGCAGGAAGACCACGTCTCGATGGGGTGGGGTGCCGCCCGCAAGCTGCGCCGGGTGGTGACCAATCTGTCCCGGGTACTGGCTGTGGAGCTGCTGGCCGCCTCCCGGGCGCTCGAGCTGCGGGCACCGCTTCTGCCGTCCCCGGCTGACGGCCAGGTGGCCGAGCTGGTGCGTAACCTAGGCGGTGGCGTCGGCCCGGACCGCTTCCTCTCGCCGGAGCTTGAGGCGGTGGCCACCGCGGTTAGGTCGGGCGAGATCCTGCGGCGGGCGGAATCGGTAGTTGGCGAACTCCCTTGAGCGGCCCGCGGCCGGTTAGGGCGGCTCGAGGCACCGAGATCAGCTGCAAGGGCTGGCCCCAGGAGGCGGCCCTGCGGATGCTGATGAACAACCTCGACCCTGAGGTGGCGGAGAACCCGGATCAACTGGTGGTCTACGGGGGCTCAGGGCGCGCGGCTCGATCCTGGGACGCCTACGACGCGATCGTCAGGAGCCTGAGAAACCTCGAGGGCGACGAGACCCTGCTGATTCAGTCGGGCAAGCCGGTGGGCGTCTTCCGCACCCACGAGTGGGCCCCGCGAGTCCTGATCGCCAACGCCCTGCTGGTGCCCCAGTGGGCGACCCAGGCGGAGTTCCGGCGCTTGGAGCTGGAGGGGTTGACGATGTACGGCCAGATGACCGCGGGCTCCTGGATGTACATCGGCACCCAGGGGATACTCCAGGGCACCTTCGAGACCTTCTCCGCCATCGCCAACAAGAGGTTCGGTGGATCGCTGGCCGGAACAGTCTCCCTGACCGCAGGACTGGGCGGCATGGGTGGTGCCCAACCGTTGGCAGTGACCATGAACGGCGGGGTGGCGATCTGCATCGAGATTGACCCGGAGCGCATCCAGCGCCGCCTCGACCATCGCTACCTGGACCACTGGGCCCCCGACCTGGACTCCGCTCTGAGGCAGGCGGCGGCGGCGAGAGCCTCCAAGGAGGCGGTCTCGATCGCTGTGCTCGGGAACGCAGCCGAGCTGGTCCCTGAGATCGTGAGACGGAACTTCCTGCTCGACATTGCGACTGACCAGACCCCCGCCCACGACCCGCTGATGTACCTGCCGGTGGGACTTACCCTGCCGGAGGCTGCCGATCTGCGGATGGAGGATCCCGACGACTACGTCCGGCGCAGCCGGGAGGCGATGACAAAGCACGTCTCCGCCTTGGTGGAGCTGCTCGACCGGGGAGTCGAGGTCTTCGACTACGGCAACAGTCTCCGGGCCGAGGCCGAGCTTGGCGGCTTTGTTCGTGCTTTCGACTATCCAGGATTTGTCCCGGCCTACATCCGGCCCCTGTTCAGCGAGGGCAAAGGCCCCTTCCGCTGGGCAGCCTTGAGCGGAGACCCGGAGGACATCGCCGCCACCGACAGAGCGGCCGTCGAGGAGTTCCCCGAGAACGAGGCCCTGGCGCGTTGGATCCGGATGGCTTCGGAGCGGGTCGAGTTCCAGGGGCTTCCGGCCCGGATCTGCTGGCTCGGATACGGCGAGCGGGACCAGCTGGGTCTGCGCTTCAACGAGATGGTCGCGAGAGGCCAACTGAAGGCGCCGATCGTGATCGGCCGGGACCACCTCGATTCGGGTTCGGTGGCGTCGCCCTATCGGGAGACCGAGTCGATGCAGGACGGCAGTGACGCCATCGCCGACTGGCCAATTCTCAACGCCCTCCTCAACACCTCTAGCGGAGCGACCTGGGTCTCGGTGCACCACGGAGGGGGGGTCGGAATCGGACGGTCAATCCACGCGGGACTGGTGGCCCTGGCGGATGGTTCGGAGCTGGCGGCCCAGAAGCTGGCCCGCTGCCTGCTCAACGATCCCGGCACCGGGGTGATTCGCCACGCCGACGCCGGCTATCAGATCGCGATCGACACGGCTTCGGACCACGGCGTCCGGCTCCCCATGCGGGAGGGTTGATGTCGCTCTGGCTGGCGGAGCTGGCCTGGACCGGGGAGCGGCTTCTGCCCAGGCTCCTCCTGGAGGAGGAGGCCGGACTGCTCCGCCGGGTCGAGGAGCTGGGGGACGCCCAGGTGCCCCCGGGAGCGAAGGTGCTCACCGGCCTGACCCTGCCGGGGCTGGCCAACGTTCACTCTCACGCGTTCCATCGGGCTTTGCGAGGCCGGTGTCAAGCGCCCGAGCAAGGGGGCAAGGATTTCTGGGAGTGGCGGCGCCGGATGTATGCCCTGGCCTCCTTTCTGGAACCGGACCAGTACTTCGAACTCTCCCGAGCCACGATGGGGGAGATGACGCTCGCCGGGATCACGGCGGTCGGGGAGTTTCACTACCTGCACCACCAGCCGGGCGGCCAGCCATACCAGCGGCCTGAGATGGAGAACGCGCTGATCGCCGCCGCCACCGAAGCCGGGCTGCGTCTCACCCTGCTCGACACCTGCTACCTCCGCTCCGGTTTCGAGGGCGCGCCGCTAACCGGTGCCGCACTCCGATTTTCCGATCAGGACGCCTGGGCCTGGGCTCGGCGGACGGATCAACTGGGGGATACCGCCCAGCTACGCCGCGGTGCGGCCATCCATAGCGTGAGAGCTATGGACCAGGCATCCATGCGAGTGGTGGCAGGGTGGGCCGCCGAGAGGAGCGCCCCGCTGCACCTCCATCTCTCAGAACAGCCAGCAGAGAACACGGCCTGCCTCCGGGCCACCGGTCTGACGCCCACCGAGCTGGTGGACAGCTGCGGGGTCCTGGGCGCCCGCACGACGGCAGTCCACGCCATCCACCTGACGAGGGTCGACATCGCCCGGCTGGGCGAGACGGGAACCAGAATCTGCGTCTGCCCCACCACCGAGCGCGACCTGGCCGATGGTGTCTGTCCGGCGGATGAGCTTCAGGCGGCGGGTAGCCCGCTCTGCGTGGGCACCGATAGCAACGCCATGGTGGATCTGTTCGAGGAGGCCCGGGCGGTCGAGCTTGACCGGCGCTTGGCGACTGGCCACCGGGGTCAGCTCAGCTCCGGGGACCTACTGAACGCGGCCACTTCCCAGGGGATGGCGGCGCTGGGATGGGAGGCCGGCGAGCTGCGGCCGGGATTCCTCGCCGACTTCACCTGCCTGGAGCTCTCCACACCCCGCCTGGCCGGGGCAGGCCTGACCGACCTCCTATCGCGGGTAGTTTTTGGGGCCAGCGCTGCGGACGTCCGTTCCGTGGTGATCGGGGGTACGGAGGTGGTCCGTGAGGGCCGGCACCTGCGGCTCGGGAGTGTGGCGGAGAAGCTGGAGAATGTGCTCGCCGAACTGGAGCCCGCCTGGCGCGCGGCACTGAACCAGATGCCGGCGTGACCAGCCTCCTTGCCCACGTGGGCCGTCTCTTCACGGCTGGCAAACCGGTAGGAGAGGACGTTGATGTCCTACTCGGCGGGGGCTCCATCCTCGCGATCGGTCGCAGCGGAACCCTGCCCACCGCGGTCGACGCCGAGACCTTCGACTGCCACGGCGCGCTGCTCACCGCCGGGCTCATTGATGCCCATACGCATCCGCTCTACGCCAGGGCCCGCCTGGCAGAGATCTCCGAGCGATCAGCCGGAGCCAGCTATGCGGAGATCGCGGCCCGCGGGGGCGGGATCCGGGCCACGGTTAGGGATACCAGGGAAGCGTCCTGGGACGAGCTCGAGCTGGGACTGAGGAACCGCCTACGAAGCTGGCTTGAGTCGGGCACCACCACAGTTGAGACGAAGACCGGGTACTGGCTCGAGCGAGAGGGGGAACTGCGTGCCGTACGACTGCTGCACTCACTTTCCGCCGAGCCACTCCTGCCCGCACTGGTGGTGAGTTTCCTGGGCGCGCACGCGCTACCCGAGGAGTTCGACGGTCGGCGCCCAGAGTTCGTCGAGGAAGTCAGCAGCTGGAGTGGCGATGCCCACCGGGAAGGGGCACGTTTTGCTGATGTTTTTTGCGACGAGGGCGCCTTCACCGTGGTCGAGTCTGCGCAGGTCTTACGCGCCGCCCGGGACTCCGGGCTGGAGTTACGCCTGCACGCCGACGAGCTCGAGCTAACCGGCGGGACGGAGCTGGCCGTGGAGCTGGGGGCCGTCTCTGCCGACCACTTGTTGCGCATTGGCGCCGCCCAGATCGCGGCTCTGGCCCAGTCCTCCACGGTGGCCACGCTCTGCCCGGTGACCGCCCTGGCCATGGGCCGGACTCCGCCCGCGCGCGACCTGCTCCAGGCCGGGGCGCGGGTGGCGCTGGGCAGCGACCACAACCCGGGGACCTCGGGAGCCACCTCCATGAGCATGGTGGTCTGGCTGGCCATTGCCGAGTTGGGACTAAGCGTCGAGCAGGCGCTGACCGCCGCCACCTTGGGTGGCGCCCTCTCCCTGGGGCTGGCTGACCGCGGTCAGATCGTGGCCGGGAAGTCGGCCGACCTGGTGCTCTGGGACACCGATCACGAGGGGGGCTTCGGCTGGAGCCCGGCCCTCCGGCCCCTACAGGTCTGGCGGGCCGGAAGACCGAGCTTGGCGAAACCCATCAGCTAACCAGACAAGCGCCGGAACCGGAGGACGCGGCTCCTTCCCGACGTCTGCAGACGAAGATCCCCCAACCCAGCACGACTGGCGGCCAGAGAAAGCTCCGCGCCCAGGCTCACGGATGCGCCGACATGCACCAAGCCCTCGCCTCCAGTACGCAGCAATCGGCGTGCCGTGCGAAACAGATCCTGAGGCGGCACCGCCGCCCTGGACACCAACACGTCCGCGGCCACGAACCCCTGGCTTCGCGCAAGCTCCAGGGCGTCCTTTCCAAGCACCTCGACCGCCGACAGCCCGAGCGTGTCGACACAGCGGGCCAGAAACGCCACCTTCGAGCGATCTCGCTCGATCAACCCAACCGACACCTGAGGCTGGGCGATCGCCAGCGGTATGCCGGGGATGCCGGCGCCGCTACCCAAGTCGAGAACGAGCTCGCCGGAAGACCACAGTCGGAGCGGAATGAGGTCCAAAGATTCCTCGATGTGGCGGGTCCACGCCTCCGCCTGCGGGACCCGAGTCAGGTTGACCTCACTCGATTCTCCGTAGAGCAAATCGAGGTACCTCTCCAGCAATCGGCGCGCGCCTTCGTCAGGCAGGTAGCGCACGATTTTCATGACGATGCTCGCTGCAGCGAGCGCCGAGGGGCCATCTGGTCCGCCGGAAACCGACTCAGCTCAGCACGTCGTGGCGGGCCAGTGAGGTCATCGCAAGGAACACCAAGAAGAGCCACCAAGCTCCGATCACGACTACCGTCTCGAGCAGCGAAGTCGGCACCGCGGGAGTGGCGAGGGTGCTGACCGCCGCCGTCTGATGCACCTGCAAAAGGGTGGGTAGATGGTTGAGGTTGGGCCCGTAGAGAAAGGCCGTCAGGCCCTTCCAAACATTTGACTTGGTGACCACGGTGAGCTGGGTGAGTGCCGCCGACAAACCGTTGTCAATTGGGAAGAAGAGCATGGCCAGCAGCATTGCACCGGTCACCGAGCGCAGCAGTGCCGCCATCGCTACGGAGAGCAATAGGCAAGAGAATTCACTCACCGCGCAGCAGAGGATCGCCAACCCCACGTTTTCCCACGCGGCAATCGGTAGACCCTGCAGCGCCGACAGTGATCCAGTCTGATGCTCGACCACCACCACCGTGCCCAGCGCCGACAGCGCCACGATACCCACCAGCAGCAGCAGCGCATAAATGGAAAGCGCCGCGATCTTGGCGGCCAGCAGTTGCTGTCGGCCGGTGCCGCGTGAGAACAGCACCCGAACCGTGCCTAGCTCGTATTCCATTCCCAGAAGCCTCGATCCAGTCAACAGCATCACGATCCCGGCGCCCGCCATGAAGAAGAGTTCCAGGGGGTGCAGCAGGCTGTACAAGCCAGTCACGGGGTGTTGGGTAAGTGACACGTGATACTGCGGCTCCGTCGCGAAGAGAAGCATGACCAGGGTGAGGAACACGAGAGCCAGACCGGTCATCACTACCGTTGGTCGGTTGCGTCGCACTTTGTAGAGCTCCCCGCGAAGCGCACCCTTGAAAGTCGGGCGTGCCGGGCGGCTGCTGGGTATCGCCGGCAGGGGAACGGCCGGGGTGGTCACTGCCCGTCCCCGGTCAGCTCCAGGAAGATCTCCTCGAGGTCGCGCTGCTGCCGGACGATTCCGTCCGGTACGAAGCCGGCCTGGCTCAGCATCGAGTTGAGCTCCCGACCCCGGCCCGCGGGCGCCTCGGTGACGATCCGGCCCTGGGGATCCAATCTTGCGTTCTGCCCCCATGGCTGGCAGTGGAGCAGGTCCAGCGCCCCCTGGGCGTCCTCGACGTCCACCAGGAACGGCCCGGTGGACTCCCGAAAGTCGGCGATGCTTCCCACCTGTATCAGCTTGCCTTGACGAAGGATGGCCACCCGGTCGCAGAGCCTCTCCACCTCGCCCAAGACGTGGCTGGAGATGAAGACGGTCTTGCCCGAATCTCGAAGCTCCCGGAGGAGAGAGCGGATCGACTTGATGCCGGCCGGGTCGAGACCGTTGGCCGGCTCATCCAACACCAGCAGCTCCGGATCATGAAGGAGCGCGATGGCCAACCCCAGGCGCTGCTTCATCCCGAGGGAGTAGGTCCTGACCTTGTCTCGCTGGCGGTCACGGAGGTCCACCAACTCCAAGAGCGAGTCAATCCGCGCACCGGGTACTCCGCCCAACGGTGCGGCCAGGACCCTTAGGTTGTCCCTGCCACTGAGATGAAGATAGAGCGCCGGGGTCTCGACCAGGGGCCCCACCTTGGGAAGCACAGCCGACCCGTTGCGGGCCACGTCCTGGCCAAAGACCTCCACCCAGCCGGAGGTGGGTCGGATCAGTCCCAGGGCCATCCGCATGGTGGTGGTCTTGCCGGCCCCGTTTGGGCCGAGGAATCCGAAGATCTCCCCGGCATGTACCTCGAGGTTTAGCCGCTCCACCGCGACCTTGGATCCGAAGCGCTTACTCAGGTCGTGGGCGGCCAGCACCGTCGGTGCGCCGCTCCCCTGTGGTGGAGGACCCATCGCGGTGGCCACGGTGGCCTCTATCTGCGGAGTCTGCCCCTCACTCGCGGAGGAATCGAGTCCTTGAACGGAGGGGTCCCCGATGCCCACCTCCCCATGATCGGGCATCCGGTCCGCGGCTGGGTTAACAGTGCGGATACGGCCCCGTGCGCACCCCTGCTCGACCGCTCGCGTGTTGACAGGCAGCTGGGCACCCCGGTAGCGTCGCTCGCCGTGCTGCATGTGGCCACCTCCGCGCGCCCTCGGCGAGTCCTCGCCGACCTAATTCCTGGGGAGCGGGTCCGGGACGTGCTGGTGGTGGTGGGCTACGCGGGCTTGGTCGGACTCTCGGCCCAGCTCGCGATTCGACTCCCCTTCACCCCCGTGCCGATTACCGGTCAAACCTTCGCGGTGCTCCTGGGCGGCCTGGCGGTCGGCACTCGCCGGGGTGCCGCCGGAATGCTGCTTTACCTGGTCCTCGGCCTGGTGGGAGTGCCTTGGTTCGCCGGCGGCGATCACGGGATGTCGATGCTCTCGGCTCCCAGCTTCGGATACGTGATCGGCTTCGTCTTCGCCGCCTGCGTCCTGGGTCAGCTCGCCCGTCACGGGTTCGACCGCCATCCCCTGACCGTGATCGTCGCGCTGGTGGCGGGGAACGCCGTCATATACCTATTCGGCGCCACCTGGCTAGCCTGGCAACTTCACGTGGGCGCCTCCCTGGCGCTCTCTCTCGGCGTGACCCCCTTCCTGCTGGGAGACGCCCTGAAGGCGCTATTGGCTGCGGCCCTGCTCCCGGCGGCCTGGAAGTTGACCGGCCGGGCGAACAGCCGGGAGCTGCCTCGACCCTAGTAGAGGCCCAGTTCCAGCTTGGCCTCATCCGAGGCCATGGTATGGGGGTCCCAAGGCGGATCCCAGATCAGATCGACCTTGACGTCGCGGATCCCGGGCAGAAACTGGGTGGCCGCGTGAACCTGGGACTCCAGCATCGGCCCCATCGGGCAGTAGGGAGTGGTCAAGGTCATCGCCACCACCGCGTCTCCATCCTTGTCGACGGTCACCCGGTAGACCAATCCCAAGCTGACGATGTCCAGACCCAGCTCGGGGTCGATCACCTCGCGGAGCGCCTCGTGAACGTCGTCGCCCGTCGCCATCGGGCCCGCGGCAGGTTGCACACCAGCGGTCGCCGGCGCCACCTCTTCGGACTCAGTCATCGGTTCGGCCATCAGCTCCCTCCAACTGGGACAACCCCGCCTCCAATGCGGTCCAAGGCAGCATCGCGCACTTGATCCGGGCCGCGTAGCGACGCACCCCAGCCAGAGCCTCCAGATCGCCGATATCGCCCACCGAAGCCGGGTCCTGACCTCCGAGCAGCATGGCGCGGAAGCGGGTGATCAGATCCTTGGTGTCGGTCACCGTCTTGCCCTGGATCTCCTCGCTCATCATCGAGGCGGCGGCCATCGAGATCGAGCATCCCTGTCCCTCGAACCCCACCGCCTCAACCTGCCCCCGTTGCACCCGCAGGGTGAGGTCCACCTCGTCGCCGCAGAGCGGGTTGTGCCCGTGGGTGGCGACGTCAGCCGGCTCGACCAGACCGCGATGGCGGGGGTGCCGATAGTGATCCAGGATGATCTCCCGGAAGAGTTCGTCATCAAGGCCGACCGGGTTTACTTGAGCCACCAAGCCATCGTACGCCGCTCTCAAAACACGAGCGGGGACCGGAGTCGGTCTCCAGTCCCCGCCGTTGGGATTACGAGATGAGTCCTGCTGACGCGGGACGGCCACGGTTCCGGGCTTCTGACCCGGATCAGCTATCCGTGGGTGACCAGCGCGTCGAGAGAGTTCAGGTCCCGGCCACAGTCCTCAGTCGGTCCCCAAGATTGTGAGAGTCCGTTTAGTACTACCTTCGAGCATGGGCATTCCCTCCTTTTTCTTGGGGTACCGCCACGACAGGGACTTCCTTTCGGCCCTGCCCGGACGGCCGGACGACGCTGTCGCCTTTTAGTCTAGCCCGCTCCGCGCCGCGGGCGCGAGGGCGCACCGCAGACCAGATTTACGGTGGGCCGGGCGGACGACGCGGTAGCTCCATCGGCGCTTGGGGTCGTCGATCTTGACCCAAGGGCGGCGACCGAGCAGCGGCCCTGACGTTAGCCCAGCTGGCCGATTCGGCGGGTTCGCCGGTCAGCCTTCTTGTCCGATCTCTGCTAGGGGAGCCGAGGCCGACAGCTAAGCTGCTGGGGTCGCAGGCATCGCGGAGGGATCTTGATGAGAACTATCGCGGTCGGCACGATCAAGGGTCTGTTCATCCTGGAGGAGCACGGGCCCGATCCGGCTACTGCCGACTGGGGACTCCGGGGCCCCTACCTGGCCGGCTGGGAGTCCACCACCGTGCTCCTGGAGCAGAGGGACGGTCGGCTTGAGCTGCTGGCGGGCTTGGGCAGCTCCGTCTATGGCCCCCACGTGCGCCGCAGCCTCGACGGTGGCGAATCGTGGGAGCCTCTCGGCTCCGGGCCAGGCTTCACCGGAGCGGCCAACGGGCCCACGGTGGAGCGGATCTGGACTCTGCAGCGGCTGGCCGGATCAGGCGACCTGGTGGCCGGTGTCGCCCAGGCCGGGCTCTTCCGCTGGGATGACCGGGCCCTGACCTGGCGCGAGTACACCGCGATCACCGACCACCCCACCAGGGCCGGCTGGCTCCCCGGGTTTGGCGGCATGTGCCTTCACACAGTGCTCACGGACGGTCGCCGGCCGGGCCGGATCACGGTGGGGATCTCCTCCGTTGGCACGCTGCGCAGCGACGATGACGGGGCCACCTGGACCGTAAAGAATCAAGGGGTGACCGCGGCCGTGGAGGCAGAGGAACCGAAATATTCCGAGCTGAACCGCTGCGTACACCGGCTGGTACAGGACCCGGCCGACCCCGACCACCTCTTCCAGCAAAACCATACTGGCGTCTATCGGTCACTAGATGCCGGCGACCAGTGGGAGCGAATCGAGACCGGACTGCCGTCACGATTCGGCTTCGGTATGGCCGTCCTCGACCGCTCCCCGTCCGCGCTATTTGTGGTGCCCCTGACCAGCGACGAGGTGCGCGTCCCCGTGGACGGGCGCCTCTGCGCGTACCGATCCACAGATGACGGCGATACTTGGGACGCGTGCGCAAAAGGAATGCCGGCGAGTAACTACGGAGCCGTGCTGCGCGACGCGCTCAGCACCGGCACCGGCGACACGTCGTCGGTTTATTTCGGCACTACCAGTGGCGAGCTCTACGCCACCTGGGACGCAGGAGACAGCTGGCGTCGTCTGCCAGGGGTGTTCCCACGCATGCTCAGCGTGCGCGCTATCGCCGCCGAGTGATGCCCACCGTTACCGTGTGGATCCCCGGCTTGTTGCGGGATTTCACCAAAGGAGAGGTGGAGTTCTCGGTCACCGCCGCCAGCGTTGGCCAAGCCTTGGACGCCGCGCTGGCCCGTCATCCATTACTGCGTGGACATCTCTCAGATGAGCACGGACAACCGCGCAAAAATGTGAACGTGTTTCATAATCAAGAGTTGGTTCGTGGCGCCGCCGAGCTGGCGAGCCCGGTGGCCGATGGCGACCGAATCACCATCCTCCAGTCCGTTAGCGGGGGATGCTGAGGTCGGATCAGCTGCCGAAGATGCGATTGGCCTCGGCTAGCGCGGCGACCAGCGCGTCGACATCATCGCGAGTGTTGTATAGGTAGAAACTGGCCCTGGCGGTGGCCGCCACCTGGAGCCGGCGCATCAGCGGCTGACAGCAGTGGTGCCCGGCTCGGATCGCCACCCCGCAGCGGTCGACGATGGTGCCCACGTCATGGGGATGCACCCCCTCCAGGTTGAAGGACACGATCCCCAGCTGGTCCGGACCCCGGGGGCCGTACCGGGTCAGACCGGGGACCTCCGAGAGCATCTCGTCGGCGTACTCGGTGAGCTCGGCACCGTGGCGGAAGATGGCCGGCATGGTCACCTGCTCGAGATAAGCGACCGCCGCCTGCAGCCCGGCGGCGCCGGCGATGTCAGGTGTACCGGCCTCGAATTTGTGGGGGATCTCATCCCAGCTGGTCTGCTCCAGGGTCACCACCGAGATCATTGAGCCTCCGGTGAGAAACGGCGGCATTTCTTCGAGCAGCTCGGGGCGGCCGTAGAGAACGCCAATCCCGGTCGGCCCGCACATCTTGTGCCCGGAGAAGGCGTAGAAGTCGGCGTCCAGAAGCCCGATGTCGACCGGCATGTGCGGCACCGCCTGGGCCCCGTCTACCAGAACCGCGATTCCCTCGGCGTGGGCCTGGCTGATCAGTTCGGCCACGGGGTTGATGGTCCCCAGCACGTTGCTGACGTGGGTCAGTGCCAGCAGCCGGGTGGGAGCGCGCAGCAGCCGGGCGGTCGCCTCCGCGTCGAGGCGCCCCTCCGCGTTGACTGGAATGAACTCGAGCTGGCAACCGGTCTGGTCGCGGACTCGCTGCCAGGGAACCAGGTTGGAGTGGTGCTCCATCTCGGTGCAGACGATCCGATCGTGGGCCCCGAATCGCTCGCGGGCGAAGGCTTGGGCCACCAGATTGATTCCCTCGGTTGTGTTGCGCACGAACACCACGCCACGGGGATCCGCTCCCAACAGGCGCGCAACCGACTCGCGTGCACCCTCGAAGATCTCGGTCGCCCGCTCGCCCAGGACGTGGACTCCGCGATGGACGTTGGCATTGGCGTGACGGTAGTAGTCCGATACCGCGTCGATCACCGCCTCCGGCTTCTGGGAGGTGGCGGCGCTGTCGAGGTAGACCAGTTGGCGTCCGTTCACCTGCTCCTGCAGGATGGGGAAGTCGGCGCGAATCCGAGCGGCGTCGAGCGTCGGTGCCGGCATCACAGCTCTTCCTCGCTGAGCGCGACCCAGAGCTCATCGCCGCGCAGTTCCACCTGGTGGACGCGCACCGGCTCGACCGCAGGCAGCCCGATGGGCTCGCCCGTTTCTAGATCGAATTGGCTGCCGTGCAAGGGACACTCGATAGCGCAGGTCTTGGGGTGGAGCTCCCCCTCGGAGAGAGATGCCATGGCATGGCTACAGGTGTCGTCAAGGCAGTGAAAGTTGCCGTTCACATTGAAGACCGCGATCGGGAGATCGCCGATCTCCACCCTGGCTGCGTGGCCCGGCGGGATGGCCTCCGCATCGCAGATCCGAATCCACTCCGCCATCAGGCAGGTCGACTTGGGTTGGCCAGTGCTCCCGACCTGGCCAGCTCCTCGAGCGCCTCCAGCACCACGCCTCGGCCGCACTCTCGCAGGGTGCCCTCGGGAAACGAGTCGACAACATCGGCGAAGAACCCCTCGACGATCAGGCGCCGCGCCTGCTCCCGCTCGATCCCCCGGCTCTCACAGTAGAAGAGCTGGTTGTCATCGATCCGCCCAGCCGTCGAGCCATGGGTGCAGCGGACGTCGTTGGCCAGGATCTCCAGGGTTGGATTGCTGTCGGACTTGGCCTGCGGGCTGAGCAACAGGTTGCGGTTCTGCACGTAAGCGTTGGTCTTCTGGGCCCCCTCCTCAACCCGGATCAACCCGGCGTACACCGACCGTGAGCGGTCGGCCACCGCCACTCGATAGAGCAGGTCACTCACCGCTCCCCGGGCCACGTGGTCCTGCAGGGTCTGGACGTCGTAGTGCTGGCGCTGGCGACCGACGCAGAGGCCGACCAGGCGGGTGTCGGAACCCTCGCCCAGCATCAAGACCTCGAAGTAGGACTTCTGCCAGGCGGCTCCGACCATGTTCCAGCGCACGTCGTAGCGGGCCTCCTGCCCGACCTGGGCGCGGACCGTCGATTGGACAACGGTCTGATTGCCGCATTGCTGGAAGAAGAGGTGGGTGAGGTGGGCCCCGCGGCCGAGCTCAACTTCGACCACCGGCGCCAGCAGCGAGGGATCGTCGGTCGGCGACACCCACTCCTCAACCAAGGTCAGGCTCGCTCCCTCCTCCAGCTTGATCAGGGTGCGCGGGAAGCTGGCACTGCCCTGGCCGACCCCATGCACAAGCCGGATGTAGCCCTCCGGTTGCTGGCCACGGCCCACATGGACACAGGCGCCTCCGCGGGTCCGGACGGTGTTCAGGGAGATCCACTTGCGCAACCCGGGTGGGGTGACCTTACCCGCAAGTGACTGCCACACCTCCGCCTCATCGGAGAGGCCCTCGGCCAAATCCTGGGCGATCGGAGAGGGGTCACGGGGGGAACTCGGCTGGGACGGATGGAGGTTTCCCCGCTCGTCGGTGACCACGATTGCGGATATTTCCCCCGCCGAGAGCGGACCGTCGAGGGCTTCCTGCAGGTACGAGGGGAGCTCGCCTGCGCCTAGATCCTGGGGCTCGGTGAAGTTGGCTGGGTCGAGCTTGTCGATCTGAGGGGTACGCCTCCAGTCCTCGTCCCTGGCGGAAGAGGGCCAGGGGACCTCCCGATAGGCGGCGAGTGCCGTCTGCCGAAGGCTCGCCAGCCAGCCGGGATCCCCGCCGACCAGGGCGACTGCGACTGCCTCTTCCCGCGTCATGGGGGAAGAGGCGGTGGTCTCGGTCAAGACCAGCTCAGCTGCTCCGAGGGCGAACCGCCCTCCGGGAGGGTAGGCTCACCCGACGCTGCCCTCCATCTGCAGGGAGATCAGGCGGTTGAGCTCCAGGGCGTACTCCATCGGCAGCTCCTTCACGAAGGGCTCGATGAAGCCGTTGACGATCATCGCGGTCGCCTCCTGCTCCGAGATTCCCCTCGACTGCAGGTAAAAGAGCTGCTCGTCGCCGACCTTGCTGACCGTCGCCTCGTGGCCGATCTGGACGTCCTCTGCTTCCACGTCCATGTAGGGATAGGTGTCGCTGCGGGCCTGCTCGTCGAGCAGGAGCGCGTCGCAGCGGACGCTGGAGCGAACGTTGTGGGCCTTGGGATAAACCTTCAGGTGGCCCCGGTACGACGTGCGCCCCGTGCCCTTGCTGACCGACTTGCTGACGATGGTGCTGGTGGTATTCGGAGCCACGTGGATAACCTTGGCCCCGGCGTCCTGGTGCTGGCCGTCACCAGCGAAGGCCACCGAGAGGACTTCGCCGTGCGCCCCTTCGCCCATGAGGTAGATCGAGGGGTACTTCATGGTCACCTTGCTGCCCAGGTTGCCATCGATCCACTCCACTACGGAATGCTCCTTGGCGATGGCCCGCTTGGTGACCAGGTTGTAGACGTTGTTGGACCAGTTCTGGATAGTGGTGTAGCGCACATGCGAATTGGGCATGGCGATGATCTCCACCACCGCCGAGTGCAGTGAGTCCTTGCTGTAGGTGGGGGCGGTGCAGCCCTCGATGTAGTGAACGAAGCTGTCTTCCTCGGCGATGATCAAGGTCCGCTCGAACTGGCCCATGCTCTCGGTGTTGATCCGGAAGTAGGCCTGCAACGGGATCTCGACCCGAACTCCCTTCGGAACGTAGACGAACGAGCCCCCGGACCAGACCGCTGAATTCAGGGCGGCGAACTTGTTGTCGTTGGGCGGGATCACCGTCCCGAAGTACTTGCGAAAGATCTCGGGGTGCTCCCGCAGCCCGGTGTCGCAGTCACAGAACAGGACGCCCAGCTTCTCCAGGTCCTCGCGAATCGAGTGGTAGACGACCTCGCTCTCGTACTGAGCTGAGACCCCGGCCAGGAACTTCCGCTCCGCCTCCGGAATACCAAGGCGGTCGAACGTCCGCTTGATGCCCTCAGGCACCTCGTCCCAGGTGCGGCCCTGCTCTTCGGCCGGGCGCACGTAGTAGTAGATGTCGTCGAAGTCGATCCCACTCAGATCGGCGCCCCAGCTGGGCATCGGGCGCTGGCGGAAGTGCTCTAGGGCCTTGAGCCGGAACTCCAGCATCCAGGGCGGCTCCGACTTGCGCCGCGATATGTCCGCCACCACCTCGGGCGAGAGGCCACGCTCGGCTCGGAAGACGAACTCGTCGCCGTCGTTGAAGCCGTACTTGTAGTCCTTGGTCAGGTCCTTCGCGGCGACTGCCATCTGATCCTTCCTCGCTTTATCCCCACCGGGAGGAGTAATTCCGACCTGTTATTGGGTATTTTACCCTGCCGCGGCCAACGCCGCGGCGTCAATCTCCAACCCGGCCTCGCGGAGCATTGGGTCATATCCGTCCTTCTCGATCTGGTCCACTAGCTCACCGCCTCCCGAGGCGATCACCCGACCGGCCGCCATCACATGTACCCGGTCGGGCTTGATGTAGTCCAGGATCCTTTGGTAGTGGGTGATGATCAGCACGCCCATGCCGTCGCTGCGCACCCGGTTGACCCCCTCGGCAACGGTGCGCAGGGCATCGACATCGAGCCCGCTGTCGGTCTCGTCGAGGATCGCCATCTCGGGACGGAGCACCGCCAGCTGGACGATCTCCATCCGCTTCTTCTCTCCGCCGGAGAAGTTGTCGTTGATATAGCGCGACATGAAGGCCGTGTCCATCTTGAGCGCCGCCATCTGCTCCCGGACCAGCTTCAAGAATTCCCGGGCGGGAAGCGTCTTGCCCTGCCCCTTGAGCGCCGCCCGCAGGAAGTTGACGGTGGTCACCCCGGGGATCGCCGTCGGGTACTGGAGGCTGAGGAACAGGCCCATCCGGGCCCGGTCCTCGGGGAGCATCCCCACCAGGCTCTGGTCCTTCCAGCGAATCTCGCCTCCGGTGACCTGATATTTGGGGTGGCCCATCACGGCATACCCGAGACTGGTCTTGCCCGCCCCGTTCGGGCCCATCAGGGCGTGCACCTCTCCCTGGGGAACCGAGAGGCTTACCCCTGAGAGGATCTGCTTGCCGTCGACCGCCACCTCGAGGTCGCGAACCTGTAGCTGTGCTCGAGTTGAAGTGGGCTCAGACAACCGCCGGCTGCCTTTCGTCCAGATGGAGCGGAAGGCTCGAAACCGGGCACTCTGGCTCGAAGAACCCTGGCTCACGCATCATGTCCGAGAGAGTGGTACCGCCCAGTACCTGCTGGACCGCCTTCTGAAGTCGGCCCCACAGCGGACGGCTGAGACACTCCGGCTCCCTCGAGCAGGCTCCTGGCTGGTAGTTCTCGGCCAGGCACTCCACCGGAGCAACCGGTCCCTCCATGAGCTCGACGATCTCGAGAACCGTCACCTCCTGGGGCTGCCGCGCGAGGCGATAGCCGCCATGAAGTCCTCGGGTCCCCTCGACTAGGCCGGCCCGCCGGAGCGGCGCCACGAGCTGCTCCAGGTAAGCAAGCGGCATGCCCTCCCGGCGAGCGATCTCCGCCAGGCTGAGCGGTGGCCCGCCGTGGGCCTTGGCCAGTTCGGTCATCATCCGCAGCCCGTAGTGGGCGCGAGACGATATCCGCATGGCTACCGGCGTCGGGCCGATAAATCCGACTGGCATGTGGCTATTTTAGTCGCCGGGCCTGAGCGGCGGGTCGTAGAAGTTAGGCGCGGACCGATAAGTCAGTCAGGGAGGCTGCGTCGAGGACTCTTCGAAACCGCCACCGCTAGACGGTCACGGCCCGCTCGCGCAGGGCGGCCACCTCCCGACAGACGAGTTGGGCCGCGAGTTCCACCTCAGCGCGTGTGGTCGAGCGGCCTAGCGTCAGCCTCAGGTGCGCTGAGGCCAGCTGCGGTGAGAATCCCATCGCCAGCAGCACATGGGAGGGTGCCAGGGAACCACTGGTGCAGGCCGAGCCGGCCGACGCGCAGATACCGGCTCGATCCAGCCGCAGAAGCAGCAACTCCCCCGCAGCTCCCGGGAAGGCGAAGGTGCAGAAATTGGCGAGCCGCTCGCCAGCCGGGGCGCCGGTCGGAATGGCGTCCGGCACCCCGGCCTGGATCAGTCGGCTGAGCACGGCACTGAGCGATCCCTGGCGCTCCATCTCCTGTTCCCGCTCGGACTCGACCAGCTCGGCCGCGATTCCGAATCCGACGATCCCGGGCACGTTCTCTGTCCCTGAACGCCGGGTTCGCTCCTGACCCCCGCCGGTGATGATCGGATCCAATCCGGTCCCGTGGCGAGCGAACAGGGCGCCAACTCCCTTCGGACCGTAGATCTTGTGGGCGGAGACGGTGAGGAGGTCGACTCCCAGCTCCTGGACGTCCAACTTGATCTTGCCTAAGGCCTGGGTGGCGTCGGTGTGGAAGATCGCCCGGGAGCCGGCGTGAGCCACTTCCGCCAGCTCCCGTACCGGCTGGAGGGTGCCTACCTCGTTGTTGGCGAGCATCACCGAGACCAGGATGGTCTCTGGCCGGAGCGCCGCCTGGAGGGTGGCGGGCGAGACGCGACCGGCGGCGTCTACTGGTAGCTCAGTCACCTCGAACCCCAGCTGGCCGAGGTCCCGGGCAGTCTCCAGCACCGCCTCGTGCTCGATCGAGGAGACGATCAGGTGGCCTCCTTTCGGGCCCAGGCGGTGTACCACTCCGCGCAGGGCGAGGTTGTCGGCCTCGCTGCCGCCTCCGGTGAAGACGACCTCCCGTGAGCGGGCATTAATTACCGCCGCCAGCTGGTCCCGCGCGTTGTCGATCAGGGCCCGGGCGGCCCGGCCGGCGCCATGGACGCTGGAGGGGTTCCCGAAGGTCTCGGTGAGGGCCGGCGCCATCGCCTCCAGCACCTCGGCCCGGAGGGGCGTGGTCGCGGCGTGGTCGAGGTAGATGCTCTGGGGCGCCGCATCCCGGACGCCGGCGTCAGTCGTTGGCACGCTCTTTGAGCAGCGCGGTCAGGGGCCCGGAATGTCCACTCAGCGTTCGATGCAACTCCAGCAGTTCGTCGTTGCTGATGAGGTCGCCCTCGGAGTCCGCGCCCTCCTTGAGCTGCAGCTCCTGTTCACCATCGCCGCTCTCGGCGTCATTGCCCGAAGCCAGTTCCAGGGCCACCAGGAAGGCGAGCTCACAGTTCCGGCAGGTGACCTCCACCGTGTACTTCTGGCCCTCGTGGTCGAGCTGCCTCAACTTGCAGTCGGCCAAAGAGCGCCGGCACATGGGACAGCGGAAGGCGCCAGCTCTCTCACGCAGGAATGCCAAGATATCCATCTCTTCCTCCACCCGAGTATACCCAGCCCGTCTGAGATCACCCTGAGAGAAGAACGAACGGGCCGGCTCAGCTTGGCAGGCGCTCCAACACGGCCGCGGTGAACTCTTCGGTGCGGGCGTGCCCGCCCAGGTCGGCCGTGCGGACGCCGTCAAAAACTGCCCCCATCGTGGCCTCGCGCACCTGGCCCCCGAACTTCACCAAGAAAGTGTCGCCCGTGTGCTCGAGCAGGGCCGCCGCGGCCAAGATCATGGCCATCGGGTTGGCGATATGCCGACCCTCCAGGGCAGGGGCGGTGCCGTGGGGAGCCTCGGCCATGAGCAAGCTGGGTCGGCTGGAGTCATCGAACCCGATCAGCAGAGACTCGCTCCCGGCCAGTGTCCCGTACAGGGCGAGAACCAAGTCGGAGAGTATGTCACCGTCACGATTGAGGGCGGGGATCACCAGCCGGTCGTCCCGGGTGAGCAGGAGCGCGAAGGTGGCGTCGATCAGCTGGGGCTCGTAGCGGACATCCGGGTGGCGCTGGCCGGCCGCGTCCATCTCCTCTTTGAGCATCCCCTCGTAGACCCGAGAGACGGTGAACTTGGGTCCTCCGAAGACGGTCGCGCCGGTTCGCGCAGCCTCCACGAAGGCGTACTCGGCGACCCGGCGACAGTGCTCCCGGCTGATCTTGGTAGTCCGGAAGGCGAGTTCGTCGGCGCCCGCCCCCTCCCGCCACTCGATGGCCCCATAGGCGTCGTCCACCGCCATCCGGACGATGGTGATCGGGGAGTGGACCCCGCCCAGCGGCGCGACCCCGGGAATCCTCCGCCCGGTGCGGACGATGACGTCGCCGCCCACCTCCGCCCGCAGGATCGCGTTGGGGCTCTCGATCTCTCCGATTCCCTCGGGGGTCACCGTGGCCGCCTTGAGGCCAAAGTGGCTCAGCTTCATCATTTGAGCCGCCTGGTGGACCACCCCGTTCTCGGTAGCCCGGCGGGACGAGAGGCTGAGGTCGACGTGCTCCAGCAGCAGCCTCGAGGCCAGTTGCGGAGCCGTGAGAACTCGGAGAGCCTCCACCAGAAGTTCTTCGCCCGTCTCGTCGCCGTGCAGGACGGTGATCGTCAGCTCGGTCACACGGTTACCCGCTGGATAGCCGTCGGAAGGACTCCGCATAGGCGATTCCGTGGGGCTCACCCATCTTGGCCATCCGGGCCATAACCCGGGCCGAGAAGTCCTCTCCTGGGGTGTGCTGGCTCCGGTGTTTGCCCAGGGCGGCCATCTTGCGGTCGAGGGTGGGAGTGACGTCCACAAAGTAGTCCGGGTCCTCCGTGCCCACGACCAGCACCTCGCGGACCGAGTGGGGCTCAAGCCCCGCCGCCAGCAGCTCGGGGTAGGCATGGGGGTTGCGGGCGTACGGATACACCGCTTCGATGGCCAGCTGGCCGGCGGCCAGGTGGTCAGGGTGGTTGCCGTAGAGGTTGGAGTAGTTGCGGACTGCGTTCTGGCAGATGATCAGATCGGGACGGTGCTGCCGAATCAGCCTGACCAGTTCGCCCCGCAGCTCGGGGCTAACCCGGAGCTGGCCGTCAGGCTGGCGCAGAAAGGTGACTTCCTTGACTCCCAGGACGGCAGCCGCCTCCCGCTGCTCCACCTCCCTGATGCTTGCCAGCTCGGACAGCTTGATGGTCGGGTCAGCCGCTCCGGCTGCCCCGTCGGTGCAGATAACGTAGCTCACCTCGGTGCCCTGGTCGGTCCAGAGCGCCACCGTCCCGGAGGAGCTGAACTCGGCGTCGTCCGGGTGTGCGACCACCACTAGGACGCGCTCGAGCTTCTCCAGTTCAGTCGAACTCATGCTGATTCCCTGGTAGGATACGGTTCCCACGGCGAGCCCCCTCTCCGACCGTGTGCCGTGGGTCCAGCCACGCGGAGACCTCGGCCATGATCTTTCTCAGTGAGCTCTTGCGCGCAACCGTCGTCGACGTCCGTCAGCACACGGTGGGCACGGTGCGGGACCTGGTGGCACGAATGGGCGAACCGTACCCCCGGGTGACCGGCCTGGTGGTGAGCCATCGGGGGCGAGATGCGCTGATCATTCCCTGGGGCACCGTGCGTCAGTACACCGAGCGAGAGGTCAGCTTGCGCGAGGCGGAGGCTGACCTGGTCAAGCACGAGCCGGCCGAGGATGAGCTGTACCTGAGCCGGGACGTGCTGGACAAGCAGTTGATTGACACCGACGGCCGTCGAGTGGTGCGGGTCAACGACCTCCAACTAGCCAATCTCGGCGGCAAGCTCCTGGTGGTGGGGGTGGACATCGGCGGCCGGGGGCTCCTGCGCCGGTTGGGGATGGAGGAGCTAGGCAAGAGGGTGGCGCGGCTGCTCCACCGGGACTGGGCTCAGAAATTCATCGCCTGGGATACCGTCGAGACCCTCCGCGGCGACGGGCGCAACATGCGGCTGCGGATGTCCTACAAGAAGCTGGCCCGGCTCCATCCCGCCGACATCGCCGACATCGTCGAGCAGATGAGCAACGCCGACCGCCAGGCGGTCTTCGCCAGCCTCGACGATGAGACGGCCGCCGACACCCTGGAGGAGACGGACGAGACCATTCAGGCGCAGATCCTGGAGCGGCTCTCGCTGGAGCGCGCGGCCGACATCCTGGAGGCGATGGCTCCCGACGAGGCGGCCGACCTGCTGGCGGATCTAGCTCCGGAGCGCCGGGCCGAGCTGATCGCGGAGATGCGGGCCGAGGAGGCCGGCGACGTCCAGGAGCTTCTCGCCTACGAAGAGGACACCGCCGGTGGGTTGATGACTCCTGACTACGTGGCAATCCCCCAGCGACTGACCGCCGCCCAGGCGATCGAGAGAATCCGGGAGCTGGAGCCCGAGGCGGAGTCGATCTACTACATCTTCGTCATCGACGGCCAAGAACGCCTTCGGGGGGTGCTGAGTCTGCGGGACTTGATCATCGCCCGGCCCGAGACACCGGTCTCCCAGTTCATGATCCGCAAGGTGATCTCGGTGCCGTTGGATGCCTCTCCCGAGGAGGTGGCGTCGCTCTTGGCCAAGTACAACCTGCTAGCGGTCCCTGTGGTGGATGAGCAAGATCGCATCCAGGGCATCGTCACCGTCGATGACGTACTCGCCGAAGTCCTGCCGCCTCAGCTCCGGCGGCGGGTGAGGCCCGGGGCATGACAGCGCTCGCCGGAAGAGGACTGACCAGGGTCGGTGCCCGGCGGCGCGCGCCCAGGCGTCGTGATGAACCTCCGTCACGAATCTGGGGGCCTGGCCCCAGAGAAGTCGGAAGCTCGGGTTCCCTCCGAGACTGAGGGGAGGAGCCGCAGGAGTCTGACTCCGGCGGTCCGCTGGCCGCGCCCCAAGGGACCGCGGCTCCCGCCGATTCTGCCCCGCCGACTGCGGCCGCGCCGGCTGCCGCGCCTCTGGCGGTTCTTCGCCATCCTGGGCCCGGGGCTGATAGCCGCCAACGCCGGCAACGACGCCGGGGGAATCGCCACCTACTCCCAGGCAGGTGCACAGACCGGCTACGAGCTGCTTTGGGCGCTGCTGCTGATCGTGCTGGCGGTGATTGTGGTTCAGGAGATGGCGGCCCGCCTCGGGGTGAGCACCGGCAAGGGTCTGATGGCGCTGATCCGAGAAGAGTTTGGCGTGCGCTGGGCGCTGGTCGCGGCGGCCGTGGTGATCATCGCCAACGGTGGAACGACCATCTGCGAGTTCGCCGGCGTGGCGGCCGCCCTGCAGCTGTTCGGACTGCCTCCTGAGCTGAGCGCGCCTCTCACCGGCGGACTACTGGGATGGCTAGTATTGCGCTCCAACTATGCCCGCGTCGAGCGGGTGTTCCTCGCCATGGGAGCGGTCTTCGTGGCGTACGTGATCACCGTGTTTGTGGTCCATCCCGATTGGGGGCAAGCGGCCCACGACACCATCGTGCCCACCTTCTCCGGCAGTGGCAGTTTCGTCTTCCTACTGATCGCCTTCATCGGCACTTCCGTGACCCCGTACATGCAGCTCTACCTGCAATCTGCCGTCGCCGACAAGGGCACCGCCGACTCCGATTACGGCTACGTCCGGGCCGAGGTCATCGCCAGCAGCATCCTGGCCGACGTGGTGGTGGCCTGCATTGTCATCACCGCCGCCGCGACCCTGCACGCTCACGGAGTCATCAACATCACAACCCCGGGCCAGGCGGCGCGCGCCTTGAGTCCGCTGGTCGGGACTAGCGCCAAGTATCTGTTCGCTGTGGGATTGCTTGGGGCGTCGCTATTGGCTGCCGGGGTGCTGCCGATTTCAACCGCATTCGTCGTGGCCGAAGCGTTCGGCACCGAACGGGGCCTCTCCAGTTCGGTGAGTGAAGCGCCAGTCTTTTATGCGGTTTTCGTAGGCTTGCTCACCGCTGGTGGAATCTGCGTGTTGATCCCTGGCGTCAACCTGATCGCGGTCTTGCTGGTGACCCAAGTGGTCGACGGCATTCTGCTGCCAGTGGTGCTGATTTTCATGCTGCGACTCAGCAACAACGTGCGTCTCATGGGAAAGCGAGCCAATGGCCGCCTGGCGAACATCGTCGGAGGTACCACCGCCGCTGTGTTGATCTTTCTGACTCTGATCCTCCTGTTCGACACCATCAAGGGCGGCTGATCCGGGCTACCGGGCTCCTCCCCAGTTAGCACTTGCTCGCTTGGTCGACCTGACACGCGTCAGGGACTGCCCGGGCGATCAAATGACCTGGTTTGTCCGCCGGTCAAGCCTCGCGCGCCGAACGCCGAAATCGCCGCCCGTGCAGCTGCGGCACCGGTCGTCATCGCGTGCTCGATGGCGTCGGTTTCGGTGCTACCAAGCTGCGCGAGCCGCCCGAGCAAGCCGCCCGCGAGCGCATCCCCCGCACCGGTGGGATCGACCACCGCGGGACCATCTGCCGCCGGGTATTCGCTGGCCCCGTCGGGCGTTACCACCACCGCGCCTTGCGCACCCAACTTGAGAATGACGGTTCGCAGATTCCAGCGCGCGACTGCCTCACCGGCAACACCGAGCAATTTGGTGCCGGGCGATGGGAGCAACGCCCGCAGTTCCGACTCATTGGCGAAGAGCATCGCGGTGCGCAGCAGCAGCTGGTCCAGCTCCCGGCGATGGCTGTTGATGAAGTCCCGCATGGTGTCCAGCGCGACCAGCTGGGCACCAGGACACTGGTTGAGGATCTCGAGTTGGCGCGTAGGATGCATCGAGCCCAAGAAGAGGATCTCGCTGCTGCGAGCCACGGTTGGGAGATCAGGGCGCCAGTCTAGGTAGACCCCGAGTTGTTGCTCCTCCGACAAGGGCACCTCATCGGTCGGGTGGTGCTCAACTCGCCAACGGTACGTGGCGCCCGGGAGCTGGTCGACTGCCGATCGGTCAACGTGGGCCCGGTCGAGAATTTCTAAAAGAGGTGCGCCGTCAGCTCCGATCACTGCCGAGACTCGAACGTCGCAGAACCGACGAGCCGCCAGGGAGAAGTACAAGGCGGAGCCGCCGGGGATCTCTCTTCTGTGGCCGGACGGGGTCGTCAGGTCGTCGAAGCCCAAGGTACCGCAGGCGGTGATCGCCCATCTAGACCCGCCGCCGGGGGCCTCGTTAGGGGGCGGGGAAGAGGGGAATGACAGGGGCGAGACCCCGTGAGCGCTCGTCCAGCGCCGCCCGCATGAGTCGGGCCTGGACCTGAAAGAGGATCTGGCCCACGTGATCGGGATTCCGGCTCAGCCCCAGGGCCACGCGGAGCCCGGGGTCAACCGATTTGGTCAAGGCCGCCACCTCGTCGAACACGGAGGCCGCCACCGATTCGCTCGACTGTAGTCGGCAGCGCTCGACATGCTCCAGCAGAACGTCGGAGGCCTCCAGCCGCTGCTGGGGGGTGCGCCGGTGGCGGGAGCGAAAGGTGAGCTGGGCGCGGGCGGCCGCGATCTGCAGCGCGGTCACTTCGTAGGGGTTCGTGTAGGCGGCGCCCAGCGACATGGGCGCCATCATAACCACGGTCGGTTTGGCCTATGCTCGAGGCGATGGCCCACTCGGAGCTCGAACCGGAAGTCCTCATCGTCAGCCAGGAGCACTTCTCCGGACGCCGGATCCGCATCACCGTGGACCGGGTGCGCCTGCAGGGGGGGGGAGAAGCTGAGCGCGAGGTGGTACACCACCCCGGGGGTGTGGGCATTGTGGCGGTTGATGAAGACGGCTCAGTCGTGCTGGTGCGGCAATATCGCCACGCTGCTCAGGAGCTGCTCTGGGAGATTCCCGCCGGAGGGAGAGAGCCTGGAGAAGCACCGCTCGAGACCGCCCGCCGGGAACTGGCGGAGGAGACCGGCTACGCCGCCGAGTCCTGGCTCGGAGTGGGTGCCACATTCCTCGCTCCCGGATACAGCACCGAGCTGTTCTGGTACTTCCGCGCGACCGGGCTGACCGAGGTCGAAGGGGTGGGTCCGGACCCCGACGAAATTTTGCAGCGCCAGAAATTCACTCCGGCCGAGGTGGCGCAGCTCGCGTACCAGGGCCTCCTTCGAGACGCCAAGACGCTGGCGGGCCTGGCGCTCGCGGGAGCACTGGATCTCGGCGCTCGCGAGAATGGATCCGGCGCGTAATTCCGACCTGAAGCCCTGCATGGACACGTGGGATAGTTGGATCGGGCGGTGCTCTGCCGCCACCGTGGGGAGTGAGTGATATGGGCAATCCGGTAGTGCATTTCGAGGTCACTAGTAAGGACGGGAAGGCGCTGCAGCCCTTCTACCAGCAGCTCTTCACCTGGGAGATTGACTCCAACAACACGAACGGCTACGGCCCCGTCAACACCGGAGAGGGGATAAGTGGCGGTATCGGCAGCGGGGACGGCAGCGACCAGGCTTCGTGGGTCACTTTTTACGTCGAGGTCGAGGATCCCCAGGCCACGCTCAATCAGGTTGAGAAGCTTGGGGGCGAGACCCTGATGCCGGTCACCGACATCCCGGGCGGCCCGACGATGGCTCGTTTCCGGGACCCGGAAGGCCACATGGTCGGCTTGATCGAAGCTTCTGATCACCCCCACCCGCGCGGGTCCTGAGGTTCCCCGAGCCGGGTCATCTGGTGATCGGCGGAGTACCTAACCGTCAGTCACGGTTCGCGGACTCGTGGCGCGCTGGGTGCAATCGCCCGAGGGCCGGGTTTGGTCCGGTGGTAGATAGGAGTTGGCGTTGATTTCTGAGGAGTTGCGGGTGGACACCACGGGGTCGTGGTGCACTGATCTGACGCCCCAGCTGAGGAGTTTCTGCGCCGAGAAGGGAGACGGTCTGGTCCAGGCGTTCGTGCCCCACGCCACCGCGGCGCTGGTCCTGATCGAACTGGCCGCCGGGAGCGATTCCGACCTGCTCGACTGGCTGCAGCGAACTCTGCCCCGGGACGCTCCGTATCGGCACCAGCACGGGAGCCCGGGCCACGGTGCCGATCACTTGCTGCCCGCTGTCCTGGGCAGCTCGGTGTCCGTGCCCGTTCTGGGCGGGACACCGCAGTTGGGCACCTGGCAGAGCGTCGCTCTCATCGACACCAACTCGGAGAACAACCAGCGTCGGGTCCGGCTCACCTTCCTGCCCGAGTAGCGCCCGGCCGGGGAGCCCCCGCACTTGGCCCACGCCGCAGTGGATTACCGGCAGACCTCCCTCCGTCCGAAAGGTTGGACCGCGAGACCAGGACTTTCAGTTCGGATTCGGATCCGGAGTAGTCGTGGATGCAACAAGGGGGCTTCGGCACCGTTTGGGCGGGCAGCACTCGCGAAGCTGGAAGGTGTGGCTCGGACCGCTGGGAGTCGGGCTGCTCCTCGCCGGAATACTGGTCCGTAGGCAGCGGCAGCCGGCCCCCCAGGACGCCCAGATCGAAGAGCTCCAGGACCGTTGGATGGCCGAGCTCGGTTCGGCGGCAGTCCATCATCTGCTGCCGACTCCGGTGGGGCGAGTGCACGTGATCGAGGTGGGGACAGGCCCCGAGGTAGTCGTGTTCCTGAACGGTCTTGCCACAAGCTCCGGCGAATACGCAGCGTTGCTCGCGGAACTTGCGCTGCGATACCGGGTGCCGGCCATCGATCGACCTGGCTGCGGGTTGAGCGACCCGGTCAGCTTCTCCGGGCATCCCCGGTCCGCCTGGAACCGGGTGATGGCGTCGGTCGCCGACCAACTGGGACTCCAGAGCTTCGGGATCGTCGGGCACTCCCTGGAGGGACTCGCCGCGGGGGCGTTCGCTATCCACGCCCCCGAACGGGTCAGGTAGGTAGTGCTACTCAGCCCGATGGGCCTCTCGCCGACCCCCCCTTGGGGCTGGCGACTGGTGCAACTGCCCAGTGTCGCATCTCTCCTGGGTAAGGCGATGGGGGTGGTGCTCGCGCGTCGGGTCAAAGAGGGCGAGGAAGCTGTTCTTGGCGCTCATTGGGGTCCACTGTTCATGGCTGCCGGGGTCACCGGCTGCCGCAACCTGGTGCACCGGAGCTTTCCCAGAGGCTCGGACCTGCGGACGTTTCCCCGCCTCCTGGGGCCCCGTTGGTTCCGCCGACAGTCTCTCCTCCTGCCCGGCCTCGAGACCCTGGCGGGGCGCACCCTGGTGGTGTGGAGCGAGCGGGATCGGGACATTCCGCTCCAACCGGCGAGAGTCCGGCTCCGAACTCATCCGGCGATCGACCTGCGGGTGATGCCGGAGGCCGGTCACCTGTTCCGCTTCGAGGATCCGGCGGGGATCGCTCGCGTGATCGAGGAGTGGCGTGACCGCATCGAGCCGCTGCCTGGTCTGGAACCACAGAGCCAGTCCACGGTCGCGCTCCCGGCCGAGCGAGGGAGGGTCTGACTACCCCCGGGCTGGAGCGTCTATCTGGCCCGCCGGAATGACCCCGAGCTTGCCGGCGCGATAGTCCTCAAAAGCCTGCTTCAGCTCGTCGGCGCTGTTCATCACGAACGGCCCGTATTGGGCGACCGGCTCACGGATCGGTTGCCCGCCCATGATCAGGACGTCAAAGTTGGGGGTGTTGCTGTCCTGATCCCGGTCGGCGGTCACGGTGATCGCGTCGCCGGCCCCGAAGACCACCAGCTGACCCATCCGGAATTGGGAGCCTAAGCTGCCCGCGGTCCCGGCTCCAGAGAGCCCGTAAACCAGGGCGTTGAAGTCCGGGTGCCATGGCAGCACCAGCTGAGCCCCAGGGCTCAGGGTCACGTGGGCCAGGGCGATAGGGGTGTGTGTGATCCCCGGTCCGGAGTGGCCCGCCACGTCCCCGGCGATCACTCGAACCAGGGCGCCTCCGTCCGGAGAGGAGAGCAGCGTCACCTTGCCGGCCCGGATGTCCTGATAGCGGGGAGGGGACCACTTCTTGGCGGCGGGCAGGTTCACCCACAGCTGGATTCCGTGGAAGAGGCCTCCCGACATCACCAGCCGCTCGGGCGGGGTCTCAATGTGCAGGATCCCGGCTCCGGCGGTCATCCACTGGGTGTCTCCGTTGGTGATCAGGCCGCCGCCACCGTTGGAGTCCTGATGCTGGAAGGTGCCGTCGATCATGTACGTCACCGTCTCGAAACCGCGATGGGGGTGCCACGGGGTGCCCTTGGGCTCGCCTGGCGCGTAGTCGACCTCACCCATCTGATCCATGTGCACGAAGGGATCAAGCTCGGCCTTGCTGACCCCGGCGAAGGCGCGGCGCACCGGGAAACCGTCCCCCTCAAAGGCGCTTGGGGCGACCGTGATGGAGGTCACCGGGCGATTGGCGGTCAGGGCCGGCTCTAGCTGGGGAACTCGGGGTAGGGCTAGTGGGTTGGCCGCGGTGATGGCCGGCATGGGCGCCTCCTGGTTGGACGACTACCGTCCTGGGAAAGTGGTTGCTCGTGCAATTATAGCTCAGTCAAGCACCGGCGCTCCGCTCAGACGGTGGCGGCGTCCCGGCTGTGTTGCTGCTGGCGGGCGGCGATGATCGGCTGAGCCACCTGGACCGGCACCTCCTCGTAGTGGTCGAAGGTCATGGTGTACCGGCCCCGCCCCTGGGTCGCGGCTCGGAGCTCGATCGGGAATTGGTACATCTCGGCCAGGGGCACCTTGGCGGTCACCTGCTCCAGCTCGGTCCCCACCGGGTTCATCCCTCCGATATGGCCCCGGCGGGCGTTCAGGTGACCGATTACGTCGCCCATGTGGTCCGCCGGGACGGTGACCACCACCTGCATCACCGGCTCCAACAGGTAAGCGCCGGCCTTCTGCACCGCCTCGCGCATAGCCATCGCGCCGGCCAGTTGGAAGGCAATGTCCTTGCCGTCGACCGCGTGGGTGGAGCCGTCCACCAGCCGCACCTTGACGTCCACGATCGGATACCCGGCCAGCGCCCCCTGCTCCAGGGTCTGCCGCACTCCTTTCTCGACGGATAGCCGGAACGGCTGGGGGATCGCTCCGCCAAAGATCTTGTCCTCCCAGACGAAGCCGGAGCCCCGCGGCAGCGGTTCGATCTCGAGGGTGCAGTCCCCGTAGAGTCCCGCTCCGCCGGACTGCTTCTTGTACTTGTGCTGCTGCCGGGCGGTGCCCCGCACCGCCTCCTGGTACGGGACGTGAGGAACCGCGAGCAGCGCCTCGACCTGGTACTTGCGCCGCAGCTTCTCGAGGGTCACCTCCAGGTGGACGTCACCCAGCCCGTGGAGGAGGGTCTCATGGGTGCCCGGCTCACGCTCGATCCGCAGCGTTGGGTCCTCCTCCAGGAGGTGGTTGAGTCCTGCGTGAATCTTCTCCTCGTCACCCTTGGACTTGGGCCGGATCGCCATCGTGTAGGAGGTAGGCGGGAACTCAGGCATGGGAGAGGCCGCCGTTCCCTTGGGGCCAAGGGTGTCCCCGGTCGCCACGTGAATGAGTTTGGTGGCAGCCCCGATCTCGCCGGCACACAGCTGATCCACCGGCTCGAGTGTCTTTCCCTTGGGGCGCATCGGCCGGGCGATCCGCTCTTCAGCTCCAGTGCGGGAGTTGAAGAGGTGGGCGTCGCCCCTGAGGCTCCCACTCAGGACCCGGAAGTAGGAGATCTTGCCGAAAGGGTCGGCGACTGTCTTGAAAAAATACAGAGTGGGGGGGCCGCTGTCAGCCGGAGCCGGGCTCACCTGACCAAGGCAGCTGGCTAGCGCGTCGAGCACCGGCTTGGCCCCCAGCGCATGCGCCGGGGCGGCCACCAGAACCGGGGCCAGCTTGCCCTGGGCGGTCGCCTCGTGAAGCGCGTGAAGCAGCTGGTCTGGAGTTGGTTCCTGCCCTTCAAGGTACCGCTCAAGCAGATCGTCGTCGGTCTCGGCAACCGCCTCGACCAGTTCCTGCCGCCGACGGGCTGACTCGGCTCTTAGCTCCTCCGGGCAGTCTGTCTCCGTGTAGCCGCCTTGCGGATCGAACAGCAGCGCCCGCCCGGACAGCAGATCCACCGCTCCTTTGAACGAATGCTCCAATCCGATCGGGATCTGGAGGGCTATCGGCTTGGGGCTGAGGCGCCGCTGGAACGCAGCGTAGGTCGACTCGAAGTCGGCGTGCTCCTTGTCCAGCTTGGTGAACACGATCAGCCGGGGTAGTTGGCGCTCTGCCAGCAGATCCCAGGTGCTCTCCGCCCCCACCGGCAAATGGCCTCCGGAGTTTGCCCCCACCACCAAGACCGCCGCGTCAGCAACCGACAGCGCCTCCAGTACCTCGCCTTCGAAATCCTGGAAGCCCGGGGTATCCAGCAGTGCCAGGGCCGAGTCCTTCCACCTGAGGCAGGCAATCCCCAACTGGACTGAGATGTGCCGACGTTGCTCCTCCGGCTCGTAGTCCAGGAGCGCGGTTCCCTGGTCGGTTGACCCCAGCCGGGGAGAGGCCCCGGCAGCGAAGAGCAACGACTCCGCCAGGGTGGTCTTACCGTCGTGGCTGTGGCCCAGGATGGCAACGTTCAGCCCGGGCCCCCGCACGCCCACTGCCATTCCAAGGGTGATTCTAGGGGGAGCTTGCCGGTAGCGGACGGATCTGCCGCAAACTGGCGAGGATGACCGTCGACACCGCGCCCGACACCGTGGTGCGACTAGTCGCTCCGTACCCCAATCTCGCCACTCTGGAGGGCGGAAGCGAGATCCGACTGCGCGTGGAGGCGGGACCGGACTCGTCCCGGCTGGTGGCCACTTTGGCGGAGATCGGTCCTGACCGGGTGGAGCACGCCGAGGACGGGTCGATCCTGATCGAGGGGCGGCTCGACCAGCTGCTGGCGGGGGTTCGGAGCCTGTCTCGAGAGCTCCAGCAGTGGGCACCTGTCCTGGCGGTTCGCGAGGCGCTGGAGCACCTGGTCGGTCCGGCTCCGTCACTGCGGCTGGGTGCTGCCGTATGGGAGTTCGGTGCCCGCACCTATCTGCTCGGAGTGGTGAACGTCACCCCGGACTCCTTCAGTGGAGACGGGGTGGGCAGCAGCGCAGAGGCGGCTCTGGCGCGCGCCCAGCGCCTGGTCGAAGAGGGAGCCGACGCCATCGACGTCGGCGGCGAGAGTACTCGCCCGGGGCACCGGCAGATCTCAGCCCAGGAGGAGATCAGCCGGGTGGTACCCGCCTTGAGATTGATCGCCACCGAACTGGCGGTGCCGATATTCGTGGATACCAGCAAGGCCGAGGTGGCCCGGGCCGCCCTGACCGCCGGAGCCGACGGGGTTAACGACATCTGGGGGCTGCGAAGGGATCCCGAGATGGCCGCTGTGGTGGCGGCGGCCCGGGCGCCACTGATCTGTATGCACAACCAGCCTGGCACCGACTATCGGGATCTGCTCGGCGAGGTGCTGAGCCAGCTGCGGGACTCGCTCCTGATCGCTCAGCAGGCGGGAATCCGCCGGGACCAGGTGGTGCTGGACCCGGGAATCGGCTTCGGCAAGATTCCCGCCCAGAACTACGAGGTGCTGCGCCACCTGGTGGAACTGCGGGCGCTGGGGTGCGCCATCCTGGTCGGTACTTCGCGCAAGTCCTTGATCGGGTGGGTTCTGGACCAGCGTCCGGTTGACGGTCGCCTGCTGGGCACTGCTGCAACCGTCGCCTGGTCGATCGCCTGCGGAGCCGACATCGTGCGGGTGCACGACGTGGCCGAGACCCGCGATGTCGCTCGAGTCATGGACGTGCTGGCCCGGCGACCCCCCACCTGAGTTGAAGTGAGCTCCCTGGCCCGCAGCTCCCAGGCGGTCCTGGCGCTGGGCAGCAACCTGGAGCCAAGGACGCACTGGCTGGATTTGGCTGTCGACCTCTTGCACGAGGTGGGGGTCCAGGTGCTCGCTTCCACCCCGCGGTGGAACACCATCCCGATCGGGGCTCTTCCCCAACCGGACTACCTGAACCAGCTGCTGCTGGCTCAGGGTCCCCTCCACGGACCGGGTTGGCTGGAGCTGGCCCAAGCAGCGGAGGGCCGGGCCGGTAGGCGTCGAGAGGTCCCCAAGGGCCCTCGGACCCTCGACGTGGACGTCATCTTGATCGAGGGCGAAAGTTGGACGTCGCCCGAGTTGACAGTCCCCCACCCCGGTCTCTTGCACCGACCGTACCTGCTTCGGGGCGCCGCCCAGCTGGTCCCGGATTGGATCCACCCCTCCGAGGGAATCTCGATGGCCGTGCTAGCTAGGCGCGATTTGTCCGGCAGCTGGGCCATCGATCCGCCGACAGTCTCAGGCTCAGGCTAGAGAGGGAGTCGATCCGCCAGAGCGGGGGTGGCCTTGAGAGTGCTGGCAATGACCTTGCAGGCCGGGTTGAGGTCGGGAGGCTCTCTCAGGTCCAGGTACCAGGCCTGCTCGGCGTGAAAGCGCTCGACCCAGATCCCGCCGTCTCGAACGGCCAGCCCGATCCGAACGGTCCGGCCCTCCTGGTCAGGTACCGCTCTGGAGAGCAGTCCGTCGACCGTGCCGAGCCAGCCGTGGACCTCGCTAAGTTCATGTAGCTCGTAGCCGCCGTCGCCGAGGTCGAACTCGGCTACCAGCTCGACGAAGGGTCGCGGTGCGTTGTGGCGGTGAGTGCAAATCTCCTCGTCGTCGTGGTACAGCTCGCAGTCGGCGCCTGGCCCGTAGGTGCCGACATAGGTGAGGAGGGCGTCCCAATGGAAGTGCAAGGTGGCCGCGTACCGGTGCGGGGGCTCGCTGGCGGGCAGCCTCACCGACGCATGAAACGTGCGCTCGCCGCTGCTCGGTTCCAGCTCGTGGCCGACATCGTGGACGACCAGGGTGGCCCGCTCCAGACCGTCCAGCAGCTCGGCGGCGAGTTCCTCGTAGGTGGGGAAGTAGCTCTCGCCGGTCTCCCGGGCATCTTCAGCGCCGTCTCTCTTCATCTCCTCCCCCGCGTCCGCACTTTGCGACGGGCCCCGTCCGCGACTGCCAGGATGGTGGCGCCAGCGGGGCGGAGCTGCAGGAGTCGAGATCCCGCATAGCGGACCTCCGCGCCACCGAAGCCGAGCTTGAACTGCACCAGCCCCCGCCAGGGGTGGCGGGGATCCTGGTTCTCAGGGATTCCCCACAGATCGTAGTGATGACATCCCTCGGCGCGGGCTCGTAACATCGCCCGCCACTGGAGCAAGTGGTTCGGCATCCGCTCCCGATGCCTCCCGCTGGACCCTCCATATAGGTAGATAGCCTCCCCGCCGAAGGATGCCACGAGAATCGCCGCCACCACCTCGCCCTCCACCTGGGCGGCGAGGATCCGGGCGCTCCTGCCGAGCTGCTGAACCATCACCTGAAGATGGGCGAGGCTGGGCAGGTGGATGCGCTGTCGCTCCTCGGTGGCCTCGATGCAGGCGGACAGGTCCTGGACGGTCGCTTCCTCATTGATCACCACCCCCCTTCGCTCCGCCAGCCTCACGTTGTAGCGGGCCTTGGAATGGAAGCCGGCGAGGATCGCCTCTGGCTCGGGCTGTAGATCGACCACGACCGTCGCTATCGGCTGCCGCGCTCGGGCCGGCCTCCAACTCCGCCAGGGGTGTCCCTCGGGAACTTGGTCAGCCGCCCAGGCCACCTCCACCTCAAGTGCCAGGGCCCGCCGGTCTCGGCCGAGATCCACCAGGGCCTTGGTCACCATCTCAAAGGCGGCCACGTCCGAAGCAGCACAGCCCGGGCCCCTTGGCAGGTAGATCCGTGAGAATCCCGGCACCCCGGCCCCGCCGACCAGCGCGGACACCGGGAGAAGTCCGGCCGAAGTGGAGACCTCAAGTCGCTCCGTCGTCCACCCGGCCCGGCTCTGCACTTCACCCCAGGCGTAGGACTGGAGCAGGTTGGCCGCTGGCCACTCCAGCAGGCGAGCGTCCCACTCCTCCGCCGCCCCCGACTCTGACGGCACCATCACGGGGCATTCTGGCAGACGTCTAACGGAGAACCGGCCCCGTTCCCGCCAATCCTGAAGCTGGCCTATGCTAGTATCGCGCCGACCGCAAGTGGGGAGAGCGGATCCGAATTCACTTCGGGTTGCCCTATTGGAGCTACTCGGCAGAATGCAAAATCAGGGAAGCCTCGGGCCAACCACCGTCGCCGAGTTGCTCCAGACCATGCAGCAGGAACGGGCGACCGGAACGCTCTCGCTGGCCAGCAATGGCAGCCAGTGCTCACTCCATTTTCTCTTTGGTCACCTCTTTCACGCGGTGGGGGGTGGGGCCGAGGGTGAACCGGCGGTCCTGGATGCTCTCACCTGGCGGGACGGCGAATACAGCTTCAACCCGCGGGCCAAGCTGCCTCCGGAGGAGACCATCAACAGCTCCACCGAGGATCTTCTCGCCCTCTGGCGCAATGGGCGGGACAGCCACGCCTCGATCGCGGCTGCGGAGGTGACGGTCACGGTGGCGGCAGCGGCGACACCCGCCTCGAACGGAGATGCCGGTGAAGAGCTGGATGCCGACGACGAGGACTGGCTGGACACAGTAGCCTCGGGCGAGATTGCGGCCGAGGTGGATGAGCCAGCCGACATCCCGCCCTTCCAAACTCCCGCGCCGCCCGTACCTTCGCTAGAGCGGGCGTTCAGCTCAACCCGTCCGTCGGTCGCGGCTTCGAGTTCCATCACGACGCCCCGGTCAACACCGGCGCCAGCTACCTGGCCGGCCAGCCGGCAGGCCGCGGAGAAGGCGCCGTCATCTGCCGAGAGGGGGCGATCCGGGGCCGCGACCCGTCCAACCGGTCCGTCGCTGAGCAGCGCTGGTATTCCGGCCGGCCAGGCCCAAGCCGCCAAGCCGGTGGCGGGAGCGACTAGGAGTCAGCTCTCGTTGGTGATCCCGATGCCCACCGGTCCCTCCCTTCACAGCGGCCTAAAGGCCAGCTTCTTGAACTTCCCCATGCTGCTCCGGACCCTCTCCCAGGACGGCTTCTCAGGCTACGTGAGCATCACCGGAGAGAAGGACTCCCGCAACGTAGGTCACATCCTCTTCCGGGAAGGAGCGATCATCCAAGCGCAGCAGCGGTCGGCCGGATCCTATCGCCGTCACAAGACCGCTCTCCAGGAGGTGGTTCGCGGCGTAGCTTCCGGGGAAGGGTTGATCGACGCCATTGAACTGCCGCCCGCTCTCGTCGAGTCAGTCAGCGGGTTGGTGGTCGCCAACACTCTGTTCCTTCAGCTCCCTTCTCGCATCGTTGACTTCGACGCCCTGGTCGAGTTTGTCGCGGAGCAACCCCTGACCGGGGGGATCCTGGTCACCTCCGGCCATGACCAGGTGTCGTTGGTGCTCTTAACCGAGGGCCAGGCCAAGGGGAGCTACAGTTCGGTGAACCCGGATCTGACCGAGGGGCCGGGTGTGGCATCGGCAGCCTGCACTGAGCCAGAGGCCCGGATCGACGTCGTCGCCGCTCCCCCGGGACCGCTCCCGGTGATCGAGCTCGCGGAGATCGCCTGACCCTTAGGAGAATGCCGCCGGGCGCGCGCGGTCCTATCCGGCTCCTCCTCTTCGCCGGGCCAGTCCTCGCTCTGCTGACTGGCTCACTCCTGGCCGCCTGCGGGCCTCTCTCGCCGCCTCAGATCACCGACGTGTCGCCCGCCCCCAGTCAAGGCGCGGTGCACACCGGCGACCCTCTGGTGATCACCTTCAACATCCCGATGAACGAGCTCTCGGTTGAGCGTCGACTCTACCTGCGGACCCGGAGGGACCACTTCCCTCCGGACTGCTCGATCGCCAGCGCCGCCGCTGGGCGCAAGACCGGTTGCCAATTCGTCTGGCGGACCCCGAGGGTGATGGCACTGGTCCACCCACACCATCCTTGGGCGGTCATCACCACCTACCGAGCAACCCTGGTGGGAGGCATCGAGGCGGCCAACGGTGCGGTCAACGCGCTCTCTCACTCGTGGGAGTTCTCCACGGAAGGTGGCCCCCAGGTCTCCTCCACCTCGCCCTCCAATGGGGGCACCGTGGGCCCAGATCAGGCGATCTCGATCAACTTCAGCCGGGATATGAACCCGGCAGCCGTCAGGAAGGCGGTCACTCTCTCCCCGGCCCCCACCGGCGGATACCAGCTGGCGCAGAGTTCATCTGTTCCCGGACGCTTTCTGGTGGAACCGAATCTGCCGCTAGTCCCGGGCGCCACCTACAGCCTCTCGATTGCCCGGTCGGCGCTGGATGTGGACGGCGACCGTCTGCAGAAGTCCGTCCATCTCCACTTCACCGTGGGCCGCCTGGGCAGCACCACCACGGTGGTATTCCCGGCCGGCCCTTCAGCCAACGACTACACCGAGGTGCTGGCCGCCTCCCCCCGCCAACTCTCGGGGGACCCCCCGGCGCTACGGGTTCTCGCCACTGCGCCTGCCGGGCAGCACTTCCTTTACACCTGGCCCTCCCCGGACGGATCGCGCCTTGCGGTGGAGCTGGCCGGCGGCCAGCCAATCCAGGTGATCGATCTGGCCACCGGAAAGAGCACCTCCGTGCTGGGCAGCACCGGGAGTGACGGAGCCGCCTGGAGTCCGAATGGCCAGCAGCTGGCTTTCGTGGTGGGCGGCGCGCTTCGGGTCTACACCGTCTCCAGCGCCACCTCCGTCACCCTCGCGACCTCGCCCAGCATGCACGGTCCGCTCGCCTGGAGGGGAGACGGTCAGGTGGTGGCAGCCGTGGCGGCTCCGACCGGCGACCCCACCCGGGTGGCCCTGCTCAGCCCGGGGCTCAAGGCGATCACCTTCTTGCCCACCTCAACGGCAGCTGTGGCAGCGGAGAGTGACCCGGTGTGGAGTCCCAGCAGCACCAGCCTGGCCTTCTCGGTCGGGAATGGCACCGACCCGGCGCTCTGGATCTACCGACCTCTGGACACCGGATCGCCACTCAGCCAGGTCGCCGCCGCCGCCGGCCAGCCGCTGGCCTTCCTCGATCTGGACACGATCTTGGTCCGGGAGCCGGACGGTGCCCTGGCCAGCGTTTCGACTACGACCGGTACCTCCACCGTGATCGTTGGCAGTCGGGCCGGCCGCTATCCGCTAGCCGCCGTCGCTACCTCGACCGGACGTCAGATCGCGTTCACACTCAGCGTGGCCGGGCGGGTGCAGGTCTACCTCGCCAATGACGACGGCAGCGGGGTGGAGGCGCTGACGAACTTCTCCTCCAAGCTGCTTCTGGACGCTGGGCCCCCCAGCTTTGTCGGCGGTTGAGCAAGAGGGACAACTAGCCCGGTAGCACCCGACTACCCTCTTTCCCTGGATGAGGGCAGAGCGCGGGCGGGGCACCTGGTGGGACAGTCCGCGCTGGCCGCCGCATACCGCCCTCTTTGTGAGTTCGCTCGCCCCGGTGGTGGTGGGAACCGGTGTCGCCGCCCATTTCGGCCCGGTCCCGACTGCCAAGAGTCTGGTTGCCCTGGGCATCGCCGTCTCACTCGGATTCGGCTTTTCCGGCCTGATTCGCAATACTCACCTGGAGTCGAAAGACGGGAACTTGGTGGCCGGGATCGGCTCGGTTCGGACGGTGCCCAGACCACCCTTGGCCGGGCTCGCCGTCGCCCTGGTGCTCGGCATCTGGTTGGCTGCCTCGACCGCCTGGTGGCTGCTGCCGCTGGAAGCCGCGGCGGTGGCCACAGTCGGCCTCCTAGGCCGCCCTTTGTACCGCAACCAGGCCATCGGCCTGGACCAGCTCGCGTTGGTCGCGGCGGCGGTCCTGTTGGCGGGCCTTGGGACGGATTGGGTGGAGCTCGGGCGCCTTCCCTGGCTGGGACTGGTGGCCGCCCTCCTGCCCGCCAGCTTGGCCACCGCCTTGTTGGTGCTGGTCAAGCTGGCGGATCCTTCGACCGGAGAGCAGAACCGCGATGACGCGGCGGTGGCCGGACTCACCACCAAAGGAACGCGAACGCTGTTTCAAGGGCTGCTCGGCCTGGCACTCGCGGTGCCACTGCTCATCACGATCCCCGGTCTGGATGGCGCGGAGTGCTTCTTGCCCTGGTTGCTGGCCCCTCTCGCCGAGGGCCCGCTGCGTAACTCCGGGTCACCTGAGCCGGCCCTCCGCCTGCGCGCCGTCCGCCAGACAGTGGTCCTCTTCGCGGCCTGCTCGGCTCTCCTGGCCGTGGGGATCTGGACCGGCTAAGGCAGGGAGGAAGGGGCTGCCTCAGACCTCGCGGCCCGCAACTGCTTCCAGCCCAGCAGGCAGACCGTACTCCGGGAGGAGGACGTCTACCGTGCGCTCCCAGGTGAAGCTCTGGGCCCGCCTCCAGGCGGACTGGCGCATGGGCAACTCGGTCCCAGGTGGGCTGGCGATGACCCGGGCGATCGCGTCCGCGTAGTCGGCCGGGTTGTGGCCTTCCACCAGGTACCCGGTTCTCCCGTGAGCCACCACATCGCGCAAGCCACCCACCGACGCCGCCACCACGGGGGTGCCGCAGGCCTGCGCCTCCAGCGCCACCAGCCCGAAGGACTCGGTATACGAGGGCACCACGACCACGTCCGCCAGACAGTAAAGCAGGGCCAGCCGATCCTGGGGCTGGGCGCCTAGGAAGCAGACCCGGTCGGAGAGCCCGAGCTCTTTGACCCGCGCTTCCAGCATCCCGCGCTGATCCACCTGGGCGCCATCGCTGCTGACGTCGCCGACGAATAGGAGCTGCACCGGTTCCTTTATGTCGTCGCGCTTCGTCAGGGCGGCGAAGGCATCAAGCAGAGTGTCCGGTCCCTTGAGCGGCTCGAGGCGTCCCGCGAAGAGAACCACCTTGCGACCGGTCAACTTCAGCCGGTGTCGCAGCCGATCGGGATCACGAGGCTGAAACCTCACCAGATCCACTCCCGGCGGCGCCACCACCACCTGGCCCTGCTGGGCCCCATAAAGCCGCCGCAGGCCGTGTGCTTCACCCGGGGTATTGGCCACCAGCCGGGCCCCTCCGGAGACAGCTCTGTGCTCTGCCAGCAGCCGCTGCGGGCCATCCCCGTCGAAGCCATACTCCCCTTTCACGGCCGCCAGAGTGTGGGCGGTGTGCAGCCAGGGGATCCCAAGCTGGAGAGCCAACTCGGCGGCGACGTCGACCGACAGCCAGTAGTGGCTGTGGATCGCGAGGTAGCGCCGCCCCGAACGCTGCATGAAGTACCGCACTCCTTCGAGGTATTCGTCTCTGGTGTTGGGCAACTGGTGCTTGGAGAGACGGCGCGCGGGTCCGGCGTTGATCGCCATCACCCGGCTCCGGGGGCCCATTGCCTGCTCGGCCGGTTCGTCGGGGTCGGTACGTCGTACGAAGACGTCTGTGTGCACACCTCGAGCCCCCAGCTCCTCGCAGACCGACCGGACATACACGTTGAGCCCGCCGTTCTCCCGCTGGCCCAGGCGTGCCAGCGGAGACGCGTGCAGCGAGAGGAAGGCGATGGTGTCGCCCGGGCTGGCTCCATTGCTTCTGGGCGGTGCCGTCACGAGCTCGCCATCCGCCCACCAGCCGGGCCGAGCTGGATGCGCCACAGCGGCTTGTCCACCGCTCCCAGGTGGTATTTATAGGCCTCGCTGCCCCGCAGAAAGTCCGCGGTGTGGCAGCCTTCGTCGATCGCCACTCTGATCCCCTCTGCGACACAGAGGAGCCCCGGAGAGAGCGCGGCTGCCTCCGGCTGGTATCCCGAGTTGTAGAGGTGCCAGGTGCCTGAGACCGTGAAGCCGAGGGTGGCCGCTGTCAGCGTTCCGCCCGCCTCGATGAACTGAAGGCGAAGCCAGCCGCGCTCGTTCAGGGACCGACAAGCGGTGCGGATGAACGACTCGACTTCGGGGGTGAGGAACTCCACTTTGTGGGGTCCGCTGGCCCGCAGGATGGGGAAGAAGGCGTCGATCGCCGCCTCCAGCCCGAGCTCCTTCTGCGTGATCAGTCTCCACTCCGGCTGCTCGGAATCGAGCCGACGCTGCTTCCGGCGGAGCTCGTGCCGGTCCTTCTTGTTGAGCCGCTGGGTTAGGTACTCCTCGAAGCCGCCGCCCAGGATCACTTGCGGACTGACCTCCTCTTGGGTCAGCTCCTGGCTCAGTTCCAGCTGCTCGGCGGCCTGGCTCAGCGCCAGAAGTGCAGGAGAGTCATCGAGGAGGTAGTGGAGGTCCAGGGCGGTTGGGCTCTTCCCCGGTTCACCGTGACAAAGGTGCTCAAGGGCGCGGGCCGCCACCTCCCCGGCCCGCGATGGGCGAAAGACGAACCCCAGGTGGTCGGAGAGCTCCGCTCCCCCGCCGAAGCCCCATATCCGGCGGCCGGCGGTGTCGGACTGCAGGGGGACAATCCCCAAGACTTGGTCGGAGTCGGACACGACCAGGCAGAGCAGGTTTCTCTCAGCCCCGAAGGCCTCCCACCACGCCCACTGCCAATCCCACGACAAAAACGGATTGATGGGTTCGCCAGCAGCCTCGACCTCGTTCCACTCGGGGCGTAGCCGCCTCAGCCCGTCGCTGGTGGTGATCTCCTCCACCTGCAGGCCGCGGTCGCGCGGAGTCAGTGCCGAATGCGCCCCGGGGGGCGCTGGACATGAGGCCCCGATGCTTGCTCCACCCTGAAATCCCGCCGCTCTGCCGGGGCTGCTCGAGCCGCGGCCAGCGAGATGACTCTACCATCGCCGCCAGACGCCAAACATCTCCCAAGGGATGCCACCAGCTTGAACGACCCGGGCCACGCGGAGATACAGATCTGGGCGGCCGGCACCGGCGGGGGCCACTTCAGCGTGGCCCAGGCCCTGGCCACCGCACTCGCTCAGCGCAGTTCGGGTCAAGTCCGGGTGGCTCTGGATGACCCCACCCAGGAGCCAATCGGCCGCACCGCCCGCACGCTGGCCCGCGCCTACGGCCCCCTGGTACGCACCTCGCCGGCGCTCTGGGGTGTCCTCTATCGGGGGTTCAGCAGCCGCGAGCTCAGCGCCGGGATGGATCGTTTTCTGCTGCGCCAACTGGGGCCGGCCATGGCCGAGCGGACCCGGGCGCGCTCGCCCCGCGTGGTGGTGAACTGCCACCCGCTCCTGGGTCCGGCGGCCCGCATGGCAGCTAAGGCGTCCTCGGTGAACCAATTCTCCCCAGCGCTGATAACGGTCATGACCGACCTCGTTGGTGGCCATCCCGGCTGGCTCTCCCCAGAGCCGGACGCCATCCTGACCGCGACCCACGAGGCCACTGATTGGTGCCTGCAGCACGGCGTCTCCGCCAAATTGATCCGGGAGACCGGGCTTCCTATTGACCCGAGGCTCGCCGCCGAGCAGCCCAACCCGGACGGCCGGCGAGCGCAGCGAGCCGCTCTGGGACTAGCTCCGGACTCACTTTTGGTGCTTTTGGGGGGCGGCGCCGAAGGGGTGGGCAGCCTGCGCCGGCTCACCAGGTGGTTGGGGGCGAGCGGACTTCCGCTACAGCTGGTCGTGGCCTGCGGCAACAATCGCCGCCTTCTGGAGTGGCTGCATCGACACCCTCCGCAGGCGCCTACTGTCGCGCTCGGTTTTCAGGCCTCATTGACTCCGTGGCTGCTGGCGGCTGATGTCTATCTCGGCAAGCCGGGCCCCAGCACTCTGGCCGAGGCCGCCGCCGCGGGCCTGGCTCTCGTGGTGACGGAGGCCCTGCCCGGCCAGGAGGACCACAATGGCGCCGCGGTGGTCGCCGCCGGGGCAGCTCTCCAGGTGCGGGGCCGCGGCGACGTGTTGAGAACGCTCGCTCGATTCTGCCGACCGGGGGATTCGCTCTTGGCGGAGTTGCAGCGCGGCTCCAGAATCTGGGCCCGCCCGGAGGCAGCCGACGCAGCTGCCGAGATCGTGCTCAGCTTTCTCGAGTCGCCTTCTTCGGCGCTGGCGACCCTGCCTCCGGCACGAAGCGCAGCCGGGTTAACGGCCGTCCTCCCACCTCCGCATTGACCGCGTCCAGGATGGTCGCAGAATCGATCTGCAACTGGTGGGCGATGGCCGGATGGGCACAAGCCAGGACCAGGACCGAGCGTTCCACCGCGTAGACCCTGACGTGAGGACGGATGTAGGCGCCGCAGACCTTGGCGAAGGCGGCTTCCACCCTAACCTGACGAACCTGGCCGGTCGCCCCAAGGCGACGGAGCACCCGGGGCAGGATCGCCTCTATGCCTTCCATTCGGCGAGCTCCCAGCCGGGCTGAGCCTGTCGGGTCAGCTGACCGCCCCTCGCCTGAAGCACCTGGGAGACGGCCACGTCACCACCTATCTGCGGGTCCTCGGTGGAAGTGATCAGGGTCTGTTCGACCGCCAACTCCTCGGAGAGCAGCTGGATCAGACCGGTACGCCTCGACTGGTCCAGTTCGGAGAGGACGTCGTCCAGAAGCAGCAGCGGTGTCTCTCCGCCGAGACTGAGGTGCTGGCGCACCTCGGCCACCTTGAGCGCCAGGACCACGCTCCGCTGCTGCCCCTGGGAGGCAAACTGCCGAGCTGGCCGACCCCCCAGGAGGACCTCGAAATCATCCCGATGTGGTCCGACCACACACTGGGCCCGGGCTATCTCCTCGGCGGAGGTTTTGCTTAACGCCCGGCGAAGGGCGTCGGCGGGTTCGGTCTTCTTGTCCCAGGCGCCTCCTCGGCCCAGTCCAGGGCGATAAAGCAGCTGGAGCTCGGCCGCCTCTCCGATCTTGATGATCGCTTCAGCGGCCACTGGCTGCACCAGATCCAGGTAGCGCCGCCGCTCCTGGATCACTACCGTGCCGTGCTCGATTAGCGCATCCGTCCACGGCCTCAATTCCTCTGACGCTGCGTGTCCGTCGCGCACCCGGCGCAGGAGGGCGTTGCGGTGCTCCACCGCTCGTCGATACCTGGTTGCAGCTTCTGCGTAGGGTGCTGAGAGTTGGCTGAGCACCACGTCCAGCAGTCGTCGCCTCGGCTCTGGGCCTCCTTTAACCAGAAGCAGGTCCTCGGGCCAGAAGAGCACCACCCGAAACCGTCCTAAGAGCTGGCGGGGTTGGATCAGGTCTCCGTCCTGGCGCAGCTTGCGGACCCAGCGCTCGCTCGTCTCCTGGCGCTCGGCTCTCAGCTCCAATTCGGTATCGCCGAGCCGACTGACAAGATGGGCGGCCACTCCCATCCGCGGCTCCCCCCACGAGGCGCAATCCCCCAGAGAGCCAGACCTTGGCGACCTGGTCAGCGCGAGGGTGGAGATCGCCTCGAGCAGGCTGGTCTTCCCCTGGCCGTTCTGGCCCAGGACCAGATTCACCCCGGGGAGAAGCTCTAGCGAAGCCTCCTGATAAATGCGAAAGCAGAGCAGGCGCAGCTGCGAGAGGTACAACTGGAGGGTTCCGCCAGGGCGCTCAGATCGCCACCCTGACCGGCATGATCACGTAGCGATACGTGTCGTCCCCAGGGGCTCGCACCAGCCCTGGCGAGAGTGGGCCGTTCAGGATCAGCTCCACCTCTGGTGAATCGATGAGGTTGAGCACGTCCGCCACGTAGCGGGCGTTGAAGGCGATGCCGAGACTGTCACCTTCGACTGATGCATCGACCCCGGCCACGTTGTCTCCCACCTCGTTGGTGTTGGCCGAGAGCACGATCTGTCCCGGTTCGCAGCGAATCTTCAAGACGTTGGCTGCGTCTCTGGCGAAGAGGGATACCACCTTGGTGGTCCGTCGCAACTCCTCCGTAGAGGCCCGTACCACGGTCTGGGAGGCAGTTGGAATCACCTTTTCGTAGCTGGGATACACCCCGTCGATGAGGCGCGCTGTGAGCTCGTATCCGGGAAGCTGGAACTTCACCTGAGCCCTCGCGGCTCCGATCGTGAGGCTGACCGACGCCGGACTGGCCGCCACCGGCTTGAGCAGCCGAGAGAGCTCGGACAGCGCGCGGGCCGGGATGATCACCCCGAAGCGCTCACCCTGGCGGTCGCCGTCGGTTGCCCGCACCACCCTGATCGCGAGGCGGTGGCCGTCGGTGGCGACCAGGGTCACCTCGGGACCGGCTATCTCCGTCAAGACCCCGGTGTAGATGGGCCTTCCGTCGTCGGCGCTGGCCGCGATCACGGTCTGGTCGATGGCCGTGAGTAGCGTCTGGGGATCCAGTTCGACGGTGTCCCCATCGGAGACATCGGGAAGTGGGGGAAACTCCTTGGCATCCACCCCGCGAATGTGGGCGTCGAAGCGCCCGCTCTGCAGGCCGACCGTCTGGTGCGCCGAATCCAGCTGCCAGCGCAGCGGCTGCTCGGGGAGGGCGCTGACAAACTCCGAGAGCATCCTGGCGGGCACCGTCACCTCACCCTCCTCCTCAACCTCGGCGGCAAGAGAGTGGTGGATCGTCAAATCTAGGTTGGTGGCGGTCAGCTGGAGGGTGCCGCCCCGGGCCGAGACCAGCACGTTGTTCAAGATCGGCAGGGTCACCCGGCTGGAGACCGCCCGGCTCACTGAGTTGAGCCCAGCCCCCAACTGCTGGGGTGAAATCGTGCACTTCACTGAATAGGCCTCCTTGGCTTCAAGAGCCCTCCACCTTCCCTTTCAACACCCCGTCGCAGCTCTTGGAACGAGTTTGTAAATCCGTAGCCATAGTAGGGGAGTGAAGGTTGGGGATACCGATCGAAGCTGAACTCGCTTTGCCGGTGGACAGCCTGTGGATATCCCGGTCTGCTTCCAGGGACAAAGCGGGGGTTTCTGGGCCGGTCAGGGTTGACCACAGCTCCTGGCACTCTGGCAACAGGGACACTGGAAAAGGTGTGCTGATCCGGTCTAGCGAGACAGGAGGAGCTCCCGCAGCCGGGCCACGTCATCAGCGACCCGAGGATCCTCTTTCATCTCGTTGAAGATCTTCTCGTAGGAGTGGAGGACGGTCGTGTGGTCTCTGCCGCCGAAGACCTGGCCGATGGCCGGCAGGCTCATGGCGATCTCTTCACGGATCAGGAACATGGCGACCTGGCGGGGGAAGACGATGTGCTTGTCCCGACGCTTACTCCGCATCTCGTCGACCGTGATTCCGTAGTACTCGGCTACCACCTGCTGCACCAGTTCGACCGAGAGGGGCTTGGTGTCCGCCGAGGGGATGATGTCGCGCAGGATCTCCGACACCTGGCTGAGCGAGGGACTCTCACCTCCGGAGATGGAGGCGTGGGCTAGGACCCTGATTAGAGCCCCTTCCAACTCCCTGATGTTCTTCTGGATCTTGAAGGCGATGAAGGAGAGAACCTCTTCACTGAGGGGGTTCTGCACCGGGTCGACCTTGCTGCGGAGGATGGCCAGCCGGGTCTCGAAGTCGGGCGGTTGGATGTCGGCCATCAAGCCACCCTCAAACCGGGTGCGCAGGCGATCCTCCAGGGTGGGTATCTCGCGAGGCGGGCGATCGCTGCTGATCACGATCTGCCGATTCACCTCCTGCAGCGCGTTGAAGGTGTGGAAGAACTCCTCCTGGGTTCGGTCCTTGCCCGCCAGGAACTGGATGTCGTCGACCAAGAGCACATCGACCGTGCGGTAGCGAGCCCGAAACTGGGCCATCCGGTTTTCCTGAATCGAGGTGATCATCTGGTTCATGAAGCTCTCCGAGGTCACGTAGGCGACCCGCAAGCGGTGGCTCTGCCAGACCGCGTGACCCACCGCATGCATCAGGTGGGTCTTGCCCAGTCCCACGCCCCCATACAGGAAGAGGGGGTTGTAGGCCCGGCTTGGGGAGTCGGCCACGGCCCGGCAGGCTGCGTAGGCGAAACGGGAGTTATTGCCGTCCACGAAGGCGTTGAAGGTGTAGCGCTGGTTGAGCCCTGGGACCGTCTCCGCAATCCCTTCTGAGCGGTCGTCGGTGAGGATCACCGGGCCCGTGGCGTCCAGGGGTTGGACGGCCAACCCATCGTCACCAGCGGTCTGGACGGTGATCTCCACGTCGATGTCCCGGTTGGCAATTGCCGAGAGGGTCTCCCGGATCACCGCCGAGTAGCGGTCACTCACCCAGTCGCGGGCCAGGGGAGTCGGCACTCCGATGATGGCTCGCGCCTCCTCGTGGTCGAAGGTCAAGAGGCGGGCATTCTTGAGCCAGGCTTCGTAGCCCGGACGGCTGACCTGGAAGCGAAGCTCCTCTTGAGCGGCGGACCAAAGCTGGTCGGAGGAGAGGCTCACCAAGAGCCCCGAGGGGAAACGAGGGCACACCGAATGAAGCGCAATTCACACCTTCTGCACAGGAGTGGAAAACCCACCTGAGGGGTAGATTCACCCTGTAGAAGAGAGAAGCTCGGACCGGGTCTGGCCCACCCCTGCGGTCGCTCCCGGATGGTAGCACCGCCCACACCTCCACGCAACGCTTCCCAGCACGTTATTCAATGTTGCTCCGGCGCGCTCCGTCGCAACGTCAGCCACCGTACCAACACCAACACACAACCCGTATGGGAGCGCGGATGTTCGGGCACAAGTGAACCGAGTCAGGAGACCGCGGCGCGCGGTAGCGCAGTGGCGAGTCAAACGACCCGGGTCTGGATCGGGTCTACGAAAAATCCATGTTTATAAGGTGTTTTGGCGATGCACAGTGCGGTGCCAGCCAGCGACCCCTGCAAGCAGCCGACGCCAGGCTCCGCCCGCTGCGATGTTTGCCGCAGGCATGCGCGTGCGTCGCCCGGCCGCTGGTCGGTACGACGCGAGCGCCCCGCGACGCAGCTTTCACCGACGCCCAGCGTGAGGTGGTGCTGCAATTCGGTCGCGCGCAGAGACGATGCGCGCCGGGTCTCACTGAGCCGGCGCGGCCCCCGCACCTGGGGGTTCGGGGGGTAGCCCAGCCAGGAGTCGAGATCGAGGCTCGATCAGGGGCCTCACAGCGCCGTCTGCTATCCTCAGCGCCGATCTACCGAGAGAGCCATCCCGCGTTGCAGGCTCGGTTGGGAAGTCCCGAGCTGGGCTCCGGGTCCGAGTTTGCCAAGGAATTCGACCATCAAGAGAACTTTTCAGCCGAAGAAGCGTTACCGGCGCAAGACGCACGGGTTTCGGGCCCGGATGTCGACCCCCGGGGGAGTCCGCGTCATCAAGCGTCGTCGTCTGAAGGGACGGCTGCGCCTGACACCCGCGCCGGTGCGGTGAAGACGAAGTACCGACTCCGGCACTCCGCCGACTTTCAGGCTGTGAGGGTGGAGCGGACCAGCGCGGGAGATGGCGTGCTCCGCCTCCGGGTCCGGGCGAACTACGCGGGACACCCCCGGGTGGGCGTAGTGGTGACCAAGCGTCTCGGAGGGGCGGTCGTGCGGAATCGCGTGCGCCGACGGCTGCAGGCGGCAGCAAGAGCACAGCTGGGCGCGGTGGGTGCATACGACGTTGTACTGACCCCCCAACCCGCTGCCACGACGGCCCGATTCGAAACTCTGAGTGCGTCGCTGGCGCGGGCGCTCCTGCTGGCCGGGGCTGCCCAGTGAAGAAACTCTCTCTCTGGATAATCGCCTTCTACCAGGCGAGCCTGAGTCCGATCTTCGGACTGATGTCGTCATGCCGATACGAGCCAAGCTGCTCCCACTACACATCGGAGGCTATCCAGCTCTACGGGTTCCGTCGAGGATGGTGGATGGGGATCCGTCGAATCGTTCGTTGCAATCCCTTCCACGCCGGTGGTTATGACCCAGTACCTCTGCCCGAAGAGTTGATCCATGGGCACTGACTTCCTAACCTTCGTCAACCCCGCCGCACCGGCTCCGACCAATCCGATACTGGCGATCTTCTTCTACGTACTGCTAACGCCAATCGCGGTGGCGTTGCAATTCTTGGACCACGTCTTCCGAGGGATCGGGCCGACCGAGACGATCGGAGCGTTCGGGTTGGCGGTGATCGTGCTGACTCTGTGCATCCGCGGTGTGCTGTTCCCCCTCTTCCGCTGGCAGATCCGTACGCAGTGGAAGATCCAAGCAGACCAGCGCCGGATGGGTCCGGAGTTGCGCGAGATTCAGGCCAAGTACAAGAAGGACAAGGCGCGGCTGCAGACAGAGACGATGGCGCTGTACAAGCGGCATCAGATCAACCCCCTCAGTCAGCTTTCGGGTTGCTTCCCGCTGCTGATTCAACTGCCGTTCATTTATGCGCTGTTCGGTTCCATCAACAGCCTGTCCAAGCATCTCCATGGCCAGACCAGCTTCTTGTGGATCAACAATCTCGACAAGTCAGCGCTGAAGGCGGGACTCCTCACGCACCCCACCTTGATCATTGTTCCGATCTTGGCGGGCGTGCTGACCTTCATGCAGTCGAAGATGATGATGCAGCAGCAACGCCCGGATATGACCGACCAGGAAAAGCAGATGTACAACGTGATGAGGCAGACGACCTACCTCATGCCGGTCCTGATCGCTGTTTTCGCGTTGAACTTCAACCAGGGGATCGGACTCTACTGGATCACCCAGAGCGGGGTCATGGTCTTGCAGGTGTTCTCGATGATGGGATGGGGCGGGCTCAAGGTGCCACCTTGGTTCCCAGGCGAAGGATGGCGGCCAAAGAACTCACCAATGGGCCGGCCGCCAACTGACGGGCCTGTGCCGGCGATAGCCGTCGCCGGTGCCGGCAACGGCACCTTGGCGTCCGGCGGCGGTCGGCGTACACCGCCGCGGCCCTCACCGCGTCGTCCCAAAGCCAGGGAGCGAGGGCGGCCGCGCCGCTGACCGGGTATGGATGAAAGCGCGGCAACCTTCGAGGGCGAGGGCGCAACGGTGGCGGAAGCCATCCGAGCCGCCTGCCGAGCGGGAGGGTTGGACTCGGACGCGGTGATGGTCGAGGTGGTGAGCGAAGGCGGAGCCGCCGCTCCGGGTGAGCGCATCGCAGGCGCGGCCGCCCGCGTGCAGGTCCGGGCCATGCCCCCCGAGGGTCTTCGGGGCAAGAAGAACCTGGAGACGATCCTCCGGCTGATGGACATCGAAGCTGAGGTCAAGGTGCACCCCGTCCGCCGCAGCCCTTCCGAACAAGGCGCAAGCCGTGACCCCGCCCCTCTGCTGCTCGAGGTCGAAGGGGTTGACCTGGGCATCCTGATCGGATGGAGAGGCGAATCGCTGCGAGCCCTCCAGACCGTGCTCAACCTGATGCTGGGCGAGTCCGGTCTGGCGCCCGGAGCTCCTCGGTTGATTGTCGACGTCGCCAACTACCGCCAGCGGCGGGAGCACACGGTGGCCCAGATGGCGCAGCGGATGGCGGCCGGGGTGGCCCGAAGTGGCCGGCCGGTCACCTTGGAGCCCATGCAGCCCTACGAGCGCCGGGCGGTACATCTGGCCCTGGCCGACGACCCTAGCGTGTCCACAGAGAGCTCCGGGACGGACTCAGAGCGACGGGTGACGATTCGGCCATCCGGAGAGGCCGGGTCCTGATCCGGAGCTCCCGTCGGAGCTGGGCGGGTCCCCTCTTGGGTGGCGGCCTGGCACTGGTGCTGGTCGGATGCGGTAACTCTCCCGCGATGATTCGAGTTTCGCCCCGGGCTCTGGTGCTCAGTCTGTCGCAATTGCCATATCCTGGCTTCGTGATAGAGAAGGGATCGAGCAATACCGGTGTCATTAGCAACAAGCAAGCCGCCAGCGGCTCGGCCTCTGTCCTGCGCCGTTACCAGGCGCAGGGGCGCCAGAGCGGATACATCGCCACCTTCGACCGAGAGGTGAGCCCACAGGAAGTCGTCGGACCGGTGGTCATAGAGAGCTCCGCCGTGACCTACAAGACGGCCTCGGGGGCTGAAAGTGGGTTCGAGTTGGAGAAGAAGGCGCTGGCCAGCGAAAGCTGGGAGGAGGTCTCGACCGGGAAGCTCGGTGAGCAGGCGGAAGCGTTCACCGAGACCAAGGAGGTTGACCAGACCGAATACCAGTCATTCGTGCTGGACTGGCGGCACGCGAATGTGGTGAATGAGATCCGCATCGCCGGCAACGCCGCCACCTTGGACCTCACTTACGCGCTGACCCTGGCTCGGGTGCAGCAGCGCAGTGAGACTAGGAGCTAAGTGGCGAGGACCAACAGCGCGAGTCAGCGGGGTACAGAAGCCAACTGGGAACTCATTCAGCTGCCGAACGGAGCCCAACTCGTGCTGGCACCGATGGCCGGGCGCGAGTCGGTGGCCGCTTCAATCCTGGTGCGAGTGGGGTCCCGATGGGAGACCAAGCGCCTGGCGGGCGTGTCGCACTTCCTGGAGCACATCGTGTTCAAGGGAACCGAGCGCTTTCCCACCAGCAGAGACGTCTCCCAGTCGATCGAGGGCATCGGCGGAGTCCTTAACGCCAGCACCGACAAAGAGCTGACCACCTTCTGGGCTAAGGTCCCGGGCGCCCATCTGGAGCTGGCGCTGCGGCTGCTCTTCGATCTGGCGTTCGCGCCCCGAATCGCGGCCGATGAAGCTGAGCGGGAACGCAACGTGGTGGTCGAAGAACTCTCGATGTACCTCGACCAGCCGGGCGACCTCGTCCAGATGATCTTCGATGAGCTGATGTGGGGCGACCATCCGCTGGCACGCGACCCGGCCGGCACCAAGACCTCGCTGGCACGAATCGGGGCCCCTGAACTGAGCAGCTACCGGGCGGCGTACTACGTGCCGGACCGGGTGGTGGTGGTGCTCTCCGGGGGGTTCATACCTGATCAGGCCCGGACCCTGGTCGAACGGTGCTTCGACGAGCAGGGACCATCTGTTGCGGCACCCCAGCGCCGCCAGAGCGATGGGGGGATTCCAACTCCATTGGGGCTGGATCCGGTCGCCAAGGTTCGGAAGCGTCGTGGGGAGCAGGTCCACATTCTGTTAGGGGTACGCTGCTCCTCGTACCTCGATCCAGAGCGTTGGTCTCTTGATGTACTCAACACCCTGCTCGGCGAGGGCATGAGCAGCCGCCTGTTCTTGGAGCTTAGGGAGCGGCTGGCGCTGGCGTACGACATCCACTCCTTTGCCGCCCGGCACCGGGATTCGGGTGCCTTCGGGATCTACATGGCCACTCAGCCCCACCAGGTCGACACCGCCATCCGAGGTGCCCTCCTGGAGGTCGGCCGGATGGTGCGCGAACGTCTCACCGCCCAGGACCTGGAGCGGACAAAGACCCAGATCGAGGGCCGGCTGCGCCTCCAGCTCGAGGGGACCAGCGCAATGGCGGAGTTCCTGGGGCACCAAGCCGCCCTAATTGGCTCGGTGATGTCGCCTGCCGAGGTGATCTCCTCGGTTAGGTCAGTCACGGCGGAGGATGTTCAATCCACCGCCGAGCGACTCTTCACCGGGCATGGCTGGCGGCTCGCTGCGGTAGGCCCCGGACCAGAGGCCGGGGTGGCGTTGGCGGCGATTTCCAACGGCGTTGAGGGATGATGTCGGCTTCAGACGGCCGCCTGGCGGCTGCAGAGGCGGGGAGGATCTGACCGTGGAGCGAACGTTGGTGCTGATCAAGCCTGACGGAGTCCAGCGCGGGCTCGTCGGGGAGTTGGTGATGCGGTTCGAGCGTCGAGGACTCCACCTGGTGGGACTGAAGCTCACCGCCATCACTCGTGAGCTAGCCGGGCAGCATTACCAAGAACACCGCGGCCGGCCGTTCTTCGACGCGATCATCGAGTTCATAACCTCCTCCCCGGTGGTGGTGATGGTCTGGGAAGGCCCCAACGCGGTCACCATGGTCCGATCGATGATGGGGCCGACCAACCCTGCGACCGCGGCCCCCGGAACCATCCGCGGAGACTTCGGTATTGACATCGGCCAGAACGTCATCCATGGATCCGACAGCCCCGCCCGAGCCGAGGAGGAGATAGCACTCTACTTCGGCAACACCGAGCTGATTACTTGGGAGCGGGAAGGCGGTCGCTGGATTTACCCCTAGGACGCCGCCGGCGGCGGCGTCGAATCGGCAACAGCGTCCCGGCCGCTAGCAGCACGCTCACCGTTGGCCGCATGCCAGGCACCAGGCCCAGCTCATCGAGGGGCCAGAAGCGGGCGACCGCGACGGCCACGATGCCGTGCTGGGGCTCCCAGCCAAATGTGCGGGAATCCTCGGAAAAGTTGCGGTTATCGCCCATCACGAAATACTCGTGGGCGGGGATCCGGACCCACCGTCCCGTGGTCGGCAGCAGCGGAGAAAAAGTGCCCTTGGCAGTGCAGCACTCGACCTCGTCTACCCAGGTCCCATTGATGTAGGGCTCTTTGAGCTCGGCTCCGCCGGTCGCGGAATCCGGCCTCGACTCGCTGATGAAAACGTGGCCGACGTGGTGATTGTTGGGCGCAATCCGTACCCATTCGCCGGGCAGTCCGATGACCCGCTTGATGAAGTCGTCAGATGATGGAATCGGTGGCTTGAGGATGACGATGTCCCCCCGCGATGGGCCCCCGAGATACAAGGAAACCTTCTCGGCGATCAAGAGGTTGTTGTTCTGCAGACCCGGATACATACTGGTGCCCTCGACATGCACCGGCTGGATCGCGAACGCGATCAACAGATATATGAGGATGGCGAGGGCGACCACCTCGACCAGGTCCCGTACCAAGGACCGTCCGTGCGAGCTACCCGCCGCTTCGACCCGATCTCGCGAGGGACCAGGCACGAACGTAGGGTCGGATGGCACCACGGCAGTATAGAGAGGGAGGAAAATCCCCCTCGGCTAGATCGAGACGGCTAGCCGGTCGAGCAATCCGTTCAGTTCCTCTTCGGAGAAATACTCAATCACGATTCGGCCCCTGCCCTTGGGTCCTGGAAGGATTTTGACCCGGGTACTCAGCCGCTGGGTGAGTGCCTCCTCAATCGCACCTAGAGCCGAGTCGGACGACCCCGCCGCCCTACGGGGCCGCCCAGGGCGGTCTCCGGTCTGCTGGGAGACCAGCCGCTCGGTCTCCCGGACAGAGAGACTCTGAGCGACGATCTTGTTGAGCAGCTTCTCCTGGGCCTGTGAGTCAGGCAGCGAGAGCAGCGCCCTTCCATGGGCCGGCGCGATCTGCCCGCCCTGGATGGCCACCTGGACCGCAGGCGCCGTCTGGAGCAGGCGCATGGTATTGGCGACACCGGATCGGCTACGACCCACGCGCTGCGCGACCTGCTCCTGGGTGAGGCCGAATACATCGCACAGTCGGGAGAAGGCGCGCGCCTCATCAAGGGCCGAGATATCGCTTCGCTGGAGGTTCTCGACCAGCGCGACTTCCAGCTTCTCTCGATCGGGACCGACCGGGCGGACGACAGCCGGAATCCGACCGAGTCCGGCCAATTGGGCAGCGCGTAGCCGCCGCTCGCCGGCGACCAGCCGAAATCGTGTCCCATTCGCCTCGACCACCAGCGGCTGAAGCACTCCGTAGGTCCGGATCGACTCGGAGAGCGCCCGGAGTGAAGCGTCATCGAAGTTGGTGCGCGGCTGCTCCGGGTTGGGGTCGATCAGCGCTATCGGGACATCTCTTGTGCCCGGGCCACCCACGAGAGGGTTAAAGTCCGTGGCGCCAGTTGGGATCAGTTGCTCCAGTCCCCTGCCGAGACCTCGCCGCTTGGTCACGCAGCCACCGCTGCGGTGCGCGCAAGCAGTTCCTCGGCCAGGGCGCGATAGGCCGCCGCCGCTCTCCCGGCTGGTTCGTAGAGGGTAATTGGCAGTCCGTGACTCGGGGCCTCGCTGAGCCGCACCGACCGGGGGATGACGGTTGTGAATGCCTGGTCACCGAACTGCCGCCTAACTTCGCTGACCACCTGAGAGCTGAGGATCGTCCGCGGGTCAAACAGGGTCAGCACGATTCCCGCCAAAGTCAGGGCGGGATTCAGCGACTTCCTGACCAGCGTCTGGGTCTGGGTCAGCAGGGAGAGACCCTCCAGCGCGTAGTACTCACACTGGAGTGGGATCAGCAGGGAGTCGGCGGCCACCAGGCAATTGACGGTCAGCAGGCCGAGAGAGGGAGGTGTGTCGAGCAGCACATAGTCGAAGTCCTCAAGTCCGTCCAGAGCGAGCTTAAGACGTGACTCGCGGAGAGGGAGCTCGGCAAGTTCGAGCTCAGATCCCGCCAGGGATACGTTGGACGGGACCAACGTCAACCCCGGCACCTCCTCGATCTCGATCGCCACCTCCATCAACGGCTGTCCCAGAACGATTACGTCATAGATCGAGCTCGATAGACTTGCGGGCCGCACCCCTACTCCAGAGGTGGCGTTGCCCTGCGGATCGCAGTCCACCAGGAGCACCCGCAACCCCCTCTCCGCTAGAGCGGCGCCGAGGCTCACGGCGGTGGTGGTCTTGCCGACCCCGCCCTTCTGATTGCACACAGTGATCACCCGAGGGCGAGACATGTGCGGAAGTATAGGAGCGCCGTGATGTTTCACGTGAAACATTTGTGGCGACTCACGGTCGATCATCGGCCGGACCATTCGGGATAACTTCCCCTGCCCGGTACGACCTTCGAATCAGCCCGTCCCGCACCTCAACCGCACCGTCGCCAAATACGTTCCAGCCATTGCCCTCCGACAGTATTGCTGTCCGCTCAGCGATCCCAATTAGGCGGCAGCCTGCGGGCACCCGGCGAATCACCGCCGGTCGAAGGACGCGCATGAAGGTCGAGTCCCAGTGGACTCCGAAGACGTCAGTTGGGAACAGGCCCAGTCCACCACTGAACCGAAAGCGCCCGCGGGCCGGACCGGACTGCTTGGCTGCTCCGGCGACCATGGCGCCCGCGCTGCACCCTCCGAAGACCGCCCCGCCGTCGAGCGCCCCCAGAACGGCGGCCCAGACAGCTGTGCCTTCCAGGGTCCGCGCTAAGTATTCGGGATTCCCCCCGGAGAAGAAGATCAAGCTGGCTTGGCTTACCACCGCGGCGTGTGCTGCGATCTCGGCATCTTCCCGCGTTCGGACAGGCAGGGTCCGAGCCGGTAGGTCGAGGGATGCGTAGTGCGCCAGCCCCAGCTGATTCCATCTCTCGAAGGTCGACTCGCCCTCAGGAGCGCTGGCGGTAGCCAGAACCACAGCCGAGCCATCTCCTCCCGCGCCTGAGAGCGCGGTGATCTCGGCCTGCCCCACCCACGGCTCGAACTCCCCGGAACCTAACAGTAGGCAGCGGGGAGTTCGGTGGGACCCTTCAGGGCCCACCCGCTCCAACTGTCCGTCCCGGGCGGTGGTCAGTCGACTTTGTTCCGCGAGGTCCTTGCCCTGGCGGCGGGGATCACCTTCTCGGTGAGCGCCTTCAGAGCTGCGCCATTTTTGCCATTGCTGGCACTAGCCTTCGCACTGATCTCCATGAAGGGCTGGATCAGGTCGAGGGGCAGGGGGAAGACGACCACGGTGTTCTGTTCCGTCCCGATCTCGGCGAGCGTCTGCAGGTACCGCAGCTGCAGGGTGGCCGGTTCTCTTCCGATCACCTCGGCGGCATTGCTCAACTGCTGGGCTGCCAGGAATTCGCCTTCAGCGCGAATTATCTTGGCTCGCTTCTCCCGTTCTGCCTCCGCCTGCATGGCCATCGCCCGCTGCATCGACTGGGGAAGATCAACATCCTTGACCTCGACAGCGGTGACCTTCACGCCCCAGGGCTCGGTCTGGTCGTCGATCACGGTCTGCAGCTCGGCGTTCACCTTGTCCCGCTGACTCAGCAGTTCGTCGAGGGTGGACTGACCCAATATCGACCGCAAGGTGGTCTGGGCGGCGGTGGAGATGCTGCCCCGGTAATCATTGACCTTGACATAGGCGTCCCTCGCATCAACCACGCGGAAGAACACCACGGCAGTAACCCGAACCGTGACGTTGTCCTTGGTGATGATGTCCTGCGGTGGCACCTGATGCACGTTGATCCGCAGGTCGATCTTGAGCAGCCGGTCGATTCCGAAGGGAATGATCAGTCGCGGACCGGGACCTTTCACGTCGATCAGTCGGCCTAAGCGGAATACGACGCCGCGCTCGTATTCGTTGATGACACGGAAACCCGTGGAAAACGTGGTTAGAAGTAGAACTAAGACGATCACTACAACGATTAATCCGGCCATGGCGATGCCCTCCTTTATCCGATGCGAGAACCGGCACCCACGCCGGGATCAGTTGCCTGTTCGCTGCCGGCCGGCAGGCCCGGCTCCGGGTCCACAATCAACGTAAGGCCATCTTGAGCCATTACTTTCACGCCGGTGCCAACTTCGATCGGCTCACCCTGTCGCGCGGTGATCCGCCACAGCTCCCCTTCCACGGCGGCGATCCCGTTGGGATTCGCGCGTTCGCGCACCACGGCGGTGAGTCCCAACAGTTCATGGGAGCTCGAGGCATACGGTAGGTGGCGCACCTGGAGCGCGCGCCGACTCAAAACGATCCAGGTTCCGCCCAGTACCACCGGCACGGTGATCAGCGCCGCCAGACTCACGCCGCTTTCGCCCGGTGAGGTCTGGTATAGGAAAAGCCCGCCCGCGATCGCGGCACAAACTCCAGCAAGGCTGACCAGCCCATGGCTCTGCAGCGAGGTATCCACCACCAAGAGCGCGGCAGCGGAGCCGACCAGCACCAGTCCCACCCAGTCGACCGGCTGGTTGGCGAGTCCCACGACGGCCAGTGCTCCGGCCACCAGGCCGACCGTACCAAACACCAGCGTTCCGGGGTGAATGATCTCGAGCCCCACGCCTAGAAAGGCAATCAGCAGCAGCACGAACGCCAAGGTGGGGTTGGAGACTACTCCGACGAATCCACTCGTGTGGCTGACGGCCGGGCCCGTCGGGGTGGCGGCCATGACCTGCAGCTGACTTCCGAGCAAGCCGCTAGCGGCTACTAGAACCGCACCCACAATCGGCCGACGACGCATGTCTCTTCGATCATACGCTGCAACTCAGAACTGGCTCGACGCTGATCTCCCGAATCTATAATGACCGCGATGGCTGCCTTCCCAATCACTGGAGCTTGAAGGTCCCAGGAGCACAGGGCGTCCGGGTGGTGACAGTCCCCGGTGACGGTAAGCGACAGTGGGACGACTACATCAGCCAGCAGGAGACGGGCCACGTTCTCCAGTCGTGGGGATGGGGTGAGTTGCGCCGACGCTACGGTTGGCGGGTCTACCGCCTCGCGGCCATTCGGGGCCCTGAAGAGCAGTGGGTTGGCGCCATCCAGGTTCTCCAGCAGAAGGTCGGGCCTGGCGGTCTGGGTTGGGGGTACTCCCCGAAGGGTCCGGTCCTCTCCTCGCTGGGAGACGTCGAAGCGTGTCGGGCGCTCTTGAGCGCTGCGGCGAGCACCCTGCGCCGGCACCGGGCGTTCCAGTTGAAGTGCGATCCCGAGTGGCCCATTGATTCAGCTGAAGCCGACCAGCTCCGGGCGCGCTGCGGCCTCCGTCCGGGTCACTTTGATGTCCAGCACCGGCAAACCTGGCTGGTGGATCTGCGTGGGGGTGTCGAAGCCCTCTCGGCGCGGATTCCTTCTGCGACCAAGTACTGCATCCGTGTCTCCGAGCGAGAAGGGGTGGTGGTCAAAGCAGATCAGAGCCCGGAGGCCGTTGCTGCCTTCTACTCACTCCACATGGACACTGTGGGCCGCAAGCAGCTCCACTCCCGTCCCCTCTCCTACTACCAGGCAGTCAGAGAGGACCTGGACGCCACGGTCTTCATCGCTTCCTATAAAGGTCAGCCGCTCGCGGCCGGGTTGACCGTGGCGTACGGCAGATGGCTGGTGCACATGTTTGGGGGCACCAGCGCCGCCGTTCCCCGGGCCCATGCCAGCTACGCGATGCAGTGGGCGATGATGCAGTGGGGGATTGAGCAGCGGTGCACGATCTACGACATGTTCGGGGTGCCCCGACGGTTCAACCGGGCCGACCCGGCGCACGGGTACGCGAAATTCAAGACCAAGTGGAGTGGTCGTCTGGGCAGCTACAGCGGACTGATGATCGCGCCAGTTTTGGGCCCGCTGGATCCTCTGGTGCACGGCCTGGAGGCGCTCTTGCTGCGGCGCCGTCCGCTGCTCCGCTGATCCAGAGAGCCCCCAACCCGGCTTCGGTCGATGATCGGCGACTGCGGGCGCCCGCCTAGAATCTGAGCATGCTCTACCTCGGGCGGCCGCGCACCAACCGCTGGGTCACGACCGTGTACACGCCACCCCGGGAGGTGTTCGCCCTCGCCGAGCAGCTGATGGCGCTGCCGCCATTCAGCTTCCGAATCATCGACGACCACACGGCCGAGGTCGCCCAGGTACTGGCCAACGGGTTCTTCGGCCAGTGGAGCAAGGTGAAACGCCCCAAAACCAAGGTGCGGATCGAGTGCCATCCGACCGCCCAAGGGACGGAGCTGACCATGGTCGCCGAGGGGCAGCGCAGCGCGACCATCCGAGCCGTCAACTTGCTGCGTGTCCTGACTCGCGGCGAGCGCGACACCGCCACCGTGTACCGACTAAGGACGATCCCGCCCGGACCATGCACGGTGGTCCAGAGTTGGGCTGGAACCGGATACCCCCTCTTCTCCGGTCCTGACTACGGGGCCGAGCGAACCATGCCGGTTCGGCCGGCCAGCCCATTGGTGGCGCTGCAGCAGACGGGCCGCTGGGTGCGGGTCCGGGCAGGGACGGGAGATTCGGTCCAAGAGGGATGGATCGAGGCGGATCAGCTGGTTCCAGACCTGGTCCCCGCGAGAACGGGAGCCGCCTAGCTCTTCAGCTCTGGACAGCTCCGGGCTCGCTGTTGTGGTGTGCGAGGTCGTGCCACGCTCCGGACAGGAGGAGCGAATTGGCCGACTCCGGCCCCTCGCTGCCTGCTGGGTAGAACGTGACCCGGGGCATGTTCTCCAAGACCGGCTCCAGCGCGGCCCAAGCCGCCTCGGTCTCGTCCTGGCGAATAAAGAGTGTGTGGTCCCCGAGGAGGGCGTCGTGGAGGAGCCGCTCATAGGCTTCGGCTGGTTCTGTCTTGAAGGACTGCCCGTACGAGAAGTCCATCCGCACCGGTTGCTCGACCACCGTGGCTCCCGGCTGCTTGGCCATGAACGAGAAGGAGATTCCTTCCTCTGGCTGAATCCGGATGGTCACCCGGTTCGGGGTGAGGTGCTCGATCCCGGTGCCCTCAAATAGGTGTAGCGGGACATCGCGGCAGAAGAGCATGATCTCCGTTCGCCGGGTGCAGAGCGCTTTGCCGCACCGCAGGTAGAAGGGCACGCCCGCCCAGTCCCAGGTATCGACGTTTAGCCGCATCGCCACGTAGGTCTCGGTGGTGGAGTCGGGCGACACGCCGTCGGCTTCCCGGTACCCGGGCATGGTGGTGCCGTTGACGGAGCCCCGGGTGTACTGGCCCCGGATCACGTCGCTCGGGCCGACAGGGCGGATTGAGTGGAGCACTTTGACCTTCTCGTCTCGCAGGGCCTCCGGGTCGAACGAGCTCGGTGGCGACATGCAGGTCAGGGCGAGCAACTGCAGCAGGTGGTTCTGGAAGATGTCCCGAATCGCGCCGGTCTCCTCATAGAGGCGCCCGCGGCTCTCTATACCGATATCCTCGGCCACCGTCAGCTGCACCTGATCCACCACATCGCGGTTCCAGATTCTCTCAACCAGGGTGTTGCCGAAGCGAAAAACCAGGAGATTCTGGACCGTTTCCTTGCCGAGGTAATGGTCGATTCGGAAGATGCGGTCCTCGGGGACCGTCTTGTGAAGGGCCACGTTGAGATCGACGGCGGACTTGAGGTCATGCCCGAACGGTTTCTCGATGATCACCGAAGAACCCTTGGCCAGTCCGGCCCCCGTCAGCTCCTGCAGAATCGTGACGAAGGCGGACGGAGGGACGGCGAGATAGATAAGTCGGCGTGGCTGCACGAGAGCCTTGGCCAGCTTGGCTCCCGTGCCCATCTGGTCATGCGTCGTGGTGATGTATCGAAGCCGCTTGGCGAACTCCGCGAAGCCTTCCCGATCGAAGCCTGTTCGGGCGAACTGTTTCACCGCCTGCTCCGCGATCTGCCGGAATCCGTGATCGCCAAGCTCTTTTGTTGCGGTGCCCACGATGTCGCAGTTGCGCGGCAGTAGGCCCTGCGTGCTGAGTTCGTAGAGGGCTGGGAGAAGCTTGCGCTGTGCCAAGTCGCCGGTGGCGCCGAATACCAGCAGGTCCTGATCAGGGGGCACACGGAGGCGACTTGGGGCCACGAGCCGAGTCTACGGGTGTGAGTGTTCTCGAGGTTCCGGGGAACGCGGCGACCGCTCCTATACTCGGGGCGTGGTCAGGGGCCGAGCGAAGTCGGATTCTGAGGTGGAGGAGGATGGGCTGGCTGAGCCTCAGGACGTGCGCCAGCTGGTCGCTCTGTGCCCGCGTCTCACCAAGAACCGACTGACGGAGCTGCTCTCTGAATCCCCGGCACTGGACTCGGTCCCCGACAGTGCCCAGCAACTGGTGGAGGGGTCGCTGTGGGCCGTCCTAAAGGCGGCGGAGGCCCACCAGTCGGAGACCCTTCCCTTGGAGGACCTCTTCCAGGAGGGGAGCACGGCCCTGGTCACAGTCGTACACGGCCTCGACCCCAGCTGCCCGTTGTCGCCCGATCAGTTCCTAGCTCGGGTCCGGCAAGCGGTTGACCAGGTGATGGATTCTCTGGCGGCCGACGAAGACGCGGCCCGGTTGGAGGACCTGCGCTGGGCCGCAGACGCAGAGCGGCTCTTCGCCGCAGAGGCGGAGTTGCGGCTCAACTCCGCAACCGCCCCTACCGACCTGCAACTCGCGGCTCATATGAGCTGGCCTGTGGCCAGAGTGGCCCAGCTGCGGCGAGCAGTGGACGAAGCTCGGTCGCAACACGATGTGGAACTGATGGACATCCTGGGGGAGATCGAAAGCTCATGAGCGAAGGAATCAAGAACGTCCCGCTAGCCGCGGTCCATCGGGCACTCAGGGGCCAGATGGTCCCCTTCGCCGGTTATTCGATGCCGCTCCACTACGGGTCGATTCGCGGGGAACATCTGGCGGTGCGGGAGCGAGCCGGCCTCTTCGACGTCTCTCACATGGGGGAGGTCTATGTCCGCGGCGCCGGAGCGCTCGACTTCCTGCAGCGGCTGGTAACCAACGATGTCTCGAAGCTAACTCCCGGGCGAGCGCTCTACACCGTGATGTGCCATCCAGATGGCGGAATCGTCGACGACCTGCTGGTGTACCGCGACCAGGACGACTTCATGTGTGTCGTCAACGCCGCCCGCCATGACGTCGACCTGGACTGGATGCAGCGGTGTCTGGTCGGATACGACGCCCAGATCGACGATGTTTCTGAGGAAACGGTGCTCCTCGCGGTCCAGGGTCCGCGGGCCACACAGATCGTCCAATCACTGAGCCGGAGTCAGGACCTGAGTTCGGTCCGTTACTACCACCACCGGTTTGGGCAGGTGGCGGGGGTAGTGGTCCGGGTCTCCCGAACCGGTTACACCGGTGAGGACGGGTTCGAACTGTATGCCGGTGCCGGAGAAGCCGAGCGGCTGTGGTCGGCGCTGCTAAACGCGGGCGCGCCAGATGGTCTGGTCCCAGCCGGGCTCGGGGCGCGGGACACGCTTCGCCTGGAGGCCGGATTTCGACTCTATGGTCAGGACATCGATGAGAAGGGCGATCCCCTCAGCGCCGGACTGGGCTGGGTGGTCAAGCCGGCCAAGGGACCGTTCGTCGGCAGCGAGGCGCTAGCCGAGCTCGCGGCCGCGCCGCCACGCGCCTTCATCGGGTTGAGGCTTGGCCCTAGGGAGATTCCACGACACGGCCATCCGATCTATCAGGGATCGCGTCAGGTGGGCGAGGTGACCAGCGGGTCGTTTGGCTTTACTGTCGGCGCCGGGCTGGCGATGGGCTATGTCGAGCCGGGCAGTGGCGAGCCGGGCACCGAACTGAGAGTCCAGCTTCGAGCCGACCCGCTGCAGTGGGCGGTGGCGCCGGTCGTACCGCTACCTTTCTACAAACGACCCGAGAGCTGACGGAGCGGGCTGGAAGGAACGGGAGGAGAGTTGGTGCCCGACTTGAGCGCGTATCGCTTCACCAAGACCCACGAGTGGGTCCACGAGGAGGCCCCGGGAGAAGTCGTGGTGGGGATCACGGACCACGCGCAGTCCCAACTCGGCGACGTGATTTTCCTGGAGCTGCCCAAAGAGGGGGCTACGGTCAGTGCCGGTACCCGCTTTGGGGCGGTGGAATCAGTCAAGGCGGCCAGTGACCTTTACTCGCCGGTAGGCGGCGAGGTTGTCGCCGTCAATGCTGACGTCAGCGCTTCGCCCGAACTGGTCAATCAGGACCCGCACGGAAAGGGCTGGCTGATCCGAGTCCGCGTCGAGGGAGATCTCCCGGCCGATCTCCTGGATTCCGCCGCGTACGATTCGTTGGCGCAGGCGGATTCGCACTAGCGGTCGGACTTCTCAGCGGGGGCGCCAGCCTTTCCATGGCCTATCTTCCAAATTCGGACTCAGATCGAGCGGAGATGCTCTCCGCCTTGGGTCTGCAGTCCGTCGACGAGCTGTTTCGCGACGTCCCCGAAGGACTGCGTGATCCGAAGCTGGAGCTGGCTCCACCACTATCGGAGCTAGATCTGATTGCGGAGATGCGCCGGCTTGCCGGTCGTAATCGGCCGCTGTCGCAATGGGACTGCTTTCTCGGGGCGGGGGTCTACTCCCGGTTCATCCCAGCGATCGTGCGGGCCACCATCGGGCGCCCTGAGTTCTACACCGCCTACACCCCGTACCAGGCCGAGGCGAGCCAGGGGTACCTGCAGTCGATCTTCGAGTTCCAGTCGATGGTGGCAGAGCTCTTCCAGCTCGATGTCGCCAACGCCTCGATGTACGACGTGGCGACCGCCACAGCCGAAGGGGCGCTGCTGGCGACCTTGCACACCGGCAGGCCCCGCGTCCTGGCCGCCTCCACGCTTCACCCTGAAGTGCTGGCCGTGCTCACGACTTACATCTCTGGACGAGGCGCGGAACTGGTACAGCTGCCCCAACAAGGCGGAGTCACTGACCTTGAGAGCTTGCGCATGGCGCTATCCGAAGGGGACCCGGCCGTGGTCGTCGTGTCCCAACCCAATTTTTTGGGAATGTTGGAACCGGTGAGCGAACTGGTTGAGCTGGCGCACCAGGCAGGAGCTCTCGCCCTGGTGGTGGCGGACCCCATCGCGGCGGCGGTGGTCGATCCGCCCGGGGCGCTCGGTGCCGACCTAGTCGCCGCGGACGGCCAGCAACTGGGGATCCCGCCCCAGCTCGGGGGACCGACGGTCGGCCTCCTCGCCTGCCGGGATGAACTGGTTCGCCGCATTCCCGGGCGTCTGGTTGGCATGACCACCGACTCCCAGGGAGATCGCGCCTTCTGCCTGACCCTGCAGACCCGCGAACAGCACATCCGCCGCGAGCGAGCGACGTCCAATATCTGTACCAACCACGCTCTGATGGCGCTGGCCGCCACCGCCTACCTGGCCAAGATGGGCGAGCCTGGCCTGCGCTCCGTCGCCGACATCTCCTACCGGCGCGCCCACCATCTCGCGGCACGGCTCACGCAGCTCCCGGGATTCGGTCTGAAATTCCCGGAGCGCGACTTCCTCTGGGAGTTCGTGATCGAGACCCCTGTCCCCGCCGAGCTGCTGGCCCGCGAGCTGGCCAGCGAAGGGATTCTGGCCGGCTACCCCCTCGGTACGGTCGATTCGGCGCTCGATCGCTGCCTGCTGATGTGCACCACCGAGATGACCTCTCCCGCCGCAATCGACCGGCTGGTGGGCCGGCTTAGCCGAGTGTCCGCGGCCAGCATTCCGGTGGAAGTTCGCACTTGAGCGTGACCGCCGAACCAGCGTGGGCCGGACCCGAGCCGCTGCTCTTCGAGCTGACCGGTCGGGACAGCTCGGGACCGCAGCTCCCGACTGCTGGCGTCGACGGGCCCGGCTTGGCAGAGGCACTGCCGGCCAACTGGCGGCGCCGGCACAGGGCCGAGATTCCGGCTGTGAACGAGCCCGACCTGGCTAGGCACTTCGGGCGGCTCGGTAGGCGCAACCACAACCTGCAGCAAGGCGCCTATCCGCTGGGCTCGTGCACCATGAAGTACAACCCCGCGGTCAACGAGCAGGCTGCTGCGCTCGACGGATTCGCGGACATCCACCCGCTCCAGCCGGTGGACTCCATCCAGGGAGCGCTGGAGCTGATGTGGGATTTAGAGCAGATGCTGTGCCACATCACGGGCATGCAGGCGGTCTCCCTACAACCCGCCGCCGGCGCCCACGGCGAGTGGACCGGCCTGCGGATGATCCAGGCGTACCACCTGCGTCAAGAAGATCACACACGCACCGAAGTCATCATTCCCGACACCGCCCACGGAACAAATCCCGCGAGCGCTGCCCAATGCGGACTGACGGTAGTAACGGTGCGCAGCGCAGATGACGGGACAGTCGACCTCGAGGACTTTGCAGCGAAATTGGGGCCCAACGTTGCGGCAGTGATGCTCACTAATCCCAATACCCTGGGGATTTTCGAGCGCAACATCGAGGAGATGGCACGGCTCGCTCACTCAGCCGGCGCCCTGCTTTATTACGACGGCGCCAACCTCAATGCATTGGTTGGCCTAGCGCGCCCGGGCGACATGGGATTCGACGTAGTGCATCTGAATCTGCACAAAACTTTCTCCACGCCGCACGGAGGCGGGGGCCCGGGCGCTGGCCCGGTAGGAGTCTCCGCCAAGTTGGAAGATTTCCTTCCGGTACCCCGTATCGAGCGCACGTCGAGCGGATTCGGCTGGGACTATCAACGCCCGCACAGCATTGGTAAAGTGCGGTCTTTTTACGGCAATTTTGGCATGCTGGTTCGCGCTTATGCGTACATCCGGGCCTACGGCGACGGGCTTTCGCAAGTCGCGCGCGACGCGGTGCTGAACGCGCGCTACCTGCGTCTTAGGCTGGACCCGTGGCTCCCGGTCGCCATTGACGGCGACTCTTTTCACGAGTTCGTCGCGTCGCCCAAGCGCGCCACGGCTCCTTACTCCGACTTGCGCGCGTTAGATATCGCTAAGCGAATGATCGATTATGGGGTGTACCCACCGACTGTCTATTTCCCGATGACGGTTCCCGAAGCCATGATGTTCGAGCCGACCGAAACGGAGTCCAAGCGGTCGCTGGACGAGCTAGCGGCAGTTGTGGGGGCGATCATGGAAGAGGGTGGGCGAGACCCAGAGATACTGCGCACCGCACCCCACAGGGCGCCGGTCGGCCGGGTGGACGAGGTGACCGCAGCGCGCCATCCGGTGCTTCGGTGGCGCCCGGATGCGCCCTCGGCGTGACCCAGGAGGAGTCGGAGCGCCGGCAGCTGCTGGGCCTGATGCTGACCCGGGCCTTCCGGGTCGGAGACTTTCAGCTCACCAGTGGCCGTCGCAGTCCTTACTACTTTGATGGGCGACTGGTGACGCTCGATCCCGAAGGATCCCTGCTGGTGGGCCGGGCCATGCTCAGGTTCGCGCGCCAGGACGGGGTACGCAAGATCGGAGGACCGACTCTTGGTGCCGACCCGATGGTGACGGCGGTGGCGCTCTGCAGCGCCCTGGACCTGGGCCCTCGGATATCGGCCTTCATCGTCCGCAAGGAGATCAAGGAGCACGGTGCTGGGGGGTGGTGCGCTGGACCATCTCCGGAGCCGGGCGAGGAGGTGGCGCTGGTGGACGATGCCCTCACCTCCGGTGGATCGCTGCTCCAGGCGGCGGAAAAAGTGGCCGCCTCGGGCGCCCGGATCGTAGCCATGTACACCCTCTTGGATCGCGAAGAGGGCGGACGGGAGCGGCTGGAGTCGGCCGGCTATCTGACCCGCTCGGTGTTCGTGCGGAGCGACTTGTTGACTGCCGACGGGCAGGCGCTGCCGCCCCCCTCGTGAGGCACGAGACTTGTTCATCGCCTCCAGTTTTCCGCTGAGGACCCTCAGCCGGAGACGCACCGTATTTGGCGCGGCGCTGATGGCGGCGCTGGTGCTGCTGGCCGGCTGTGGCTCCAACCCGAACGCCACCGAGGCCGTGGCGGCGCTGGGCAGCGGTCTGCCGATCAGCCATCACGCGCATCCCCTGGCCAATGCGCTGGTGACCAGTTCCCCCGACGGAGGCTTCTACACCGATCCCACCTACCTTCACTTCTACTACGTTCGCCGGGTTCAGCTCCGCGACGTCCTCCCCTTGCTCTCCGGGCCCGAGGCCAAGGACGCCAGGTCGCTGGCGGGTCTGGGGCCGCTGCTCGAGGTGGTGGTCATGGCCACCAACCCGGGAGCGTCCACGACGGCGGTCGACCTGACCCAGACCGTGCTCGAATCGCGGGTCACCTCTCGCCTCGACCCCCGGGCCGTCCACAGCGCAATCCAGAAAACTTACTACCACCCGATTCGTCCGATCGTGGTCATCTCCAGCAACCGGCTGGACGTCTGTTCGGCGGACGTGAACCCGGGCGCCAAGGTGTGGATGGTGGCCGTCTTCCCCCCCGTAAACACCTTGGTGAAGGTGGCCTTCGTGGACTCCGAGTTTGTGACGCCGACGGTGCACGGTTTTTATCTGCCAGTCGGCAAGGGAGCGCTCCCCGCGAGGGTGCCGACCACCCTCTATTCCCAGGACGTCGACCACTGCATTCAAATCCTGAACGAGAGCTGAGCTCCGGCCGGCAGGAGCTGATCGCAACCCTCCGCGAGAAGGGAATCGGCGAGGCCGCGCTAAAGGCGATGGGCAGGGTCGACCGTATTGCGTTCTTGCCGAGTGAGCAGCGGGGCCGCGCCTACGAGGACCGGGCGCTGGCGATCGGACTGGGACAGACCTGCTCGCAACCCTGGATCGTGGCCGTAGTGGTGCAGGCGCTCGACCTCCGCCCGGGAGCCTCCGTGCTCGAGGTGGGCGCCGGCAGCGGTTACCTGGCCGCCGTCCTGCGTGCGGCGGGGGCGGGGAATGTCGTCGCAGTCGAGCTCATACCCCAACTTGCGGTCCAAGCGCGGCGCAACCTCAATCGGGCTGGCGTGTCCAACGTTCAAGTTCTCGTCCGAGACGGGCGCCGGGGTGCGCCGGAGCACGGAACCTTCGGCGCCGTGGTTGTCTCGGCTGCCACCCGCGCGATTCCGAGCATTCTGATGAGCCAGGTCGCAC
>JBAWFE010000043.1:0-210771 GCA_049591595.1 Candidatus Dormiibacterota bacterium
GTGCGGGTCGTGGCCCGTGCTGTGGAGGTGCGGCGGGTAGCGGTGCGCCGGGCCGGCCTGCGCGTGGCCCGGGGAGCTGCCGCCGTGCGGGTCACGGCCGCATCCAACTTCTTCTCAATGTCGGCTAGTCGCTTCTCCAGCGCCTTGAGTTGAGATGTGAGGTTCTTGCTCAACGAGGCGGCGGTGGGTGCAGTGCGAGTGGTGCGCCGCGCTGTCGTCCGCCGCGCGGTTGTGCTGCGGGCGGTGGTTCGTGCGGCGGTTCGCCTGGTCGCCGGCCTTCGCGTGCTACGAGTGGCAGGGCGCGCGGTGGTGCGCCTCGTGCCAGTTCTCCTGGGCGTTCGGGGCATAGGTCAGAATCCTCCTAGGTTGCTTGGGCGCCCGTTGGATGAGCGCCTTGAGGTTCAGGGTGAACCTGGATTATTGACGCCGGTTGTGATTGTGACGTGGGTGGAAACGCGCCAATCCGAGTGTTCGCCTAGTCGTGTAAAACTGATTGTGCCACACATTCGTGCATGAGGGTGACGATGTCAACCACTTTGAGCCCTCCTGGGAAAGTGTTACCGGCTCGTCGCAGGCTGCAGATTCATCCAGAACCAGCAGGCTCGTCGCTCCTATACTGACGCGGTGATCGCGCTCGCCCCGACGCCGGGAAGCGAAGACCTATACGGAACCGCTCAACACCGCGTAGATCAGGCGGCCGAATTGCTGCATCTCGATAACGATGCCCGCTGCGTCCTGCGCGAAGTCAAGCGGATCTTCCAGGTGCACTTCCCGGTTGTGTTGGACGACGGCTCGGTCGAAGTCTTCGTAGGCAACCGAGTGCACCACAACATTGCCCGGGGGCCTGCCAAGGGCGGGATCCGCTACGAGCCTGAAGCCACTCTGGACCAGACCAAGGCGCTGGCGATGGCGATGAGCTGGAAGACCGCCCTGATGTCCCTACCGTTCGGTGGAGCCGCGGGTGCGGTCCGCGTTGATCCCCATCGGATGAGTCCACGGGAATTGGAACGACTGACTCGCCGCTTCACCACGGAAATCAGCCTGTTGTTGGGACCGGAGCGCGATATCCCCGCCCCTGATATCGGCACCGGTCCGCAGATCATGGCTTGGATCATGGACACCATCTCCATGCACCAAGGTTTTTCGGTTACCGCCTCCGTCACCGGCAAGCCGATCGAGGCGGGAGGGTCGGTGGGCCGGGTCGAGGCTGCTGGTCGGGGATTGGCGATCGTGCTCATGCACGCTCTGCGCAACACCGGACTCAGCTTGGAAGGTGCGACCGTGGCCGTGGAGGGATTCGGCAACGTTGGGAGGACCTGCGCGAGACTTTTGGGTGAGGCCGGCTGCCGGGTGGTGGCGGTCTCCGATAGCCATCACGGCTGGCATTGCGACAGCGGCTTGGACCTAGCTCGACTCGAGGAGGTCAAGCTCCAGGGCGGGCGCCTTTCTGACGCCAAGGTTCCGGGGGAGTTGCTGACTCGGGAGGAGCTGTTGGGATTGCCGGTCACGGTACTGGTGCCGGCGTCGGTGGAATCCACCATCAACAGTTCAAACGCGTCCCACGTGCGTGCTCGCATTGTTGCGGAAGGGGCAAATGGCCCCATCACTCCTGTCGCCGAGGCGGTGCTGGCTGAGGACGGCATCGTGGTGGTTCCCGACATCCTGGCTAACGCGGGCGGCGTCACGGTCTCGTACTTCGAGTGGGTCCAGGACCTGCAGTCGTTCTTCTGGGACGAGAAGGAGATCAACACCCAATTGGAACGCGCGATGTTGCGGGCCAGCGAGCAGGTGTGGGCCTATCACGCGCGCCACAAGGTCTCGCTGCGGGAGGCGGCCTACCTGATTGCGGTGGGCCGGGTCGCGCGGGCCGCCACGGCGCGCGGGATCTATCCCTAGTGCGCTAAGCGCAGATACGGCACCCGCTGCCGCTGAGCGTCGCTGCGGGGAGGTTGGTATTCGAACCGATAGCCTGCGCCGATGACCGCGTGCAGGTAATGGGCACCATCACCCCGAGGTTGGATCTTTCGGCGTAGGCGGTAGAGGTGGGCGTCCAGCGAATGTACGCGGTAAGGGTCGCGGTTGCGCCAGACCTCCGCGATCAGTTGGGGACGGGGAACCACCGCACCCGACTGGCGGGCCAGCGCGACCAGAATCTTGAATTCCGTTGGAGTCAGCGCGACGGGTCGGCCGTCCCGGCGGACTTCATGGCGGCCCATGTCGATGCTGAGACCCGGGAAGTGGAGTCGTTCGACGCCACCGGCCTCGCGGGTGAGCTGAGCTCGACGCAAGCGAGCGTTGATTCGAGCAACCAGTTCGCGGACCTCAAATGGCTTGCGCAGGTAGTCGTCGGCACCAACCTCCAGGCCGACGACCACATCTTCGGGGTCGTGCAGGCAGCTGATCATCAGCACCGTCACCTTGACTCCCGCCGAACGCAGGCGGCGACAGACTTCGACCCCGCTCATGTCCGGAAGCACCAGGTCGAGCAGCACCAGGTCGGGCTCTGTCTCGAGGGTCAGCCGTAGCCCGGCCGCCCCTGTCGTGGCGCTCACCACGTCGTAGCCGTTCTCGGCAGCAATCAACTCCACCAGCCGCAACATGGCCGGGTCGTCATCGATGACCAAGATCTTGGAGGCCGTCAGCCCCAGGGGAACTCCCACCGCCCCCCAGCCGCCGTCGCCGTCGATGGTTGCAAACTGACTCACGCTCCGATTGTGTCCCGGACCCTGCTGATCGGCTCATCGTGGTCTGGGCACGGGTGAGTAACAAGCTGCACGGCGGCTGTGACAGCTAGGGAGCGTTCTGCGACTTCCGGTACGATGTTCCCCGGGGGGTCACAGGGAGCGGCAGTTGAACAATCCTTTAAAGGGTCTTCCGGGGTGGGCTGGGAGGCGTCGGTTGGGAGTCGTCCTGGCCGGTAGCGGCATCCTCTTAATAGTGGCGGGCTTGGCGATCTTCGTCCCGCCGCTGGTAGGGGTGCTGCAGCGCTCTCGAGCGGACACCCAAGCCCTCCAGAAGTGGAAGGATCCGGGCTCTGCGCTCAGTACCCAGTTGCCCAAGATCAAGACCATCCAGCAGCCTGGGACCAGTCCCGTGCCGACTGCCCCCACCTGTGGCGGCGGCTCGCCCGCCTCCGAGTACGCCCTGATCGACTTCCCCAACCTCTCGGGTATCGAGGGGGTTGCCGGCAACGGGAACTGGTCTTTGCTCCTGCGGCGATCGGTCGTCCATTACTCGACGACTCCGGGCCCGGGCCAGCCTGGTAACGGGCTCTACGCCCTTCATAGGGAGCCGAACTTCGAGCCTCTCGGGACCCTCAAGGCAGGGGACACGATTTTGCTCACCAATCGAGACTGCCAGCAGTTCACCTATGTGATCACCCAAATGTGGTCGGAGTTGCCCTCCGAGGTCACGCAGCTGCAGCCGATCACCAGCGGCACCTGGATCACGGTGGTCACCTGCACGCCGCTCTGGATCGACAGCCACCGCTTGGTGATCCGGGCGCAGCTCCAGACCAGCTAACGGCGGCCCACGCTCCCTAACCACTACATGGTGGGGGGACGTGGAGCGTCGCCCACTAGATGCTGCGGTGCAGGCCGGGACATGTCGTGTGCGTCTGGTATGCTTGATCTCGGGTTGGCGCTCGGTTAGGTGGACCTCGCGCACCCAGAAAATCGGAGGGAGCCTTGCTTGGACATTGAACTAGGAAGAGGTAAAAGAGCAAGGCGGGCCTACGGGTTCGACGAGGTGGCCCTGGTGCCGGGCAAGGTCACCATCAATCCCGATGAGATCGACATCCGGCTGACCATCGGCGAGGTCGAGCTCGCGGTTCCCATCCTGGCCGCCGCCATGGACGGGGTGGTCGATGCCCACTTTGCCATAGAGATGGGCAAGCTAGGAGGGCTCGCCGTCCTCAACCTGGACGGGATCAACTGCCGTTACGACGATGTGGCCGCGATATATGAGCAGATCGCCGAGGCGCCCCGAGAGCGGGTGAACGTGCTCCTTCAGGAGCTCTACCGGCAGCCGGTCCAGGACGATCTGATCTCCCAACGGATCGGGGAGGTCAAGCGGGCGGGGGTGATCTGCGCGGTCTCCACCACCCCGGCGGACGCCGAACGCAAGCTCCCCATCGTTACCGAGGCTGGGGCTGACCTCTTTTTCGTCCAGGGGACGGTTCTCACCGCCCGCCATATCTCTCGCTCCTACCGGCAACTCGACTTCGCCCATCTGGTCAAGAACTCCAAGTTGCCGATCGTGGTCGGGAACTGCGTCGAGTACTACACCGCGCTGGAACTGATGGGCACCGGGGTGGCCGGGATTTTGGTTGGAGTCGGGCCGGGAGCCGCCTGTACCACTCGTGCCGTGCTGGGGATCGGAGTCCCTCAAGTGACCGCAACCGCCGATGTCGCCGCGGCTCGCCACGATCACCGTCGGGCTGGTGGCCAGCCGGTCACCGTGATCACCGATGGTGGGATGCGGGTGGGTGGCGACGTCACCAAGGCATTGGCGTCGGGAGCTGACGGGGTGATGATCGGGTCGGTCTTCGCCTCGGCCGAGGAGGCTCCGGGGCACGGCAACCACTGGGGGATGGCGACCCCGGACGCCGATCTCCCCCGGGGCACCCGGATCAAGGTGGGAACCAGGGCCACCTTGCGAGAACTGCTTCTTGGTCCGGCCCGGGTTGATGACGGAACCCAGAACTTGCTAGGGGCGCTGAAGTCGGCGATGGGGGTCTGCGGAGCTCGGACGATCGAGGAGTTTCAGCAAACGGAGCTAGTTATCGCCCCTTCCATCCTCACCGAGGGGAAGCTTTTCCAGCAGGCTCAGCAGGTCGGGATGGCTCGCTGAAGTGCTAGCAGGGAGGCGAGGATGACCACCACCGCCCTCCCGCGCTCGAGTCCTGGCGGGCCCGATCTGGGGCTAGCCGCCGGAACCGACACCATCTTGGTCCTCGACTTCGGCTCGCAGTACACCCAGCTGATCGCCAGGCGGATCCGCGAGCTCAATGTCTACTGCGAGCTGATCGCGGGCACGGCCCCCGCCAGCGAGATCGCCCGCCGCCACCCGAGAGGTCTGATCCTCAGCGGTGGTCCCTCCAGCGTCTACGACGAGGGCGCCCTTCACCCGGATCCGGAAATCTATCAGATGGGAGTCCCCATCCTGGGCATCTGCTACGGGATGCAACTGTTGGCCAGCGACCTCGGCGGCCGGGTCAAGCCGTCTCAGCGGCGGGAGTACGGGCTCGCCTCGGTGGTGGTAGACAGTGAGGACGGGGTTTTCTTGGGGCTGCCCACCGAGATGTCGGTTTGGATGAGCCACGGCGACGTCATCGAGGAACTGCCCCCTGGTTTCCGCCCGGTGGCCCACACCGTCAACAGCCCGGTGGCGGCGATGTCCGGGCCGGGGGGCCAGGTCGGCATCCAGTTCCACCCAGAGGTGGCCCACACCCCGCAGGGCATGGAGATGCTGCGTAACTTCCTCTACGGCACCTGCGGCTGTAGCGGGAGCTGGGCGGCGGAGAGCTTCGTGGAGCAGGCGGTCCAGGAGATCCGCCAGAAGGTCGGCGGAGAGCAGGTGATCTGCGCCCTCTCTGGGGGGGTCGACTCGGCGGTGGCGGCCACTTTGGTTCACCGAGCGGTCGGCGACCAGCTGACCTGCGTGTTTGTCGACAACGGGCTGCTCCGTCGCGGCGAGGGCGACCGGGTCATCGAGGCGCTGGGTCGCAGCATGCGGATGAAGATCCTCCGGGTGGACGCCGAGGACCGGTTCCTGCGCGCGCTCAAAGGGGTCATCGACCCTGAGGAGAAGCGGAGGATCGTCGGTCGCGAGTTCATCACGGCCTTCGAGGAGGAGACCAGACGGCTGGGCGGGGTGCCCTTCTTGGCTCAGGGAACGCTCTATCCGGATGTGATCGAGAGCACCGCGCCCGACACGTTCGGTGCCCACAAGATCAAGACTCACCACAACGTGGGGGGCTTGCCCGAGGGCATGCGGTTCTCTCTGGTCGAGCCGCTCCGTTACCTCTTCAAGGACGAGGTGCGACGGGTGGGTAGGGCGCTCGGGATGCCCGACGACGTGATCCAACGCCAGCCCTTCCCGGGGCCGGGACTGGCGATCAGGATCATCGGAGAGGTGACCAGAGAGCGGCTGGAGACGGTCAGGAGCGCTGACTGGGTGGTCATCGACGAGATCAAGCGCAGCGGCCTCTACCACCGCGTCTGGCAGAGCTTCGCCATCTTGACCCCGATCAGCAGCGTGGGAGTCATGGGTGACTTCCGAACCTACGCCAACGTAGTCGCGGTGCGGATCGTCCAGTCCGATGACGGCATGACCGCCGACTGGGCCAGGGTCCCCTACGACGTGCTCTCCGACATCAGCCGGCGGATCGTCAACGAGGTCCCCGGCGTGAACCGGGTGGTCTACGACATCAGCAGCAAGCCGCCCTCGACCATCGAGTGGGAGTGACCCCGAGCCCAGATAACCGGTCCCTTCAGGTGCTGGTGGTGGGCGGGGGCGGCCGGGAACACGCGCTGGCCTGGGCTTGCCACCGAAGTCCGCTGGTGGAGCGGGTCATCTGCGCCCCCGGCAATGCCGGCACACGATTGGTCGGGGAGAACCGTGCCGTGGCGGCAACTGATGCCGCGGCACTGGCTGCTTTGGCCCAGGCGGAGCGGGTTGACTTGGTCGTCCTTGGCCCGGACGCCGCTGTCGCGGCCGGGGTTGGAGATGCGGTTGAGGCGGCGGGGATTCGCTGCTTCGGCCCGGGTCGAGAGGCCGGTCAGCTGGAGAGCAGCAAGATCTTCGCCAAGCAGGTGATGCGGCGGGCGGCGGTCGCCACCCCGGCCTTCGCCGTATTCGACGATCCCGAACTGGCGCTCCCACACGTCCAGCAGCGGGGTGCCCCGTTGGTGGTCAAGGCGGACGGGCTGGCCTTGGGCAAGGGCGCCTTCGTGTGCCGCACCGAAGTGGAAGCTCGGGCGGCAGTGGAGCTGCTGCTGGTACGCCGGGAACTGGGCGAGGCCGGTTCCCGAATTCTGATCGAGGACTGCCTGGAGGGCGAGGAGGCGTCGTTCTTCGCCATCTGCGATGGGGTCTCCGCGGTAATGCTGCCGCCAGCGCGCGACTACAAGCGCGCCTTCGATCACGACCGGGGTGGCAACACCGGCGGCATGGGGAGCTATGCCCCCGCTCCCACCGAGCGGTGGCGAGGGCTGAACGAGAGGATTCGCCAGGAGGTGGTCGAGCCGACCCTCAAGGAGATGCTCGTTCGGGGAACGCCCTATCGGGGGTGTCTTTACGTTGGGGCGATGCTGGTCGGCGAGGCGATTCAGGTTCTGGAGTTCAACGCCCGCTTCGGAGACCCGGAGACGGAGGTCCAACTACCCCTGCTCCCGGACCTCGTTCCGCTGCTTTGGCAGAGTGCCCGGGGCGAGCTGAGCGAGCCTGATCCGGAGCCTCTGGCGGGGGCGTGTGTTGGGGTGGTGGCCGCCCGGGAACCGTACCCGGCGGCGGTCCAAGCTGGCGGGCAGGTCAGCGGCATAGCGACGGCCGAGGAGATGGGCTGTCGGGTGTTCCAGATGGGGACGCGACCGGGCCGGAGCGGGTCCGTCGTGGTCGCCGGTGGACGGGTGCTGATCTGCACTGCAGTAGGCGAGGACATAACCAGCGCTCGCCACGCGGCATACTCGGGGCTGGCGGCGATTAGCTTTCCGGGGATGCGGTACCGTCAGGACATCGGAGCCTGATCTAAGCTCAGACCGTTCCGTGGCCTGCGAATGCTGCGGCCCGACTCAAGTGACTTTCGAGGTATGCCCCTTGGCCGACGCAGTTCACTCCGACGACTTGGCGCGGGCTCGTCACCTGCTCCAAGCGAAGCTGTGCCAGCTGGTCGAAGAAAAGTCGTCCCTCGCCGTGGCCGCCCCTGAGCCGGGTACCCAGGTGCAGTACGGCAAGCGCGCCGGGGATCACGTCGCCGAGGCGGCGGACCGGATGGCCCGGTCGCGGACCGCGGGCGAACTTGAGAAGCTCGAAGAGGAGGTGAGAGCCGCAGTCGCCAAGCTGGAGGCGGGCACCTACGGTCGGTGCGACGACTGCGCCAAGCCGATACCGACCGCCCGACTTGAAGCGCTGCCGTGGGCCACCCGGTGCGTAGCCTGCCAGTCGCGGCTGCGGCACTAAGCGCGATCGGCAGAGGTCGGATGGTGACCGCAGCGGCTCCCACGGTCGGCCTGCTGCATCCAGGTGAGATGGGGGCGGCGGTGGGGGCGGCGCTCCTGGCCAGCGGTATCCCAGTGCTCTGGGTCGGCCAGGGTCGTAGTAAAGCCACCCGAGAACGGGCCGACGCCGCCGGACTCACCGACGCGGGCTCGCTACCAGAGCTGCTCCGGGCCAGCTCAGTGGTCCTATCTATCTGCCCACCGGAGGCAGCCCACGGGGTGGCGGAGCTGGTCGCGGCCAACAACTTCCAGGGCGTCTATGTCGACGCCAACGCCATCTCACCGAAGTCGGCGCGGATGATCGAGAAGCTGATCCGGGAGAGAGGAAGCGCATTTGTCGACGCCGGAATCATCGGGGGACCTCCGGGGCCGGAGGCCGCGCACCTCTATCTCTCTGGGGAAGGGGCCTCGGCGGTCGCCCTGCTGTTCGCCTGCGCTGACCACCTCACCACCACGGTGCTGGAAGGGCCCGCTGGCACTGCCTCCGCGCTGAAGATGTGCTATGCAGCTTGGACCAAGGGCAGCACGGCCCTGCTGCTCGCCGCCCTGGCAGCGGCCGATGCACTGCGGGTGGATCAGGCGCTCCTTGAGGAGTGGAAGGAGTCACAACCGGAGCTGGCCATGCGGCTGGAGCGGACCGTCCAATCGGCCCCGCGCAAAGCCTGGCGGTTTGTGGCCGAGATGGAGCAGATCGCCGACACCCTGGAGGCGGCCGAGGTCCCCGGAGGGTTTCACCGAGCGGCGGCCGAGATCTACTCCCGTCTTGCCCGTTTCCGGAAGCACACCACCGGCCCGACTCTCGAGGAGCTGCTGAGGGCGGTCGGGGATCGCGATTCCAAGGGCACCGTCAAGCAGAAGAATTAGCCGAGGGTCGACCTGAGGAAGCTCGCGAAGCTGGTTCGCCTGAGCGTCAGAGTTCGCGTCACGGGCACCCCTCCCGTTACCCTTGGCAGTTCATGGCCCCGATCGGATTGATCGAGAGCTGCCTACGTCACGGGCAGCAGACTTTGCTCTTGAGCCGAGTACGAACCCGGCACCTACTCTCCCTTCTCGAAAAGCTGGATGGGTGCGGGTACGCGGGCTTGGACGTCTTCGGCGGCGCCACCTTCGAGGTCTCGCTGGAGCACTTGGGGGAGGACCCGTTCGAGCGGCTCAGGGCGATCCGGGCCAGCACCAAGACCCCGCTGGTGGGGCTGATCAGAGGCCAGTCGCTAGTTGGGTATCGTCCCCTCCCCGACGATGCGGTCGACAGCTTCGTGGCCCTCACCGCTGAGTGTGGACTGGATGTCTTCCGCTGCTTCGATCCACTCAACGATGCGCGCAACCTGGCCCACGTGGCCGAGGCGGTCCTCAGTGCCGGCAGACATCCCGAAGGAACACTCGTCTACACCGAGAGCCCGGTTCACACGGTGGAGAGCTTCCTGACTTTGGGGGCGGAGCTGGCGGGACTCGGGTACCAGAGCCTGTGCCTGTTCGATCCGGCAGGCCTCCTCGGAGCCGGGTCGGCCCGAGCGCTGGTGGAGGGACTGCGCGAGCAGACCAAACTGCCAGTCAGCGTCCACTGCGCCACCATCACGGGCCAGGCTTCGTTCGCGTACCTGGCGGCGGCCGAAGCAGGCGCCCAGAACCTCGATGTCTGCCTCTCACCGCTGGCGGGAGGCGCCTCTTTACCCAGCACCGAGGGGGTCTATGCCGCCCTCAGGGGCACCGACCTGCAGCCTCGGCTGCAGGAGGCCCGCGTCCTGGCGGCTGCCGACGCGCTCGACGAGTTGATGCCTCTCTACGAGGCCATCGCCGATCCCAGCGGCTGGCAGTACGACTCGTCCACCCTCCGGACGCAGTTGGCGCCGTCGGTTTTGGAACACCTTCGGCGAGAGTGCGAGACCCAAGGCGCCCAGGGCAAACTCCCCGCGGTGCTGGAGGAGATCCCCCGCGTCAGGGCGGAGATGGGTTATCCGCCGCTGATCACCCCGATCGCCCAGGTGGTGGTCACCCAGGCGGTCGCCAACGTCGCATCGGGACAGCGGTACTTAACCGTCGCCCAGGAGGTGAAGGACTACTTCCTAGGACTATTCGGACAGCCACCAGGTGCGGTGGATCCCGAGATCCAGAAACTGGTGATCGGGGAGGAGGAGCCGATCACCGTCCGCCCCGCCGAAGTGCTGGAGCCGGTTCTCGAGGACACCCGCCGGACCCTGGCGCGGCAGGGTTGGACCACGCCAAGTGACTCACAGCTGCTGAGCTTCCTGCTCTTCCCCGAGGCGACCAGCGCCTTGCTTCGGGGGCAGGCCCGAGTGGAGCGGCTGGACGACGAGCCGGAGCCCGCCCCTCCGCCTGCCGCCCCGGCAGCTCTGGTGGACGGGGGGGACCTCAGCGAGCCGATCGGGGACGCCGCTGCGATTCCCTTGTCCGCACTCGATTCGGCCCCCGCCCCTCCCACACCTCCGGAGCCGGCGCCAGCCGCCGCTCCCGCCGCCCCGGCTAGGGAGTTCTCCGTCGAGGTCGATGGCGAGGTCTTCGAGGTGCGGGTCACCGCGACCGACGGAGGCGGCTTGGGCGGAGGGCCCTCCGGCGCAGCCGCCGGATCGGCGCCCGCGCCGACGAGTGACGGGGTCAAAGCCCCGATGCAGGGGCTGATCGCGCGAATCCCGGTGAAGGTGGGCGACCAGGTGACGGTTGGGCAGACGGTGGTCGTGCTCGAGGCCATGAAGATGCAGAACGACATCCCCTCAGATCGGGCTGGCGCGGTGACCGCGGTGCTCGTTGCCGTCGGACAGGTAGTGAGCCGCGGCGATGTTCTAGTTCAGGTCGCCTAGACCTCAGTGGGCCCCTTCGGGACGGTGCTGGTCGCCAACCGGGGCGAGATCGCAGTGCGTGTGATCCGGGGGTGCCGCGACCTAGGGCTGCGCTCGATTGCCGTCTACTCGGAGGCGGATCGAGGAGCGCTCCACGTGCGGCTGGCCGATGCGGCGATTGAGATTGGAGCTGCCTCACCGAGCGAGTCGTACCTGAACCTGGACCGGATCCTAGCGGCCGCCAAGGAGTCGGGAGCGGACGCTATCCACCCGGGTTACGGCTTCCTCTCGGAGAATCCCCGGTTGGCCGAGGCCTGCGTCGCTGCCGGCATCACCTTCATCGGACCGCCGGCTGCGGCCATGGTGGCCATGGGCGACAAGGTGCGCGCCCGGGAGCGGATGCAGCAGGCGGGGGTTCCGGTGGTCCCCGGGACCGACGCCATATCTGACGAGTCGGCGGCAGTGGCAGCGGCCAAGGAGATCGGCTTCCCGGTCCTGGTCAAGGCGTCTGCTGGGGGCGGCGGGATTGGCATGCGCGCCGCCCAGAACGAGGAGGAACTCAAGGCGGCCATCACCAGTTGCCAGGAGTCGGCGCAACGCTTTTTCGGCGATCCCCGGGTTTTCCTAGAGCGTCTGGTGACCGACCCGCGCCACATCGAGATCCAGGTGCTGGCCGACGCACTGGGCAACACGATTCACCTGGGCGAGCGCGAGTGCTCGATCCAGCGGCGCCATCAAAAGCTCGTCGAAGAGTGCCCTTCGACCGCCCTCACCGGTGAAAAGCGTGAAGAGATGGGCCAGGCGGCGATCAAGGCGGCCCAGGCGGTGGGCTACGTAAACGCGGGCACAGTGGAGTTCATCGAGTCGCACGGTTCTTTCTATTTCCTCGAGATGAACACCCGGCTACAGGTGGAGCACCCGGTGACTGAGCTAGTGACCGGAATCGATCTGGTTGTGGCTCAGCTAAAGGTGGCCATGGGAGAGCCCTTGCCGTGGCGCCAGGAGCAGATCGAATTTCGCGGATGGGCTATCGAATGCCGCATCAATGCTGAGGACCCTTGGCACGACTTTCAACCCACACCCGGACGGGTGACGTCGTACCACCAACCGGCGGGACCAGGGGTCAGGGTGGACAGTTCGCTGGCGGGCCCGGGTAACGTCAGTCCGTTCTACGATCCCATGATGGCCAAACTCATTGTGCACGGCGAGAGTCGGGACCACGCAATAGCACGTGCGCGACGAGCATTGTTCGAATATCTAATCGGCGGCATCGTCACCAACATTCCCTTTCACGCGGCACTCCTCGACGACCCGGACTTTCTGCAGGGCAAGCTCACCACCGAGTACATCGCCAACCACCCGGAACTTCTGCCCCGCGCCGAGAAGTGGCGTGACGCGCAACCACCGAGTCTCAAACAACTGTCGTCGCAGGCCCGCCAGGTGGCCGCTCTGGCAGCCGCCATCACCGCGGCACAGTAGTAAGACAACTCTGGCGGCGTCCCGGCGCGCCGCGGTTCAGCCGGCAGTCGCAGGCTGAGGCTGCAAAACCACCTGGTAAGCACTCTGCATCGGCGTGTTGTCAATATCCGAGAGCGGCGATTCAACCGTCAGAGTCACGGCCCCCACCGGCAGCGCGTTTACGGTTACCGTCTCGGTACGGGTCAACGCCGAATAGTTGAACTGCGCACCGTTGATGATGTGACCGCCGACGCTCAGCGTGATCGACTGCGCCCCGACCGTCAGGGGATTGAGGTCGGAGTCAAAATGGATCGCGACCACAGTGGTGCCGCTTTTGTTGTTGGTGGCTGAAACGCTGGTGACCAGCGGACCTGTTGGCACCGGCGTTAATACTCCCGGGGAGATATTCGTTATTAGCGGAGACGCCCCCGCCGTTTGCACGGTGACGGTCTCCGGTAGGTAAGCAGGACCGGTTGTACTGGTGGCGTCGCGCACCAGATGCAGACTCACGGTGTAGGTGGTCGAACCGGCTGAGGTCGCGGTGGTGGATACGGCGTAGAAGCGGTCGAATTTGCCAGGAAGCAGCACTGACTGGGGGAAGCTTGTCCCGGGCGCTAGCAGCGCCCCGATCTCTGCCGAAGCCACCGGTCCGGCGGTCACCTGGAGTTGGGCCAAACTGGAGCCGGTCCCGAGGGCGCTATCCGCCGCGGTGTCATCGATCGCCGGGGGCTGGGGTCCACCGGATAACAGCAGACTCTCAACGGTCTGCGCGGTGGAGCCGGGCACATCGACCAGCGTCGAGAGCTGATCGCCGGTTGGCGCCCAGAGGGGGTTGCTCACTCCACCAAGGGTGCCCAAGGTGCCACTTACCTTGGACTGGACATCGAGCGCGTTCAGCTGGGACAACTCACCGGTGGCACGTGACACGTACGTCAGGTAGGTGCCGGTGGGGTCGAAGCTAAGGCCGCTCAGCTGGACTCCTGCGGGTGCTGTGAACAGCACCGTGTTCTGGACCCCGAGGTCAGAGGTCAACTCGATGGCGTCGGTGCCGTCGCTAGCGGAGATGTAGGTCAGAGCAGTTCCGGTCGCTGACCAGGCAGGCACCCCTACCAGTCCGCTCACGGTGGTTGCCGTACCGCTCGGCAGGGAGTAGAGGGTGGGAACCCCTCCCGGACTGGCGAAGATCGCCTGAGCTGACGGAGAAAGGGTGAAGAAGCCGCTGGGGTCGACCTGAACCCCGGGGTCCACCGCAGTGACCTGCCCATCCAAACTGACTTGCCGAAGCTGACCGGCCGCCGCGTAGAGCAGATCGCCGTTGTCGAGCCAGGCCAAACCGGGGTCAGACTCGGCGGAGGTCGCGAGCGTCTCCGGGGTTCCGCTGCCATTGGCGGCGACCACCTCCAGGTCGAGCGTTCCCTGGCTCCCCGGCGTCCAGTAGGCAATCTCCTGGCTGTCCGGGGAGGCGACCGCGCCCTCGGCGTCGTTGGCGACCGGCTGCAATGAAGGGCTCAGCACATACAGCGTCCCGAAGGAGAGTCCCGAGAGCGAGGGAGTGGCCGGAGTAGCCGTGGGGGATGGGCTCGGGGACTGCGCGCTCGATGGCACCGCCGCCGGCGTGCCCGAGCTCAGCACCAAGAGAGCGCCATCGGGCATGTAGCTGAGTGAGGTGACCCCTTCGGTTATGGCAACGTGGGTCACCGAAACAACTGTCGGGATCTGGCCCTGCGGGGTGGAAGGTACCGAGCCAGTACCGAAGGGGATGACGACATCGGTTGGCGCCACCGCCCCGTTCTGGGCCTTGACGTCTGGTTGCGGGATGGTCACTACATAGCCGACGTTGGGGGCCAATCCGTGGGCCGGTGAGATCACCAACGTCTTCGGATTGGGCCAGCTCGCCTGGTAGGAGACTGCCGGCTTGATGGTCAATCCCTGAACCACCGCCGCCTCGTCCATCGGCCGGTTGAAGCTGATCCGGATCGCCTGGGTCACCGGGACCTGTCGGTGGCCGGCGACCGGTGCCTTCACCCTCACCTGGCCCCGCACGAGTGGTATGGCCACCACCGAGGCCACCACTACGGCCGCCGCGGCCACCCCGGCGATCCCCAGGCTCGCGAATAGAGGCAGCGCCAGCCTTCGCGGCCCGACTCGGGAAGTCGTGCTTGCCCGTGCCTCCCGCATGAGGTTGGCCCGCAGCCGAGCCTGGAACTCCGGGGAAGGGCCGGGCGCGAGGTGCGCCTTCAGGTGAAGTCGGATCTCCTCGGCGGACTGGAGCAGCTCGGGGTTGGGGCTGCCCCCGCGAGCCTGAAAGATCTCCCATAGCTCGGGATCGACGTCGTCGGGAGCGGCAGCCGGCGGATGGGGACCGATCCACAGGGAGAACCTAGCCACGTGGCTGCTCCGCCTCAGCCGGCAGCGGGCGCAGCGTGCTGCGCACGGTCGCGGTGCCGCGGAAGACCAGCAACTTGATCGCTCCCTCGCTCTTACCCATGATGCGTCCGATCTCTGCCAGAGGAAGGTCCTCGGAGTACTTCAGGGTCATCGCGGTGCGCTGCTGATCAGGCAAGCCGTCGATCGCCTGCCAGATCTGGTCGAGCCCCAGCCGCTCAGCCACCTGGTCGTCGACCGCCACTCCGCCGGAGGCCAGCTCGGGGCCGCTTTCCAGGCTGTCTTCGCCCCGCTTGCGCGCGCGATAGTGGTCGGTGATGGTGTTGATGGCGATCTGGTAGAGCCAAGCCGAGAACGGATGGCCGCTCGGCCGATAGCGACCGAGCGCCCGCAGCGCCTTGAAGAACACCTCACTGGTGATGTCCTCGGCCAGCTCCGCGCTGCGGACTCGGGAAGCCACGTACCGGTAGATCTGGGGGAAGTAGTGGTCATACAGTTCGCCAAAGGCTTCAGGCTCGGCCTGGGCCCGGGCGATCAGCCTCTCCTCGTGATCCGGGGGGAGTTTCACCGTCGTAGCCCTCGGACCGGAACCACAAACGATCTGGGAGGGCAAGCGGTTACGAATTCCCGAGCCACTCCTGTCCCCACCTGCCCAAGGTACCCGCCTGGCCGAGCTCGCAGCGCCAGCACTGGGTGAAGGTCCTCGGAGCGGTCTTCGGGTAGGCGCCAGCGAGGAAGCGGCGCTGCCGCTGCTGGGGCGAGGCTGGCCGGACGGCCCCCCATGATCGGACCACAAACGGTGGGACGAAGGGGCCGGTTACGTGCCGATCTGGGCACGATCTCAGGGTCCCTATCCTGAGCCGGTGATCCGGCCGACCTTCCCTATCGAGACCCCTCGATTGCTGCTGCGGCCGTTGGTCGCGGAGGATCACGCGGACGTTTTCGCCTACCGGTCACGGGCCGATGTCGTCCACTACCTGTACGAAGGGCCCTGCACCGAAGAGGAGCTCACCGTCGAGCTGACTCGCAAGTCGGCCAAGGTGTCGATCGAGCGGGAGGGCGACGGGCTGTGCTTGGCGATGTTGCCTCGGGAACTCGGCCGGGTTGTGGGCGAAGTGGTGCTGGGCTGGACCAGCGAGGTGCACCGGCAAGGGGAGATCGGCTACGTCCTGCATCCGGAGTACCAGGGTCGGGGCTATGCCCACGAGGCGACCTTGGTCCTGCTCCAGATTGGCTTCGAGGATCTTGGGCTGCACCGGATAGTCGCCCGGCTCGACGTCCGCAACGAGGCCTCGGCCAGGCTGCTCCAACGCCTGGGAATGCGCCAAGAGGCCCACTTCGTCGAGAACGAGTTCGTCAAAGGAGAGTGGACCGATGAAGCAGTCTTCGCCCTCCTAGCGAGCGAGTGGAGTGCGGCCCACGCCTGATCCGACCGGTCCCTGCCGGACGGGCGTAGAAGCACTGCTGGGCGGGGGTCTCCCGAGGGCCGAGTGAGGCGGCCGCCACCTATACTCAATTGAGGTGACGACGGCCCTGCCGCTGCAGCGACCCTTGCCTGGCGGTCGATCATGATCGACCGCTACGCCCCCAAGGAATTGCGGGAGCTGTGGTCGGATGGGACCAGGCTGCGGCTCTGGCTTGAAGTGGAGCTGGCCGTCTGCGAGGCGAGGGCCGCCCTGGGGGAGATCTCTCAGGCGCAGATGGAGGCCCTCCGTCGGGCGAAGCCTCCATCGGTCGAGCGGGTCGCCGAGATCGAGTCCGAGTCGGGGCACGACCTGGCCGCATTCGTCACCGCCGTCCAGGAACAGTTAGGCCAAGAGGGCTCGCAGATCCACCTGGGCTTGACCAGCCAGGACGTGGTCGACAGCGCGCTGGCGCTCCAACTGCGGCGCGCTACTGAGATCATCCAGCAGGACCTACAGCAGCTGCTGGGACAGGTGGGAACCTTGGCCCAGCGGCACCGGGAGACCCCCATGGCTGGACGCACCCACGGGATGCACGCCGAACCGGTCACCTTCGGGTTCGTGCTGGCCAATCACTACGACGAGTTGAATCGCTCAGGCAAGCGGCTGAGGGCAGCGACGGCAGAGGTCGAAGTTGGCAAGCTCTCAGGCACTGTTGGCACCCATGCCACCGTCAGCCCGGAGATCGAGGTGCTGGCTCTCAGCAAGCTGGGTCTGGAGCCGGCGCCGATCACGACTCAGGTGGTAGCTCGGGACCGCCACGCCGCCTACCTCTGCTCGCTGGCCGTCCTGGGCTCTGTGTGCGAACGGTTTGCGACCACTCTGCGCCATCTGCAGCGCACTGAGGTAGGCGAGGTGCGGGAGCCGTTCGGAGAGCGCCAGAAGGGATCATCGGCCATGCCCCACAAGCGCAATCCGGTACGTCTGGAGCAGGTGTCCGGGCTCTGCCGGCTGCTCCGAGGGTGGGCACTGGCGGGACTCGAGGACGTCGCACTCTGGCACGAGCGGGACATTTCCCACTCCTCCGTTGAGCGGGTCGCCCTGCCCGATGCCACCATGGCGACAGCCCACATCCTCCGCACTCTCGTCCAGGTCCTGGGAGGACTGCACGTCGACGAGGTGGCGATGCGGACCAACCTGGAGCGACGGGGCCAGATCTCGCAGAGCCAGCAGCTCCTGTTGGCCCTGATCCGCGCCGGGCAGAAGCGTGAGGAGGCCTACCGGCTGGTGCAGTCTCTGGCGCTGGAGGCGGACTTGCCAGGCGGCGACTTCCGAGCCACTGTCCGGGCGAGCCCAGAGGTCGGGGCGGCGCTCACGCCCGACGAGGTGAGTGCCTGTTTTGACCTCCAGCCCTACCTGTCTCAGATCGACGAGAGCTTTCGGAGAGTCGGGCTGCTGGAGCCGATCCCCGAGCGAGAAGTGGTGTTGACTCGAGATGAGTGAGGCTGCCGGTATCCCGATGGGAATTGGGGAGGTCGAGCTGGCCGGTGTGCCGCTTTACCGACGGGGCAAAGTCCGGGACACCTTTGATCTGGGGGACCAGCTCCTGATGGTCTCCACTGACCGCATCTCGGCTTTCGACAGCGTCCTGCCAACCCTGATCCCGGAGCGGGGCAGGGTGCTCACCACCATGTCGCGCTACTGGTTTGGAAAGACTGCTGACCTCGTTCCCAACCACCTCCGTCCGGACGATGAAGCGGCGCTCCCCAGTGGGGCCTGGGCCAAGCTGGCTGGTCGGGCGATGTTCGTCGCCAAGGCTCAGCGGATCGATGTCGAGTGCGTGGTCCGGGCACGATTGGCCGGGAGTGGTTGGCAGGAGTACCAGGCGGCAGGGACCCTCGCCTCGGAGCCAGTTCCCAGGGGGCTTTCCTTCGGGGCCGAGCTGCCCGAGCTCCGTTTCACCCCGGCCACCAAGAACGACCACGGCCATGACGAGAACATCTCTCGGGTTCAACTCGCCCAGCGGGTAGGCACTGAGCTGGCGCGGCGACTCGAGGAGTTCAGCCTGCGGATATTCCGGCTGGCCCAGGTCCACTGTCGGGAATCGGGGTTCACCCTGGTTGACAGCAAGTTCGAGTTCGGGTTCGTCGGCGGTTCTCTGACACTGATCGACGAGCTGCTGACCCCCGACTCATCACGACTCTGGGAGCTGGAGCAAGAGGCCGGCGAGTTCCCTTACGGCTTCGATAAGCAGCCGGTCAGGGACTACCTGCTCGGCACCGGCTGGGATCGCAACCCACCGGCGCCCGCGCTACCGCCGAAGTTGGTTCAGGAGACCCGAGACCGGTACCTGGAGGCCTCGAGACGGATCACCGGCAGCGATTTGTAGCCGAGGTTCTGGTCAGCCTCAAGGACGTGGTCAACGACCCCCAGGGGCTGGTGGTCGAAGCCGCCCTCCATTCGCTCGGCTACCCCGAAGTGACCGGGGCCCGGGTCGGCAAGTACATCCGCCTGGAGCTGGCGGAGGCAGATCTGGAGTCGGCGCGCGGTCGGGTCGATGAGATGTGCCGGCGGCTGCTCTGCAACGGCGTGATCGAGGACTATCGGTTCGAGCTTCGTCCGGTCCCCAGCGCTTGAGCGTGCGCTTCGGGATCGCGGTCTTTCCGGGCACCTGGAGCGATCGGGACTGCGCCCACGCGGTCGCGCTGGCCGGAGCTGAGTCGGTGCCGCTCTGGCACGCCGATCGCGACCTCCGGGGTTGTGAGGTGATCATCCTGCCGGGTGGGTTCGCCTACGGCGATTACCTGCGCGCCGGGGCCATCGCCCGATTCGCCCCGCTGATGGAGGCGGTCCGCGAGCATGCCTTGCAAGGCGGACTGGTGCTCGGCATCTGCAACGGCTTTCAGATCCTCTGCGAGGCAGGCATGCTGCCGGGAGCGCTGCTGCGCAATTCGAGTCTGCAGTTCCGCTGCCAGCCAGCCTGGTTGCGGGTGGAGTCGACCAGCACCCCGTTTCTGGCAGCTTGCTCTGAAGGCGAGCTGCTGCAGGTGCCGGTGTCGCACGGTGAGGGTCGGTTCTTCGCCGACCCTGAGACCCTGGCCGAGTTGAACTCGGACGGTCGGGTCGCCCTCCGCTACTGCGATCAAGCCGGAGAGCTATCGCACTCGGCCAACCCCAACGGCTCGCTGCAGAACATCGCCGGGATCCTCAACCGAGAGGGCAATGTGTTGGGGATGATGCCTCACCCGGAGCGGGCCTGTGAGCAGTTGCTGGGATCGGACGACGGACTGCGGCTCTTCAACTCGGCGATCCAGGAGCTGGTGGCGCTCCCCGGATGAGGATCGCGGAATCGCACTCGCGTCTGACCCCATCAGAGCTGCGGGATCTGGCGATGACCGACTCCGAGTACCGAGCCGCGGTCGACCAGCTGGGCCGCGAACCGAACCGACTGGAGCTGGGCATGATCGGGGCGCTGTGGTCCGAGCACTGTAGCTACAAGACCTCCAAGGCGCTGCTGCGCCAGCTGCCTACTGAAGGCGGTCGGGTGGTCCAGGGTCCCGGCGAGAACGCTGGGGTGGTTGACCTCGGCGGGGACCTCCTGTGCTGCTTCAAGATCGAGTCGCACAACCATCCCAGTGCGATTGAGCCGGTTCAGGGTGCGGCGACCGGGGTTGGGGGCATCCTGCGCGACATCTTCGCCATGGGCGCGCGGCCGGTGGCGCTCTTAGACGGGATCCGCTTTGGCGACCTCGCCGACGCCCGCCAGCGCCACCGCTTCGCCCGGGTGGTGGAGGGGATTGGCTGGTACGGCAACTGCATCGGGGTACCAACGGTCGGGGGTGAGACCTACTTCGATGAGGCGTACCAGCACAACTGCCTGGTCAACGCCATGTGCGTCGGTCTGGCTCGGCGCGACCAGTTGGTGCGGGCTCGGGCCAGCGGCCCGGGTAACTCCTTGCTCCTGGTGGGAGCTGACACTGGCCGGGACGGCATCCACGGGGCGACCTTCGCCTCGGTCCAGCTGGACGAAGGTGCCGAGGAACGCCGCCCGGCGGTGCAGGTGGGCAATCCGTTCTTGGAGAAGTGCCTGCTAGAGGCCTGCCTCGAGCTGGTGGGCGACCCTGACCTGATCGGGCTTCAGGACTGCGGGGCAGCGGGGCTGACCAGCAGCTGCGCCGAGATGGCCAACCGGGGTGGGGTGGGGCTCGAGATCGCCGTCGATAAGGTGAGCCGCCGGGAGCAGGGCATGACCGCCTACGAAGTGATGCTGAGCGAGTCCCAGGAACGGATGGTGCTGGTGGTCCGCTGTGGGAGCGAGGACCGCTTCCGCGCGGCCTTCCAGCGCTGGGGCCTGCACAGCGACGTCGTGGGCCAGGTGATCGAGGAGCGGCTTTTCCGGATCACTGAAGACGGCGTCGCGGTAGCCTCGGTTCCGCTCCAGATTCTGATCTCCGGCTTCCCCGAACGCCACCCCGCATCCCGGCCCCCTGAGCAAAGCTCGATCCGCTCAGCTGACCCGCTGGCGCGCACCCCGCCCTGGTCCCCCGAGGACGCCTGGCTACGCCTACTGGCCTCGCCAAACTGTGGCGAGAGCAAGTGGATCTGGCGCCAGTACGACCACCAGGTGGGCGACGACACGGTCTCCGGCCCCGGCGCTGACGCCGCGGTGCTGCGACTGCGAGGTCGGCCGGACGCGCTGGCTTTGACTGTCGACAGCGCCCATCGCTCCGCCACGCTGGAACCCCGCCGGGCGACCGCCATCGCGCTCGCCGAAGCGGTGCGCAATCTGGCCTGCGTGGGCGCCGAGCCGCTAGCCATCACCAACTGCCTCAACTTCGGCGACCCTGACCGGCCCGAGATCATGTGGCAGTTGGAGGAGTCAGTGGGGGGACTCGCCGAGGCGGCGCGGACTCTGGGGATCCCGGTGGTCAGTGGGAATGTCAGCCTCTACAACCAGTTTGATGGCCAGGGCATTCCTCCGACCCCGACCTTGGGGGTGGTCGGCCTCCTCTCCGACCTCACTCGCCGCTTGGGCGCTGGGTTTACGGCGGCGGGGGATCTGGTGGCATTGGTAGGGCCAGCCGGGGCCGGCCCGTCTCGAGTGGAGTTGGGTGGTTCCGAGTACCAGCGGCTCGCCCACGGGGTGATGGAAGGGCCCGCCCCGGAGCTGGACCTGGCCCAGGAGGCGAGATCAGCGACGGCGATCCGCGGCGCGGTCCAGCAGGGGTTGCTTAGCTCCTGCCACGACTGCTCCCTGGGTGGGCTGGCGGTGACCCTCGCCGAAGCGGCGATTCTGGGCGGCGTGGGCGCCCGAATCAGTCCACCTCTGGACCTCTCCGAGCCGCTCCCTCCAAGCTGGCGCTTCGGCCTGCTCTTCGGCGAGTCGCAGGGCCGTTACCTGGTCAGCTTTCCCCCGGACCAGCTGGAGTCCGTCGAGGCCTTCTTCGCCAGCCACGAGACCCCCTTCTCCACCCTGGGATCGGTCGGTGGACCGGTGATCGCCGTCGAGGGGGTTGTCGAGGTCACCGTGGAGCAAGCCAAGAACGCCTGGACCAACGCGATTCCCGAGCGCCTGGAGCTGATGCAGAGGAGCAGGTCTTGAGCCTGCTCGCGGGGCGAGTGCAGGGGATGACCAGATTCGGATTCCGGCTATTCTTGTGGTGGTGACAGCCAAGGCAGGGCCCTCTGCCCAGCTCCCCGTCGCAACTGCCGAGGATGCGACCGAGCCCGACAAGCTGCACGAGGCTTGCGGTATCTTCGGCGTATTCGCTCCGGGGCAGGATGTGGCGAATCTCTGTTATTTAGGTCTCTACGCCCTCCAGCACCGGGGCCAGGAGTCCGCTGGAATCTGCACCTCCGATGGCGAGCTGCTCCATCTTCACCGGGATATGGGATTGGTGGGCCAGGTCTTCTCAGCCGATGTGCTGGCCCAGCTGCGGGGTCCGGTCGGCATCGGGCACACCCGTTACTCCACGACCGGCTCATCACGCCTCACCAATGCCCAGCCGTTCACTTTTGAGCACGGCCAGCTGGGCCCCGTCGCGCTTGCCCACAACGGCAACCTGACCAACACCCAGGCGCTCCACGCCAGGCTGGTTGAGGAGGGCCAGCAGTTCGAGACCTCGAGTGACAGCGAAGTGCTGGCAACCCTGCTCGCCCGCACACCGGGAGAGCGGCTGGAGGTGGTACTGCAGCGGGCGCTGCCCCGGGCTCAGGGTGCCTACTCCTTGGGGTTCATCACCCGGGAGAGCCTGGTCGCCGCCCGCGACGAGTTGGGGATTAGACCGCTCTGCATCGGCCGGCTGGGGGAGCTCGAGGCCCCCGGAGGGGACGGGTACATCATCGCCAGCGAGACCTGCGCCCTTGATGTGGTGGGGGCCAAGTTGGTGCGAGAAGTGCGCCCGGGGGAGATCGTCACCATCGACAAGGACGGCCTGCGCAGTGCCAGTTTCGGGGTGCGCCGCCAGCCGGCGATGTGCTCCTTCGAGTTCATCTACTTCGCCCGCCCCGACTCGGTGCTCCAGGACCGCAGCCTCTACGAGGCGCGGCGGGCGATGGGAGTGCGCTTGGCCCAGGAGGCCCCTGTCTCGGCGGACCTGGTGATCCCGCTGCCCGACTCGGGCACCCCGGCCGCGATCGGATATGCCGAGGAGAGTCGGGTCCCCTTCGCCGAAGGGATGATGAAGTCCCGCTACATCAACCGCACCTTTCTCCAGCCGGAGCAGGAGATGCGCGACGCTGGGGTCAGACTCAAGTTCAACCCCATGCGCCACGTGCTTGAGGGCAAGCGGGTGATCCTGGTCGACGACTCCATCGTCCGGGGCTCCACCTCGCGGCAGATCGTGGAGGCGCTGCGGCGGGCCGGGGCACTGGAGGTGCATATGCGGGTCGCCTCGCCCCCGATCCGGTTTCCTTGCTTCATGGGCATCGACATCGCCAGCCGGAGTGAACTGATCGCCGCGGGCCGGACCCTGGAGGAAGTACGCGATCTGATCGGCGCCGACTCGCTGGCCTACCTCAGCCTGGGTGGACTGCGGCAGGCCCTGCGCGCCGGTGCCAGCGGAGCGGGCTTCTGCTTTGCCTGCCTTGACGGCGCCTACCCGGTGCAGGTTCCTCAGCAGCTGGAGATGGATAAGCTGGCCCTTGAAGGCTGAGCGGAAGTCCGGGGGCGGGGGGCGCTGAGTTGAGCAGGTACGCCGACGCGGGGGTGGATCGGGGCCGCGCGCGGGCTGCCGTGGCGCGGGTCGCCGAATTGGCTGCAACCACTCACAACTCCTCCGTGCTGGAGGGGATCGGACCGTTCGCCGCGGTCTGGAAGCTGGGCAGCGACCTGCCCCCGGACGCGGTGCTGGTCAGCTCCACTGACTCCGTGGGTACCAAGTCCAAGGTCGCCGTCGCTGTCGGCCGGCACCAGGGGATCGGCCAGGACATCGTCAATCACTGCGTCAACGACGTCTTGACCACCGGTGCTGACCCGCTCTTCTTCCTCGACTACTTCGCCAGCGGCCGAATCGAGACGACCGTGTTGGAGCAGCTGGCCCAGGGAATGGCTCAAGCCTGCCGGGCTAACGGATGCGCCTTGGTCGGTGGGGAGACGGCCGAGATGCCGGGTGTCTACGGCATCGGAGACTACGACCTGGCCGGTTTCCTGGTGGGGCTGGCCTCGGCAAAGTCCCTGCTCGGTCCCAACCGAGTCAGGTCCGGCGATCGCCTCCTCGGCCTCCCGTCGACCGGGCTGCACACCAACGGATTCTCTCTGGTACGGCACCTCCTGGCCGAGCGCGAGCTCGAGTACGACACCCGGTTGCCGGGCACCTCGGCCCCGATCGGTGAACTCCTCCTGGCAGTCCATGCTTCCTACCTGGAGCCGGTGCGCGCCTTGCGGGAGCTCGGCGAGGTGCACGCGTTGGCCCACATCACGGGCGGCGGGATCATCGAGAACTTGCCGCGAGTCCTGCCCGAGGGGCTGGCCGGGGTAGTGGACCGTCAGAGCTGGCGGGTGCCTCCCCTGTTCACCGCGCTCCAGGAACTGGGAGACATTCCGGAGGACGAACTGTGGCGCTCATTCAACATGGGAGTGGGCATGATCGCGGTCGTACCGGCCGGCACCGTGGAGCTCGCGAGCCAGCTCTCGAGGTTCGGGTTCTTCGAGATTGGCGAGGTAAGAGACCGGCAGGGAGCGGACCGGGTGCTGCTGCACTGATCCGGCCAGGTTCGGAGGGACCGAGGGTTGGGGTGGGGGTTCTTGTGTCGGGCGCCGGGACCAACCTCAAAGCGATCCTGGATTCCTCCGCGTCGGACGGGTTCCCGGCCCAGGTGGTCGCCGTCGCGACCAACCGACCGAGCTGTGGAGGGTTGGAGATAGCCCGTGCCGCCGGCTTGCCAAATCGGTCGTTCCCGGCATCAACCTTCTCCGGCGACCTGGAGGCCAGAGATCAAGCGATCGCGTCTTGGCTCCAGAGCTTAGGAGCTTCGATGCTGGCCCTGGCTGGCTATGACCGGATTTTGACCAGGCCCCTGCTACGCGCCTTCCCTGGCCGGGTCCTGAATCTGCACAACAGTCTGCTGCCAGCCTTTGCCGGAACCATGAACGCGGTTCAGGAGGCGCTCGATCACGGTGTCAAGCTGACCGGTTGCACGGTGCACCTGGTCGACGAGGATTACCTCGACGGCGGTCCGATCGTGATGCAGGCGGCGGTCAGGGTCGAGGACGGTGACTCGGCGGAGACCCTGCTCCAGCGGATCCACCAGGAGGAGTGGCGAATATTTCCTCAGGCGATCGCGCAACTGGCCCGCGGGGAGCTCCGCGTCGAGGGTCGACGGGTGCTCCGCGCGGGGCCCGACTCATGAGCTCGCCGGTCGCCCTCCTGGGAGTGGACGACAAGGCGCAGCTCCCCGAGTTCGCTCAGGGTCTTCACCGCCTGGGGTTCGAACTGCTCGCGACCGGCGGCACCGAAAAAGTTCTTCGCGGGGCCGGCCTGCCGGCGACCTCGGTCGCTTCGGTCACCGGGGTGGAGGAGATGCTCGATGGTCGGGTCAAGACGCTCCATCCGGCGATTCACGCCGGCATCCTGGCCAGGCGGGACCAGCCCGAGGACATGGCCGCGCTGGAGCGTCATGGATACCGGCCAATCGACCTGGTCGTGGTCAACCTGTACCCCTTCGCTAGGGTCATGGCTGCGGGCTCAGCGCAAGCGGAGTTGCTAGAGGCGATCGACATTGGCGGCCCCACCCTTCTGCGCGCCGCGGCCAAGAATTTCGCCAGCGTTGGGGTAGTCTCCTCCCCCAACCAGTACCCGTCAGTCCTAGCTGAGCTCGAGGCGGGTGGCCTGACCACGGGAACCCGGCAGCGGCTGGCGGCGGCTGTCTTCGAACTGACCTCCACCTACGACGCCCTGGTCGCTGGCTACCTGACTGAGAATGCGGCGATCGGAACTGCTGACTGGCCTCTGCATCTCGCGATCGGGGGCGAGCTTCGCCAGCCGCTTCGGTACGGCGAGAACCCGCATCAGCCGGGAGCCTTCTACCAGACGGGTCCCGGACCGTCGGGTCTGGCAGCGACCCAGCAGTTGCAAGGCGGCGAGCTCTCCTACACCAACTGGTTGGATACCGATGCCGCTTGGCGGCTGGTAGCCGGACTGGGGGATTGTGCTGCGGTGGTCGTCAAGCACACCAATCCTTGCGGTGTGGCACTGGCCCCGACTCCCGCTGAGGCCTTCCAGCGCGCCTACGACTGTGACTCCCGCTCCGCCTACGGCGGGATCGTCGCCCTCAACCGTGAACTCGATGAGGAGGTCGCGGCCGCCCTCTCCAAACACTTCCTGGAGTTGGTGATCGCACCGGGGGTGAGCCTGGCCGGGCTTACTGTGCTGGCGCGTCGGCCTCGGATACGGGTGCTTGCCATCTCTGCGGATCCGGCTGGTGCGCCCGCCAACCTGGAGATCCGCAGCATTGCCGGCGGACTCCTTGTTCAGTCCCAAGATCCGGCGTCTGACCAGGAGGGGACATTCCAAATCGTCTCGAAGCGGCCGCCGACCGACGCCGAGTGGCGGCAGCTCCGGCTGGCCTGGCAGATCGTGCGGGCGGTGAAGTCCAACGCCATCGTGCTCTGCCGGGACGATCGGGCGGTGGGGATCGGAGCGGGTCAGATGTCAAGGGTCGAGGCGGTGGAGCTGGCGCTGAGCCGCGCCGGTGATCGCGCCCCCGGCACGGTGCTCGCCTCCGATGCCTTCTTCCCCATGCCCGACGGCCTCGAGATCGCGGCTCGAGGAGGGGTCTCCGCCGCCATTCATCCGGGCGGCTCGGTGAAGGATCCCCAGGTGTTGGCGGTGGCGGATGCCGCCGGAATGGCACTGGTCGCAACTGGGCGGCGCCACTTCCGGCACTGACGTTCGGGAGCCGACCCTCCGTTTTTTGTGTATGGTGCCTCCGGGGAGCGGTTGGAGGTTGGTTCGATGAGCATCTCGCGCAGGGGCACGACGTGGGCGGCCCAGGGGACCGCCCTGGCCGTGTTGGCGTTCCTCTACTTCGTCGACCTCTTCTTGCCCTGGTCGCAGTCGTGTGTCACCTCGATCATCACTCCCTTCCAACCGGCGCCCCGTCCGGGGCCGTTCTCGCCAAGCGCGATCCACGCGGCGAGCGTTCTCTGCCAACCGCAGATCTATGGCTGGGGCGGGGCGGGCACTGTGGCCGGCGTGCTGGTGGCGCTACTGGTGCTTTGGGAGGCTGCCCGGGTGGCCCGACTCGTCGTGGGGGTCGGAGCTGGATACCGCAGCCTGATCAGCTCGGTGCTGGCCTTCGGGGTGCTGATCTTCACGATCGTGAACGTGGCGGCACGGCTGACCTGGATGCACTCCGCCAATGGGTCCCTGCTGTATGGCGGCACCTTCCTCTGGATCGCGCTGGCCCTGGCCATCCTGATCGCCCTCGGGGGCATTGCGCACTGGCGGATCTGGGAGGCAAATGCACCTCACCAAGGTGGCTCGGGCGGTTCCCCGGCGGCCGGCGAGTCGATCACGATTCCTCCCCCGACGCCACCCAAGCCGCCCCCCGGGGTCTGCCCCAGCTGCGGTCGGGTCAACCCCGAGGACTCTCGGTTCTGCTCCGCCTGCGGCACGAGCCTGACCGAGTCAGCACCGCGGCGACGAAACCCCCGGCGCACGCCCCCTCCCGCCTGAACCGCCCCGAAGCAGCATCCGGCGCGGGGTCGGCGATGCACTTTTCCGTCGCCGTCTCGTCATTACGAAGTGATCTCGCCCTCGGACACTCGGAGTTGGCCCTGATTGGGCGATGGGCAAGTGTTCACATGGGTGGTGCAGACGGTGAACTTGCGACGTCAGTCGACACCGGAATGGAGGAGTCGTCCCTTCCTCAGTTTCGGACTGCGCGCCTTCGTCTTCGTCACCCCGGTGGCGGCCGGACTCTGGGTCGTGGCCGAGCTCGCCTCCGTCTGGAGCCGTCCCGCGCAGATCGCGGGGCTTGTTGCCTGGTGGGCGGTGATCACGCTCGCCGGACTCGGCACGCTTTTCGTGGCCGAACGGGCCACCCGCCAGCTGCTGCCGCTGGCGGCGCTGCTCCGACTCTCACTTCTCTTCCCTGACCATGCCCCAGACCGCTTCGCGGTAGCCCGGCGCGCCGCGCGCCCCAAGCAGGTCCTGCGCCAGTTGGAGGCTCTCGGCGAGGACGGAACCAACGTGGAGGTGCAGGCGGCCCAGAAGGTGCTGGAGCTCTCTGTCGCCCTCAGTGTTCATGACCGGGCCACCAGAGGCCATTCCGAACGGGTGCAGGTGCTGACGGACATGATCTCGCGGGAGCTTCACCTGCCCGAACCGGATCGGGCTCGACTCAGGTGGGCCGCCCTCCTGCACGACATTGGCAAGCTCAAAGTCTCGTCCAGGATCCTCAACAAACCGGCCAAGCCGGACGCCCGGGAGTGGACGATCCTCCGGAAGCATCCGACCGAGGGCGCCCGGATTGCGGCGCCGGTCCTGCCCTGGCTTGGGTTGTGGGGCGAGGCCGTTGCCCAGCACCACGAGTGGTACGACGGCAGTGGGTATCCGGCTGGCCTTCGGGGGTCCGAGATCGCCAAGGCCGCTCGGATCGTGGCGGTCGCGGACGTCTTCGAAGTGATCACCGCCCCGCGGCCCTACCGGCGTCCGGTGAGCATCGTCCAGGCTCGCGAGGAGTTGGTCCGAGTGTCCGGCAGCCAGCTCGATCCCAAGGTGATTCGGGCGTTTCTAAACGTCTCGGTGGGAGAGCTTTGGCCCGTCGTGGGGTTGGGCGCGATTCTCTGCCAGGTGCCGCTGGTCTCCCAGGCGTTCGGAATATTCAGTCGGGCACTGCCGGAGCTGGGCGGCTCGACCGCGGCGGCCGGGGCGGCTGGCGCCATTCTGGTCGCCGGTATCAGCCACCCAGCAGAGGTCCGCACGGTCACCAAGGCCCCAGCCAGCGTCTCCCAGCCCTCCCAGTCCACTCCCCCCATGGCGTCCACGCATAAGGCGCTCGTCCCGAACCTGCCGGTGCGGGCCCCTGTCGCCGCGCCACCGATCCAGTCAGCTCAGGCCGACTCCGCGGAGAGCGCATCTGCGCCAAGCCTGGACGTGCCGGCTCCCGCCGTGCCGACTCCGTCCCTTCCCATCCCCGGCACGGAGCCCGCACCGACCCCAACCCCGCTTCAGCTACCAGCGCCAGTACCCCAGCTTCTCTCCGAGGTCCAGTCCCTGCTGCGCCACCTCGGGCTGTGAGTCCGGTGCCGGGTCTAACTACCTAGCGGTATCCGCCTGGGTCTCTTACGCGCATCCGGTGGGCTTGGGCGGTGATCATCAACTGGTCGACACAACTGTGCTCGGCCGGCTTGTGCCGCCACTCCCCACCGGAGAGCTGCCTTGGACTTGACCCACCTCGCCATCGCCCCCTGGGACATCGTCGTTCGCTGCGTGAGCATTTACCTGGTCATGGTGGTCGGACTGCGAATCTTTGGCAAACGTGAACTTGGGCAGATGACCATCTTCGACTTGGTGCTGGTGCTGCTGGTCGCCAACGCGGTGCAGCCAGCAATGACCGGTCCCGACAGTTCCCTGGTGGGTGGGCTGCTCATCATTGGAACGCTGCTGACCGTCAACTGGACAGTGGGTCAGGGACGTCTGCGCAGTCCTTTCATCCGCGGATTGTTGCAGCCGCCGGCGACCGTCCTCGCGTCCAGCGGGCATTGGAATCCGGGCGCGTTGAGCAGCCAGGGACTGGACCAGCAGGATGCCGAGGAAGCACTGCGCGAGCATGGGGTGCAAGACGTCTCGGAGACAACCCGAGTGGAACTGGAGCCCGACGGGTCGATTAGCGTTGTCGCGCGCGGCGGCCTCGGTGCTGCTCGGCCCCGACGCCGCACCCGAGCAGTGAAGCGCCCTTGATCGAGGACCGCTGGATTTCTTGGTCGCGCTGGCGCAACTATCCCTTCAGAGGGAGCAGCCGGTATCCTCAGCCACCCCCGCGGAGCAGCCTGGCTTCCACGTCGATCGACAGCCCGACCGAAGTGTGGTCGGCGGGGAGTCTGGCCCGCGGCGGAGCGTCACGGCGCCGATCAGTCGTCTAATAATTCCGAGGAGGTCGACGGGACAGCGCTTGAAGCACTACCGCGAGACCGATGGCCGTGTCGCTGGCCAGAAGCCTCGGGAGAATGAGCGCAAAGCTCGGCCTGGGCAACCTACCCGTCGCCGGCTGGCCGTAGCTGTAGGGGAGGAACAAGGAACAGACGACCACTCCAACCCCGCCCAAGAGAACACCTTGGCGTCCGAGAATCGCTTTCCCTGAGGGGCAATCTCACGGGACCAGATGGTCGTCGCCGCTATCAAGCTGGTCAGGGCAAGGGGACACGAGCGTCTGCCTAGTCGCACCCTCGCCGCCTAGTTGGGCGTGGACCCGGTGTTCCCCTACCGACGCGTACGAGACAGGGACGACCTCTTCTCCAGTTCGGGCAACCGTCCAGAGTTCCAGGCGGGGTCCGTCGACTCGTCCCAGATGCCCACAATCCGGCGTACCCAATCGCCGGCCTTAACGGTCATGCGGTTCACCTCGTGGAACCAATCCTTGACGAGCCAGCCATTAGCAGCGCCTCGTCCCGGTCGTCCACTTCCGGCCAGGAGACCGCAGTCTGCGCTGCGGAAGGCATCAGTCTCGCCGGCGTGTTCGGCTCTCCTCGTCAGAAAGCGATAAACTAGCTAATCTAGACCGGAATTAGCAGCTTTAGCGGAAGATTGGCAGATGCGCAGCTTCGCCGACCTCGACTCCAGCATCGGCGCCGTCCCAGGCGGCGTCGTGGCGCGCCTGAGCACCGTCGATGCTGGTCGCGGCTCGGAGGCCCTCTATGCCGACCAGCTCCCGGGCTTATTGAAAGAGCTCGCCGAATCCGCCCGGGTTGAATCGGTGATCGCCTCCTCGGCCATCGAGGGGATCGTGGTCGAACAGGCACGAGCTGAGCGGATCGTGCGGGGTGCCGACCAGCGGCTTCGAGTGCGTAGCGAAAAGGAGTTGGCTGGGTACCGCGACGCTCTCGACTACCTGTTCCAGGATGATCCTGGGGATCTCTCGGTTGGTCTTGTGCTCCACCTACACCGACTGCTCTTCGTCCGTACGGGGGGTGGAGGGGGGCAACTCAAGACCGCCGACAACCTGGTTGTGGATCGACACGCCGACGGTACGCAAAGCGTTCGGTTCACCCCCGTCTCGCACCAAGATGCCCCCGCCTACATCGCTGAGCTCGCTGACCGATACCGCGCCGAGCAACACGGCGGACACCACCACCATGCTCTTCTCGTCGGCCTGTTTGCTCTCGACTTCCTCACGATTCACCCGTTCGCGGACGGCAACGGAAGGCTCGCGCGGCTGCTCAGCACACGTCTTCTTTCTCAGGTCGGCTACGGCGTCGGGCGTTACGTCTCCCTGGAGGGGCTCCTTTACGAACGACGCGACGCCTACTACGAGGCGCTCGCCGCTTCGACAGTCGGGTGGCACGACGGTACTCACGACCCCTGGCCGTGGCTCGGGTTCTTCGTCGACGTGCTAGCGGACGCCTACGAATTATTCGCCGCGCGCGCCACCGACCGCCGCTCGGGCGTCAGCAAGCAAGACCGAGTGCGGAACTACGTGCTAAACCACGCTGGCCCCGTGTTCGAGATGGCGGACGTCAGGCGGGCTATCCCGGGAGTGAGCGATCAGACCGTCCGCCTCGTGCTCCGCGAACTGAAGGAGCAAGGCTGCGTGAAGCCGAGCGGCGTCGGGAGAGGGACCAAATGGGTGAGGATCGATAGTTAGCCTGCGACCGCTCACTACCCGATGGCAACACGCCTTCTGCCTAAGCAGCTCTGCATAAGTCTTGTCCGTAATGCCGTGGCAGCCAGCGGGCTTTCCAGGGGGCGGCGGTGTGGAGCATCTGCTCGGGGGTGGTGGCAGCGAAGAAGCTCATGGCTTGGGAGACCCGGCCGGCCATGGTTGGAGGTGGTGAATTGGCGAGGTGGGCTTTCATCGCAGTCAAGTCCCACGGAGTGGTGTAAAAGCGGACGGAACTCAGGGACAGATTCATCAGGCCGCTAAGCCCGCAGTCAGGGGATTCGTGAGGCGGTCCTGGTTGTCGGGGTCCACCCTCGCCATGGACTGTTGGGAGAAGTGGCAGCGTCCGTCCTGCCACTCGTCGTGTTGCTCTTGGAGAACCGCAGTGGATAGCCGCAGCAGGGAAGCGCTGTTGGGGAAGATGCCCACCACTTTGGCCCGGCGGTCAATCTCGGCGTTCACCCGCTCCAAGGCATTGGTGGAACGGATGGAGCGCCAGTGCTCAGGGGGAAACACCAGGTAGGAGAGGAAGTCCTGCTCAGCGTCCCGCAGCAGCTTTGCCACCTTGGGGTACCTCGGCTCCAGCAACTCCAGCGCCTGGGAGATTGCCTGGCTTGCCGCCTGCTGGCTGGGCTGGGCAAACACCGTCTTCACCAGTGCACCACCGCCGGGGCGTCCAGGCGGGAGCAGGCGGCCACGACGTTGCGCAGGAAATGCACCGTGCAACGCAGCCAGCTGGCGCCTTGGAAGCACTGGGCCAGCGCGCTCCGCAGTCCCTCGTGGGCGTCGGAGATCACCAGCAGCACACCATGCAGACCTCGCGCCACCAAAGAGCGGCAGAACTCCAGCCAGAAGGCCTCGGTCGCGCTGGCCCCCACCGCCACGCCCAGAACGCACTTCTCCCCAGTCTCCCTCACCCCCATCGCCACCACCACTGCCTGGCTCACAATCCGCCCGCCCTGGCGCACCTTCTCGTACGTCGCGTCGAACCAGACGTACGTGTAGCCGGCGTCGTCCAGCGGCCGGTCCCGGAACAGCGCCAGCTCTTGGTCCAGCTCACTGCAGATCCGGCTCACCTCGCTCTTGGAGACATGGCAGCCGCCCATCGCCGCCACCAGGTCGTCCACCTTGCGGATGCTCACCCCCATGCACCCAAGCCTCCTGGATCACCACCCACAGCGCCCGCTCAATCCGCCGCCGGGGCTCCAGCAGACTGGGCAGGAAACTCCCTTGGCGCAGCTTGGGGATCTCCAGCTCCAGCCGGCCCACCCTGGTGTCCACCGTTCGGGGTCGGTGTCCGTTGCGGTGACCCACCCGGCTCTCCGTTCGCTCGTGGGGCTGGGCCCCCACCGCTGCCGCCGCCTCCGCCTCGATCAAGGCCTGCAGCGTGTGCTCCAGGATCTCCCGCGGGGTGTCCCGGTCCGAGTTCGAGACGTAGCCAAGAAGCGGTTCCAGTGGCATGCTGGTGGGGGTCATCGTGTTCTCCTGGTCTTGCAAGGGTCTGGTTGCACGGTGGCCTTTTTCGTGCCCACCGCGGCGGGCGCCTTCGCGGCCCGCTACTTACACCAATCCTAGGGACGTGACCATGACAAATTCCCTGAACTGTTGGCTGCGGTCACTTTCGCTGAGCTACAACAAGCGGATCACCGGTTCTTGACAGGTTTGTACTTCCCCCCTAGGATCTTGCGATGGGCGAAGGTTCAGCTATTACGAGCCGAGGGGAGCTGCCCCGCTCGTTCTCTACCGCCGGGCTGATAGCGGAGCTGCCACAGCTCGACCGCCGGCGGTCTCACTGAAATGGATCACCCCACTTCGCGTTATTCCGAGCGCACCCTGTTAGGAGGGAATATCCCATGACAGCCACCCCGGGTCACGCGAACGGCAAGGAACCCGTCGCTGCGAAGCAGCTGCAGGCCAGCTGGGAGGGCGACCGCTGGCGGGATATCTCCAGGCCGTATTCGGCCGAGGAGGTGATCCGGCTCCGGGGCTCGATTCACGTCGAACACACCCTGGCCCGCCGGGGTGCCGAACGGCTGTACGACATGCTGAGCGACTCCGGCTACGTGCCCGCTCTGGGCGCTCTGACCGGCCAGCAGGCCGTCCAGATGGTGAAGGCCGGCCTGAAGGCGATCTACCTCTCCGGATGGCAGGTTGCGGCGGATGCCAATCTCTCCGGCGAGACCTATCCAGACCAGAGCCTCTATCCGGCCAACAGCGCTCCGGCGCTGGCCCGCCGGCTCAACAACGCCATGCTCCGGGCCGACCAGATCGCCTGGGCCGAAGGCCATCACGATGGCGACTGGGTGGTCCCCATCGTGGCCGACGCCGAGGCTGGGTTCGGCGGTCCCTTGCACGCCTTCGAACTGATGAAGTCGATGATCGAGAACGGGGTCTCAGGAGTTCACTTCGAAGACCAGCTGGCCTCAGAGAAGAAGTGCGGCCACCTCGGCGGCAAGGTGTTGGTACCGACCAGTCAGTTCGAGCGCACTCTGGTCGCCGCCCGGCTGGCTAGTGATGTGCTCGACGTGCCGACCCTGCTGGTGGCGAGGACCGACGCCCTGAGCGCCACCTTGCTGACCAGCGACATCGATCCTCGGGACCAGCCATTCCTGGCCGGTGAGCGCACCTCGGAAGGCTTCTACCGGGTCCGCCCGGGTATCGAGCCGGTTATCGCCCGCGGCCTCGCCTTCGCCCCCTTTGTCGACGCCCTGTGGTTCGAGACGTCCACCCCCAACATCGAAGAGGCGGCCCAGTTCGCAGAGTCAATACACGGCAAGTTCCCGGGAAAGATCCTGGCCTACAACTGCTCGCCATCTTTCAACTGGAAGAAGCACCTGAGCGATGCCGAGGTCGCCAACTTCCAGTGGCGGTTGGGGGAGCTCGGCTACCGGTTCCAGTTCGTGACCCTGGCCGGGTTCCACGTGGCCAACAGCTCGATGTTCGAGCTGGCCAAGGGGTATGCCGAAGAAGGTATGAGCGCCTACGTGAGGCTTCAGCAGCGCGAGTTCGAGCTGGAGCAGAAGGGCTACACCTCGACCCGGCATCAATCTGAGGTCGGGGCGGGGTACTTCGACTCGGTGCTGGAGACGGTCACCGGGGGCGAGAGTGCCACCTTGGCCCTTCAGGGATCGACGGAGGAGGCCCAGTTCGAAACGACGCCAGCCGCGTGACCGACTCCGCTGACGCCCTGGCTGGGGTCGAGGTTCTCGAGCAGGGGGGAGCGGCCGGTGGGCGGGTGCTCACCCCTGCCGCCCTGGCCCTGCTCGCGCGGCTACAGCGGGAGCTCGGACCCACCCGCGCCGAACTGCTGGAGGCGCGGGTAGTGAGGCAGGCCCAGCTGGACCAGGGTCAGCTACCCGACTTCCTGTCGGAGACAAGGTCTGTACGAGAGGATCTCAAGTGGACGGTCGCCCCGCCGCCCCCTGACCTCGCCGATCGCCGGGTCGAGATCACCGGCCCGGTGGAGCGGAAGATGATGATCAACGCCCTGAATTCGGGGGCCAGCGTCTTCATGGCTGACTTCGAGGACGCCAATTCGCCCACCTGGGCAAACTGCCTGGAGGGCCAGGGCAACCTGATCGACGCCGTGGAGCGGACCATCTCCTTGGAGACAGGCGGGAAGAGCTACCAGCTGAATCCGAAGACGGCGACCCTGGTCGTGAGGCCGCGGGGCTGGCACCTCCCCGAGAAGCACCTGCTGGTCGACGGCGAGCCCGTTTCAGCGAGCCTCTTCGATTTCGGCCTATTCGTCTACCACTGTGGCAATCGGCTGCTGGAGCGCGGCTCCGGGCCCTATCTCTATCTGCCCAAGTTAGAGAGTCATCTGGAGGCTCGGTTGTGGAATGAGGCCTGCCGGGTCGCCGAGGATCACCTGGGAATTGCGCGTGGCGCCATCCGGGCCACGGTGTTGATCGAGACGGTGCTCGCGGCCTTTGAAATGGAAGAAATCCTCTACGAGCTCCGCGAACGTTCAACCGGATTGAACGCAGGCCGTTGGGACTACATGTTCTCGATCATCAAGAAGTTTCGGGACGATCCCCGGTTCATCCTTCCCGACCGGGGCTCGGTGGTGATGACGGTCCCGTTCATGAGGGCTTACACCGAACTCTTGGTCAAGACCTGTCATCGGCGGCAGGCCCATGCCATCGGCGGGATGGCTGCCTTCGTCCCCAGTCGCCGGGACGCTGCCCTCAACCAGCTGGCCCTGGAGCGGGTGCGCGAGGACAAGCTTCGGGAGGTCGAAGACGGCTTCGACGGCACCTGGGTCGCCCACCCTGACCTGGTCTCGGTGGCTCGCGAAGTCTTCGACGAGGTCCTGGGCGATCGGCCCCACCAGGTCGACCGCCGGCGCGACGAGGTCGAGGTGACAGCGAGCCAGCTGCTGGACGTGGCCGCCACCCCGGGCGAGATCACCGACGCCGGAGTCAGGCTCAATGTCTCGGTGGGAATCCAGTACCTCGGCTCCTGGCTCGGGGGGGTGGGAGCGGCCGCCATCAACAACCTGATGGAGGACGCGGCTACCGCAGAGATCTCCCGGTCCCAGATCTGGCAATGGGTTCACCACAACAGGATTCCGCGCGAGCAGGTGCTTGAAATCAAGGCCGAAGTGATGGCCGAGCTGGGCGAAGGCTACCGGGAAGCAGGGGAGCTCTTCACTGAGGTGGCGCTGGCCCGGGAGTTCGTTCCGTTCATGACCATTCCCGCCTACCGCCTGCTTCCCTGACCCAGTTCGCTGACGGAGCTGTCACAACCACTGAATCTTGGCGGAAATCCCTTGCCCAGCTCCAGTTCCTCTGCTATCTTCGGCCCAAGTTGGCACTGCGAGTGCGATGGCTGGTCGCAACACCGCCGCCAGCGGTAGTCCAGCCGCAGACCTTTCGCCCAGGGAGGCGCTGAAGTATGCCCAATCGGTCCAGGCCAGAGGTGGAGGAGGAGGCCCCTGCCCGGTACGGCGAAGCTGAGGGCGGTGGGTGCGACCAGGCGGGTTGCGAAACCCAGGAAGCTTATCGCTGCCTGTACCGCGATCGCCGAGCCGTGGACTGTTCCTGGGTCGCCTGCCGCGAGCACCTGAAGGTGGTCGCTGGACGGGCCTACTGCCTGCGCCACGCCAGCATCGTCGAGGTACTCACGATGGCCATGAGTCAGGGTACTCAGGTGCTCCCACCCGACCTAGATAACCGCTGTGCCTCGCTGGTGATGTGGGTGTCTCGCGACCTCGACGAACCGGTGGTTGAGAGATTGGTGCGCTGGGGCGACTCCGACATGAGCATCATCAACGACCCCGCCATCCGCTACACCCGCCCCGATCGGCTCCGCCAGGAGGCCGGCCATTGGGAGCGGATCTGGGCGCTCGCCAACCGCACCGGGATTCTCCTGCGGGTTGGGCTGAGAGTGGAGGACAGCCGCCCCGAGACAGTCATCCTGACCGGTGGCACCACCCATCTGGTCTCGACCATCCCGCCCTGGATCCAACGTCATCTGTCTGGCGAGTCCAACCGGGCCTCGCCATCCGACCTGGTCGAGCGGCTGGCGTTCCAGCAACAGATGCTGTTGGCGCTGGATACCTACGTGGAGAAGTACGGGGTCACATTCCCCAACCTGCTGGTGCCGATCCGAGTCTGAGATCTCGGTCCCGGTCGAGTCTCATAATCGAACCATGGCCTACGAGGCGATCGTCCCTGTTCAGCCTGGCGTCGCTACCCGCCACCAGCCGGAGTACCACGCCGATTACCTGACCTTCAGCCGCAGCTACACGGTAGACGTCACGTACCGTTGCTTCAGGCGCTGTGGCTACTGCGAGTACCGCCAGGATGAGGGGGGGCTGATCAGCTGGGCCGAGGTGGAGCACCACCTGGAAGAGGCCAGTCGGCTGCACTGCCGCGAGATCCTGATCATGGCCGGAGAGCAGCCCTGGCGGCTGCCCGACCTGGGGCTGGCCGACGAGGACGCCTTCGTCGACCTGGTCGAGGAGATCTGTCGGAGGGCGATGCAGCGCGGCCTTCTCCCTCACAGTAACGTGGGCCTGCTCTCGCGGCAGAGCCTGGCCCGCCTCCAGCCCTGGAACGTCTCCATGGGCCTGATGCTCGAAACTGGCACGGACCAGATCCGCGCCCACGCTATGGGCGGGGGTAAGCGCTACCAGGAACGACTAGCCCACCTGGAGGCTGCCGGGGAGCTGGGCATCCCCTTCACCACCGGCATCCTGGTCGGGATCGGGGAGACGGAGGCGGACCGGCGCCGTGCCCTGGAGCTGATCCGAGACTGCCACCTTCGGCACCACCACATCCAAGAGGTGATAGTCCAGAACTTCATCCCCAAAGCCAGCACCCCGATGGCTGACCAAGCGGCCCCAGACGAGGAGACGGTGCGGGCGGCGGTGGAGCTGGCCCGGGCGATCCTCCCTGGCGACATCGCGGTCCAGGTCCCGCCCAACCTCAACTTCGAGAACTGGCCGTCACTGGTTCAGGCCGGAGCCACCGACCTAGGCGGTATCTCGCTCGACGGTGACTCGGTCAGCCCCGCCTTCGACTGGCCGAGCGAAGGGGAGCTGGCTGCCAAGGCCAAGACCCTCGGCTACCACCTGCAGGAGCGGCTGCCGGTCTACCAGGAGACGCTCGGGGATCTCCAACCCGCCGCCGACAAGCTCCGCCAGGAACTGGTCGGAGACACGGTCACCTACGTCATCAACCGCAACGTCAACATCAGCAACGTCTGCGTGGGGAGCTGCTCCTTCTGCGGTTTCCGGCGCAGCTCGATCAACGCCAAGGGGGCGTACTTCCACGACCACGACACGGTCTTCGCCAAGATTCAAGATGCGGTCGAACGCGGGGCCACCGAAATCTGCATGCAGTCCGGGCTCACCCCGGAGCTGAACGTCGAGTTCTACGACGCCCTCTTCCGGGAGATCAAGGAGCGCTGGCCCACCCTGCATCTGCACGCGCTCTCCCCGGAGGAGATCCGCTACATATCCCAGGAATCGGGGCGGACCGTGGAGGATGTGCTTCGACAGTTGAAGGACGCCGGCCTGGTGACAATGCCCGGCACCGCCGCCGAGATCCTGGTCGAGGAGGTCCGTCGAATCCTCTGCCCGGAGAAGCTGACCAGCCAGGAATGGGTGGATATCGTGAGGACCGCTCACAAGGTGGGGATCCCCACCACCTCGACCATCATGTACGGCCACATCGAGTCACCGTGGCACCGACTGCAGCACCTGGAGGTGATCCGAAACCTGCAGCGGGAGACTGGGGGAATCAGCGAGTTTGTTCTGTTGCCGTTCCAGGTCCAGCACAACACCCTGGGCAAGTACTTCGGCATCCGCCAGCCGCTGACGCTGGAGGATTCGCTGCGATTCACCGCCTTCTGCCGGCTCTATTTCGGCAGCGACATCCCCAACATCCAGACCAGCTGGGTCAAGCTCGGACCCCAGGGAGTGGCGGAGTCGCTGCGCTGGGGTGCCAACGATTTCGGGGGGACCCTTATGGAGGAGTCGATCACCCGGATGAGCGGTGCTGACCACGGCCAGAATCTCGACCCCGCCGAGATTGAAGCCGCGATCCGGGGGGCTGGCCGCACCCCCCGGGAGCGGGACACCCTCTACCGACCGATCACGGCGCGGCCACGCGACCTCGTGCCGGTCGGCGTCGCCACCTCCGCCACGGCTGGCTGACGCCAACTCCGAGGACGATTCCCGGCACCAGGCAGACTGCCTCGATGGCCCTGGTCAGCAATTCGTTGGAGCCTTGCGCGGGGATCAGCACCAGGGCCAGGACCACCGGGAAGACATACCAGCGCCAGGAGTAGCGACTCTTGCGGATCCGGGGACCGTAGAAGCATCCGAAGCTGATCGCCAGGAGCACACAGATCACGCCCAGGATGAGGTAGCCGGCGACGTATTGGAGCACGGTGGCCTGGTCCAGCCCAACAGCTAAGCGGACAAAGAGCGCGGGGAGGTAATCGGTGGCGTAGAACGTCGCCAGGATCCAGGCCATGGCATGCAGGCAGAAAGTGGAGACCTGGACGCTCCGGTAGCGCCGCTCCGCCTTGGCTCGCACCTCGTCCTCGGTCAGCGGGGTACGCGCCTGGCGAGGACTCACAGCGTCAAGTGTCCTCTGTGGGGCCAACTCGGGTGCGCCGACTAGAATCGAAGTCCGTTGTTCCTTCCCTTCCGGCGACCCGTCCGCCGCTCGCCAGCCTGAGATGAAGCGTGCCCTCCGGGAGTGGTCGATGCCGGAACAGGCAGGAGATGGGAGCGAGTCCGCGTTCGAGCGGGTGAACCGCACCCGGGGCAGCACAGCCGCGCTGGCCCGGGTCGCCGCTGAAGCTCCCGGCGAGGAGTACGACCCCTTGCTGCTCTCCGACATGGATCGGGCGGTCGAGCTGGTTAGGCTGGCGCTGGACGGCGATGAGCTGATCGCCGTCTATGGCGACTACGACGCCGACGGAGTCACGGCCTGTGCCCTCTTGGTGCGGGCGTTGCGAGCGGCCGGACATGACCCCCTCGCCTACATTCCCCAGCGGGAGAGCGAGGGGTACGGAGTCAACGCCGACGCGCTGGTGGAGCTTCGGCGACAGGGCGCGTCACTGGTCATCACCGTCGACTGTGGAACGACCGCCGTGGAGGTTGTCCGTGATCGCCCGGACGGGCTTCGGCTGATCATCACCGACCACCATCTGCCCCGCAGCGAGGCCGGCACCGGAATCGTCGAACTGGCGCCGGCCGACGCGCTGGTCAATCCGCAGCGGCCTGACGACCGCTACCCCTTCAAGGGGCTGGCCGGAGTCGGGGTCGCGTACAAGTTGGTGTGCGCCTTGGAGGCGGCCCAGCTACTTCCCCAAGGAACCGCTGAGGCTCAGCTTCCGCTGGTGGCGCTGGGCACGGTGGCCGACATGATGCCCCTCCAGGACGAGAACCGTTGGCTGGTTCGCCAGGGGCTCAGGGCCTGGGTCGAGCAGGCTCCATCGGGGCTGGCTCAGCTGGCAAAGATCGCCGGGGTCGACGGCGCCCCGACCAGCGGAGATCTAGGATTCGCGCTCGCTCCCAGGATCAATGCCGCCGGACGGATGGATGACGCCTCGGTGGCGCTTCGCTGCTGCCTCGCTCACGACCTCGAGGACGCCAGGGCGTCGGCGGCCAAGCTGGAAGCACTCAATCAGGCGCGACGGTCATCGTTGGCGCTGGCGCTCGTTTGGGCCCGAGCAGCGGTCGAGGAGCTGCCCGACGAGCTCCCGGTGATCGTGCTCGGTTCGCCCGAGATAGCTCCGGGGGTGGTCGGCCTGGTGGCGGGTCGGCTAGCCGAGGAGTACGGCCGCCCCGCACTCGTCTACAGCCAAACGGGGGAGATATGGCGCGGATCCGCTCGGGGGGTACCCGGACTGAATGTGGTGGAGGCACTGCGGCAATGCTCGGGAAACCTCCTCAGCTACGGGGGCCACCTCGGCGCAGGTGGCTTCAGCCTGGCGCCAGCGACGGCCGGCGCAGCTGAGTTTGCGGTGAACTTGGCTCAGGCAGTCCGGGTGCAGCTAGGAGATCGCCGGCCGCTGAGGGCCTTCCGGGTCGATGCTGAGGTGGGGTTGCGGGAGTGTGGGCTGGGCCTCGCCGAGGAGCTTCTCCTGCTCCAGCCTTGCGGTACAGGAAACCCCTCGGTGCTGCTCTGCGCCAGCGACCTGACCGTGGTCCGTACTGAACCGCTGGGGAAGAGCGGCGACCACCTGAAGGTGATCCTCTCGGACCCGACCGGCAGCGCCGAGGCCATAAGTTTCAGCCGGCCCCATCTGAAATCCCACCTCCCGGTCGGGCGGCAGGTCGACGCGCTATTTGAGCTGGAGGTCGACTCCTGGCGGGGCCGCCGGAAGCCAAGGCTGCTGTTGCGAGACCTGCGCCCCGCGCAGAGCTCAGCTCGTGGGGGTTTGCCTGCTAGCGGGATCTGACTATTGTTGGGTGGTGGGGCTCCCGGGCCCAGGGAATCGCGAACACGGAGGGAAGCGTGATGGCGGGTCGGATGGTCGAATTCCCCAGCAACGGCAGCACGGCGACGGGGTACCTGAGTGTCCCGGCGGGGGGTCCCGGACCAGGCCTCGTCGTGATCCAGGAGTGGTGGGGACTGAACGACCAGATCAAGCGCACCGCGGACCGGCTGGCTGAGGCCGGGTTCGCCGCCTTGGTCCCCGATCTCTACCACGGGCGAGTGGTCGGCTTCCACGAGCCCGACGAGGCTGGCAAGGTGATGATGGCGCTCGACGAGGCCCGGGCCGCCCAGGAGCTGCGGGGGGCGGTCGACTACCTGCTCAGCTCAGGTGAGGCCAAGGGCGATTACGTGGGCACAGTCGGCTATTGCATGGGTGGCGGACTGGCCATCTCCCTCGCCGCCAGTCATGACAAGGTCCGGGCCGTGGTCTGTTTCTACGGGGTGCCCAGCCCTGACACCGACCTCAGCAAGATCGCAGGCGCCATCCTGGGTCACTTCGGCGACCACGACGATTTCGCCTCTGCGGACGCGGTCGGCAAGCTGAACCAGGGACTGGACGCTGCCCAGGTGTCGCACACCTTTCACACATATCCGGGAGGTCAGCATGCCTTCGCCAACCAGGAGCGCCCGGAGGTCTACGACTCGGACGCGGACAAGCTCTCCTGGCAGCGCTCGCTGGAGTTCCTGCGCCAGAACCTACAACCGTGAACCGTGACGCTCCAGCCTCTGGAGCGTCCTCTGAAACCGTGAAGGTTTCTCGGCAGCCCAACGGCGCCCTGCTCGGGGTTTGTGCGGCTGGCCTAACCCTGGTGGTGACCCTGCTGGTCAGGGTCACCACCGGGCTGCCATCTCTGAGCGAGGTGATAGGAAACGGCGTCGCGCTGCTGATGCCGGGAAGCCTTTTCGGCACCCTGATCGACACCCTCCAGGAAAGGGGCCGTCCCCTCCTGCTGCTGGGCACCTCGGTCTTCATCCTGGTGATCGGCGCACTCCTGGGCCGCTGGCTGGCCGGCTGGAGCTGGATGGCGGTCGCCCCCTACCCGGCAGCGCCCGCGGTCCGGCGCGGTCGAGCTCTCCTTCGCTGGGTCGTGCCGGCGTTCGTGCTCTGGGTGCTAACCCTGCCGCTGGTCGCTCTGGGCGAGGGTTCGCTCGCCGTCTCCGCGACCCCGGTGGCCCTGGTGGACTGGCTTCTGCTCACCGGACTTGTGGAGCTGCTGCTGGGGCTGCCTCAGCGGGGCGGGAGCCAACCGGGGCGGCTTGGCCGCTCGACCGACGGCACCCTGCCCCGGCGCACCTTCCTGGCGGGTGCCGGGGGCGTGCTCGCCGCCGTCAGCCTGGGCTATCTCGGGTTCAACGTGCTAACCGCGAGCTCGCCGCCAGTGCCCCGACTCGACCTGGGTCGGGCACCGGGCGGCCCCGGCGACGAGCTGCCCACCGGGCTCACCCCGACCTCCGATTTCTACGTCGTCTCCAAGGACCTCTTCGGACCACCGTCGGTCGACGCCAACAGCTGGCGGCTTCAGGTCGGCGGCCTCCATCCGTACGCCCTGACCTATCCGGAGCTACTCGCCGAGCCGCATCTCACTCAGACCCAGACCCTGGAGTGCATCTCCAACCCGGTAGGGGGCACCCTGATCAGCACCGGAATCTGGCGGGGGGTTCAGTTGAGCCGTCTGTTGCAGCGCGCCGGGATACCGGCGGGTACCAAGCAGGTCCTGTTCGGCTGTGCCGATGGCTACAGCGAGAGCCTGGAATTGGATCAGGTGATGGCCCCGACCACTTTGCTCGCGGATCGGCTCAACGGAGCCCCGCTGACCGCCCAGCACGGATTTCCGGCCCGGGTCCTGGTGGTCGACCACTACGGCATGAAGAACCCCAAGTGGCTCACCAGCATTCGCTTCTCCCCGGAGCCCTATCTGGGCTACTGGGAGCAGCAGGGCTGGAATGCCGGAGCCTACCCGCGGATCTTCTCCCGGTTCGACTTCCCTGCCGGGAACAGCTCGCTTAGTGCTGGTCGGAGCTACCTGCTCACCGGCGTCGCATATGCCGGGACTAGAGGCATCTCCCGAGTGGAGATCAGTGTGGACGGCAGCAGGAACTGGTCCAAGGCGGACCTAAGGGTCCCCCTGTCTCCTTACACCTGGACGCTTTGGAGCTTCCCCTGGCGGCCGCCGTCCGGCTTCTACACCCTGCAGCTGCGCGCCAGAGACGGTCGCGGTAACTACCAACAGCCCGGTCAGGGTCAGACCTACCCCAACGGGGCCAACGGCCTGCAGCAGCTCACCGTGTTGGTGCGCTGACCCGGCTCAGCCTGAAGGAGACGGCCGGGTTCCGAAGAGCAGGCTACCGATCCGGACCTCGGTACTTCCCGCTTCGATCGCGGCCTGGAAGTCTCCGCTCATGCCCATGCTCAGTGTCGTCAGCTGTCGTCCGCTTGCCCCACACAACCGGTCCAAGAGCTCGCGACAGTCAGAGAAGGCCCGCTCGGGCTGAAGGGGATCCGCCACGGTCATGAGACCTTCCACCTCGATCCCCTCCAGCTCCAGGAGTCGCGGGAACTCCTGCTCCAACTGGCCCGCCACGAAGCCGCTTCGGTTGGGGAGCCTGGTGAAGTCGACCTCGCAAAGCACCTTCAACCTCGGTTGGTTCTCCCTGGCTCGGGAGAGCAACTCGGCCACCGCCGCGCTGTCCACGCTCTCGACCAGTTGGAAGAGCTGGGCAGCGCGCTTGACCTTGTTGCGTTGCAGGTGTCCCAGCAAGTGCCACTGCACGGCCGCCGCTCCTGACTCCTGAAGCAGGCGCGACTTAGCGGCGCACTCTTGTACGTAGTTCTCCCCGAGCCTAGTCAGCCCGAGCCGAGCGGCTTCCTGGGCGACCTCGGGCAGCTGTCCTTTGGTCACCGGCAGCAAGGTGACGCTGCCCACTGGCCGCCCCGACTGACGCTCAGCCTGGCTGACCTCCGCGAGCACTGCCGCCAGCCGTTCCTCCAGGGATCCTTGGATCAGCGCGGCTGCAGCTTCCGGGACCGCTTGGGCGGTGCTCCTTCAGGAGCGGCCGAAAGGAGATGGTCGATCTCGTTCCTGACCTCGGACACGTCCCGGAACGATCGGTAGACGGAAGCGAAGCGCACGTAGGCGACGTCATCGAGCTTGCGCAGGTGCTCCATCACCAGCTCTCCGACCTCGACACTAGGCAGCTCGGACTGCCCCCGACCCCGCAGTTCGGCTTCGATCTCCTCGACCATCTGGGAGATCACGGTGGGGGAGATATCTCGCTTCTTGCAGGCGTTCATCAGTCCCTGGAAGAGCTTGGCGCGGTCGAAGTCCTCACGCCGCCCGTCCTTCTTCATGATGTAGAAGGGGATCGACTCGATCCGCTCATAGGTGGTGAAGCGCTTTCCGCAGCTGTTGCAGGCCCGCCGCCGCCTGATCGCCTCACCGGTCTCCGAGTCCCGGGAGTCCACCACCCGCAGGTCGTTGTGATTGCAGTATGGACAGCGCAAGGATGCTCCAGTTCGCACATCGCCGCGCCCCCGAATATAGGGGTCGCAAAGGCATTGTATACCTCATCTTGTGGCGGGGGATGATCCGCGACGGCGATTGTGGTTGGCCGCCAGCGCGCGGAGTGTGGAGCTGGCCCGGGCAGTGGGTCTCGGCCCCAACCGGTGGGTCACGGCCATCGGCCCATCCGACTTGGGCACGGACTGAGCCCTTGCCTGGACCTAGAGGTTGACGCGAGTCATGTCGGAGTAGCGATCACCCTGGACAGCTCCCGCGGGGAGAGCCTCGTCCAACTCCTCCAGGGTTGCTGCGTCGAGTTGCAACTCCACTGCGGCTACGTTCTCCTCCAGGAAGCGAACTCGCTTGGTGCCCGGGATGGGAACGATGTCCTGACCCTGGTGGAGGACCCAGGCCAGCGCGAGCTGGGCAGGGGTGGCGCCCTTGGCCTCGGCGATCTCGCGGACCCGGCCAGCCAACTTCAGGTTCTGTTCCCGGTTCTCCCCCATGAAGCGCGGATAGCGCTCCGTCCGGAAATCGCCCGTCCCGAGCTGCGCTAAGGAAGCGGGAGTGGCTGCTAGAAGACCCCTGCCCAGCGGGCTATAGGCGACGAATCCCACTCCCAGCTCCCGAAGGGTGGGCAGCAGCTCCGATTCTGGCTCGCGGCTGAACAGGGAGAACTCGGTCTGGAGCGCACTGATCGGGTGAATTGCGTGGGCGCGCCGGACTGTCGCCGCCGCCGCTTCCGAGAGGCCCAGATAACGAACCTTGCCCTGGTCAACCAGTTCGGCCATGGCGCCGACGGTTTCCTCGATGGGCACGTTGATGTCGACACGATGCTGGTAGTAAAGGTCGATGTGCTCGACCTCGAGGCGCGTCAAAGAAGCCTCGCAGGCTTCGCGCACGTACTCGGGGCGTCCGTTGATTCCGACCCAGGAGCCGTCCTCGCGGCGCTGATTGCCGAATTTGGTCGCCACAACCACCTGGTCGCGACGGCCCACTATCGCCCGGCCCACCAGTCGCTCGTTGTGGAAGGGACCGTACATGTCAGCGGTATCGAGAAAGGCAATCCCGAGGTCCAGCGCCCGATGGATGGTGGCGATCGATTCCTCATCGTTGGTCGGGCCGTAGAACTCTGACATGCCCATGCATCCCAGTCCCAGCGCGGTGACCACCAACCCCTGACTGCCTAAGCTCCGCTGCTCCACATCGACCTCCTCCGATCTGTCAGCTGACCTACGGTTCCAGTCTATCCTCGGGGCGGGTACGTGATCGGCGTCCGGTTCGGGTACAACCCTATTCTCTGGCTCGGGACTCGCTTCGCGAGCCGAACGTCGCGCCCTGATGCGGGACAGTCACCCGTTGAAATCTTGACTGGCATCACGTCAGTTGATCCGCTCGCGCCGCGAGGTTCCGCCCGGAACTCCTAGGAATTTGCGGTGAATTTGACTGCGCCAGTTATGGAGCGGGTGATGCTCAATAGTCATCGGTACACGTGGCTGGTGCGCACGTTAGACACGGTGGTGGGATTCACCGGCGCCGTGGTGTCCATCATTGAGCCGGTCGGACTACGGCGAGTCATCCACGCCGTCCGCACCCGCGTGGTCAGCGGTTTGTGGGAACTCGATGCCTAGATCTTTGCCAACACGAGCGCCCTACTTCCAGTCGGTCGATTGCCGAAGTCAGATGATGTAAAAGCCATATTTAATGCGGGTTCCTTGCCGCTCGCGCGCAGCAGCTTCGTCAGCGACGCGAGCCCGCTTCTCGGGTTTCCTCAGCGAATCCGCCAAGCGGCGACAGGAATCGCGGTCAGGAGGCGGTGAGGACTCCGATGGGATAACTGACTCCGGTCCCCCCTACGCCGCAGGATCCGTTCTTGTTCTTCTCCAGATACTGCTGGTGGTACTCCTCGGCATAGTAGAAGGGACCCGCACCCTCGATCTCGGTCGTAATCCGACCCAGCCCCGCCTTCGTCAGTGCCTGCTGGTACTGGGAGCAGGAGGCCTCTGCGGTCTGGCGCTGCTCCTCGCTAGCGAAGAAGATGGCGGAGCGGTACTGGGTCCCCACATCATTCCCCTGGCGCATGCCTTGGGTCGGATCGTGGCTCTCCCAAAAGGTCTTGAGCAGCCGCTGGTATGAGAGCTTGGCAGGGTCGAATACCACCAACACCACCTCAGCGTGACCGGTCCGACCGGAGCACACCTCCTCGTAATTCGGGTTGGGGGTGAGGCCCCCGCTGTAGCCGGCAGCGGTGGTGTAGACCCCGTCCAGCTGCCAGAAGTCCCGCTCCGCCCCCCAGAAGCAACCTAGCCCCAACAATGCTTGCTCAAGACCTTCGGGGAACGGTGGCTTGATGTTGGTGCCGAGGACCGCGTGCACGCCGCTCACCTCCAGTTCGGCTGTGCGACCGGGCAGCGCCCGGGAAGCTTCCGGCATCGTCGCCTTGGAGCTGAAGAAACTCATGACCTTTCCGCCTCTACTGATTTGAACGTCAAACGGTACCACCGGGAGTCCCGACCCACTCAACAGCATGCCCCAATCGGACTCCGTTTACTCCCAGCGGAACCAGAGCCCGGCGCCGAGCACGGCGGCCACGGTCCAGCCGCATAGGAGGGCCAGGTTCCCGGCGCCGGGCGGCGCTCCTGTCAAGACCGCCCTCAGCGACGAACTGAGCGCGGTGGCGGGCAGCAAGTTGGCCAGCGGCTGGACAAAAGACGGAAGGTGGCTGACCGGAAGGACCACCCCGCCCAGGATCAAGAACAGGATGTAAAGCCCGTTGGCGCCACCAAGGGTGAGCTCTGCTCGAACCGCCCCCGCAAGAGCTAGTCCGAAGCCGGCGAAGCCGACAGCCCCGACCAGCAGGACCAGCACCGCCAGCCAAAGCGAGCCGGGGGTGGACCAGCCGAGCCCGAAGCGAGCTATTGCCACCAGCAACACGACCTGGAACACCTCGACCACCAGCACGGCACTGGCCTTGGCCGCTGCCAGCGCGCTGCGCGGGAGAGGGGACCCACCGAGCCGCTTGAGCACCCGGTAATAACGCTGGTAGGCGGTGGAGATCCCGAGCGTGACCAGTCCGGTCGACATGACAGCTACGGTCAAGATCCCCGGAACCAGGAACTCGACCGGCCTGACCGAACCGGCCGGGAATATCCGGGCGCTGGTGAAAAGCACCAAGAGCAGGACGGGCAAAACCAGGATCACCAGGAGGTTCTCGCCTTGGCGAAGCATCAGCATCAGTTCGACTTTGAACTGGGCCAAGAACGCGGAGCTCCAAGGCGCCGCCTGGGGTGTCCCGCGGCCCTCTGGGAAGATCCCGGCCATGCTCAATCGTCGCCCTCTGTGAGCTCCAGGAAGATCTCCTCCAGGGAGGACCGACCCAGCCGTAGCAGCTGGATCTGGGGACCCTCCGCGCGCAGCAACTCGGTGATCGCCGCGGCGGCGACGCGAGGGGCGGGCGATCGAAGGTCATAGTTCCCCGACCCCAAGTCGGTGACGTTCGCGACCGGATCCAGACCACGTAGCCTCTCCAGCAGCGATGCTGACAAGTCCGCCTCCAACTCCAGGTGGAGCAGGTCGGAGTTGGTGTTACCCCGCAGGCGGGAGGGCGAGTCGAAGGCGACCAGAGCGCCATTGTTGAGGATCGCTACCCGGTCTGCCAGTCGCTCCGCCTCCTCCATGGAGTGGGTGGTGAGGACGGTGGTGGTACCGGCTCGCTGGGCCTCCTCGACGATCTCCCAGGTGAGCAACCGGGCCCGGGGATCCATCCCGGCGGTAGGTTCGTCAAGGAAGAGAACCCGCGGCCGGCCTATCAGCGCCAGCGCCAGGGAGAGCCGCTGCTTCTCCCCCCCGGAGAGTTGACGGAAGCGGGTTCCTGCCCGCTCTTGGAGGCCAACCCGGTCCAAAAGCTGATCCGGGTCCGCCGGATCGAGAAAGAAGCTGGCGAAGAGCGCCACCGACTCCCGGACCTTCAAGGTGGGGTAGATCCCGCCCTCCTGGAGCATCAGTCCCACCAGCGGACGCAGTTGACGGCCGTCGCGAAACGGGTCCAGCCCCAGCACCGACACCTGGCCGTGGTCAGCCCGGCGGTAGCCCTCCAGGATCTCCACCGTAGTCGTCTTACCCGCCCCATTGGGGCCTAGGATTGCGACCAGCTCACCGGTGGCGATCTCAAGGTCTAGGCCGTCTATCGCGACCAGATTGCCGTAGGACTTGCGCAGACCGGACACCGAGATGGCCGGGGCCGCAATCACCTCTCGACTTTCATCCCAGGCGCCAGATCGATCCGGTAGCCGACCCCGAAGACCGTGCTGATCCGGAACGGCATGGTGGGGAAGGTCTCGAACTTCTCGCGCAGCCAGCGGATGTGGACGGCGACTGTCTTGTTGTCCCCGTGGAAGTCCGCTCCCCATACCGACCGCAGAAGTGCGTCTCGGCTGTGCACCCTGCCGGCATGTTCTAGGAGGAAGAAGAGCAGATTGAACTCGCGTGGGCTCATCTTCACCTCCCGGTCGCCGATCACCACCCGGCGCGCTGCCGCGTCGAGGATGAAGTCCCCGAGCCGGACCCGATCGGGGCGTGTGGCCGGACTGGGCGGGCGCTCCGACCGTCGAATCAACGCCTCCACCCGGGCCACGAACTCCTGGACCCCGAAAGGCTTGGTCATGTAGTCGTCGGCGCCGAGCGCCAGCCCCTGCACCTTGTCCGGCTCCGAGCCCCTCGCGGTGAGCATCAAGATCGGGACGTTCGACTCCTGGCGCAGAATCCGGCAAACTTCCTCTCCCGTCAGCTCGGGCAGCATGAGGTCGAGCACCACCAGGTCAGGGGTCCTAGAGCGCGCCAGCTCCAGTCCATTGGTTCCGGTGCTGGCCTCCAGCACTACGTATCCGGTGGCGGCCAGGTTGTAGCGGAGGGTCATCCGGACCGCCTCGTCGTCCTCGACCAGAAGGACCTTGCGGCCGGCACCGGCGCTGGCCGCAGGTTCGGCCACCTAGCCCAGCTCGGTCAGACGACCGGTAGCAAGGAAGACCACATCCTCGGCGATGTTGGTGACGCGGTCCGCGATCCGCTCCAGGTTGTGGGCGATGAAGATCAGGTTTGTGCCGGGGTAGACCCAGTCCGGTTGGGCTCGCATCGTCTCCACCATCTCCTCGAAGACCCGATGGTAGATCCGGTCAATTCTGTCGTCCCGGGCGGCGATGTCCTGGGCTCGCCGGTGGTCGTTGGCGGTGACCGCCTCCAGAATGTCGCGCACCTGCTCCTCGACGTACCGGCCCATCCGCAAGATCGTGTCCAGCCGGGGCCGGGAGCTGAGCTCGATCAGGGGCAGCGCATAGCGAGCGCAGCTCTTGGCGTGGTCGCCCATCCGCTCCAGCTCGGAAGCCATCAGCATCAGCCCGAACACCTCGTTCAGCTGATGCCCGGTGGGGTGTTGCGAGGCCAGCACGGCCAGTCCCCGCTCCCGCTCCTGCCGATGGCGCTCATTGACCTCGATGTCGCCAGCCACCACGGCGCGCAGCCCGTCGCCGTCCCGGCTCTCCAGTCCGGCCATGGCACTGGCCACTCCTTCCGCCACCATGCCGCCCAGTACCCGGACCCCATCGCGTAGCGCGGCTAGATCAGTCTCGAACTCGACGGAGGGAGCCTCAGCCATAACTCGATAGTAGTCGACGGAGATTGCCACCAGCCCCGTCAGGGCTGGCGGAGCACGATCCGGACCAAAGTACCCTGCCCCGGGGCGCTGCGCACCTTGATTTCGCCCCCCTGAAGCTCCACCGCCTGCTTGGCGATGGTCAGGCCGAGACCACTGCTGCGACCTGCCCGGGAGCGATCACCGGTGTAGAAGCGGTCGAAGATCCGCGGTAGCTGGCTGGCGGGGATGCCCGACCCGGTATCCCGGACCGAGACCGTGGGGCGACCGGTCGAGGCTCCCACGGTGACCGTGACCGAGCCCGGAGACGAGGTGAACTTGAGGGCGTTGTCGAGCACGTTGGAGAGGGCCCGCTCCAGCCGGGCGGGGTCGGCTAGCGCTCTGGTGGGTGCTCCCCGCAGGGCCAGGGTGAGCTCGCGCTCCTTGGCCTGGGGCAGGAGCTCGTCGACCGCCTCGGTGGCCACCTTCCACAGATCGACGGTGGCGATCTGGGCTCGCTCTACCCCGGCCTCCAGCCGGCTGAGGTCGAGAATGCCGTCGACCAGGGCGTGCAGCCGCTCAGCCTCGGCCCCGATCCGGCCGGCGAAGAGCTGGGTGGCCGCGGGGTCGCCCCGGGCCTCGCCGGTCAGGGTCTCCGCCATCAGCCGCAGACTGGCCAGTGGTGTGCGCAAGTCGTGCGAGAGGTTGGCGATTAGCTCCTGATGGGCTCGACTGAGCCGGCGCTCCGGAGTGATGTCGGTGAGGATCAGGATCACCTGGCGGCGGCCGCCTGGAAGTCGCAGGGGGGCGGCCACCGCCTTGAGAATCCGCCGCCAGTCGTTCTGGCGGAGCTCTCCGCGGGCGATGGCTCCGGTCGTCAGCACTTTCCCCACCACATCGGCTGCACGCGGATCGTCGAGGAGCTGGGAGAGGGGCGAGCCCGGCAACACCGCGGCCAGCTGAGTCGCAGCGTCACCGAGCGGGGGACCGGCGAGCAGAGCCGGGGCGTTGGCGCTGGCCCAGACCAGTTGGCGGGTGGGACTCAAGACCAGCACCGCGTCAGAGCCCAATTCGGTCAGTCGGCCCAGCAGCTGGTCCGCTCCAACCGGGAGGGATTGACTGACCTTGGACGGCGGGGCCTCCGCGCTCACCGCTGGTCCCAGCCGCCACCAGGGTCAGGCCGTCCCAGATATACCGCCTGGGAGATCCGGTCCTTGTCGTCGGGCAGGTCGAGCCGCCAAACGCCTCCCTTCGGGCACCGGGAGCCGGGGGCGGCGCCGGCCGCCTCCAGCATTGGCGGGATCATGTCACCGTGGCTGCAGGCGGCGATCCGGCGCGAGCCAGCGGCGAAGTACGCCTTGATCAGGGCTTTGAGCTCGGCCTCCGCGCCCTCCTGATCGATGGCCCGACCGCCCTCGAGGAGCCTGGTGTCATCCTGGACTTGGAGGCCCGCGCCGTGGGCGAGGGGCAGGAGAGTGTCTCGACAGCGGAGGGCTGGACTGCTGTAGTGGGCTTCGATCCCGGCATCGGCGAGCAGATCCGCCATCACCACTGCCTGACGCCATCCGAGCTCACTCAGGGGTCGGAGGCGGTCCGGCTGGGCCCAGCCATCCCGCTCACGGGCAACCGCGTGACGAACGAGATAGAGACTGCGCACCGCGATCTCGGAAGTATAGGGGCGGTGAGGTCATGGTAAGAGAGCAAACTACTGTCGTGCCAGTTGCGCTGACTTCGACGTGATCCGCTCCCGCATCGGGCCAACGACCGGATGACGAGGGCGCCGCGCTTCGCCGCCATCGACGTGGGCAGCAACACCGTTCATCTGCTGGTCGCCAGTTGCCCGCCCAACAGACTGCCGATCCCGCTGCTCCGGCGTCGTGAGTTCGTTCAACTCGGTCAGGACGTCAACGCGGTGGGCGCTATCGGCCCGGAGCGGCTGGAACTGGCCAGCAGAGCCCTGCGCCGACAGGTAGAGGAAGCCCGCGAGGCAGGGGTGGTGGAGATCGCGATCGGAGCCACCCAGGCACTTCGCTCGGCCTCCAACGGCCCTGAGGTAGCCCAGCGACTCTCCGCGGGAGCAGGCGCCGGTCAGGTCCGGATCCTCTCATCTGAAGTCGAGGCGCAGCTCGCGTTCGACGGGGCCACCATGACCATTTCGCCCGGTCGACCGACTGTGGTGCTGGACATTGGCGGAGCGTCGGCCCAGATCGCTGGAGGTCCAGCCGGAGGTCCCTGCCAGCACAGCTCGCTGGGAATCGGCTCCGGCTCTGTCACCCTGCTGGCGGGCTCCGACCCGCCGAGCGAAGAGGAGTGGCGGGCCATGGAGCGGCGGGTTGAGCAACTGCTTCCCGATCTGATTCCCCTACCGGCCCACCCGGTAGCGCTGGGAACGGGCGGCACTATCACGAACCTGCCCCGGCTGCTGGGCAAGCAAAAAGGGGCGGTACTGCAGATCCGGGACGTGGAGGTGGTCATCGAAACCTTCCGCAGCCACTCGGCTGCCGGGCTCGCCGAGCGCTCTGGACTCGACCCGGAGAGGACCCGGTTGTGTCGGGGCGGGGCCTTGATCCTGGCTCAACTCATGGACCTGCTTCACCTCAGTTGGATCCGGAGCTCGGAGCGGGGGCTCAGAGACGGGATGATCGCGGCCCTGGTGAGCGGTGGTGAAGGCTGGTGGAAGGTACCCGATACCTCACCGAGAGCAGAGCCGGAGGAGTCGCTCGCACCCTTGGCGGTCGGGCATGGCTGAGACCGAGGCTTGCTGCGAGCTGGCGGCATCGACCATTGGAGAGCGGGCCGAGAAGCTTCGCTGGGCGCTGGCTCGACTGCCCCTACCCAGCGACGCTGAGGCCGCCCACGATGCCCGAGTGGCCCTGCGCAGATTGCGAGCCGCCTCCGTCGGCTTCTCGGACTGCCTCGAGCGCCCCAAGAAGTGGCGGCGTCAACTGCGCCAAGCCGAGAAGGCTCTTGGTGGTCTGCGGGACGCGGAGGTGCGGCTGGAGCTGCTCGACGAGGTCCTGGGACCAGTCGCCGTCTCACGCGATCGCAGCGACGATCCCCGTACCGCATCCGGTCACGGGGGTGCGGTAGTCACGGACAAGGCTCTGGGGATCCGTCCGGGTCTCAGAGGGCTGGAGATGGAGGCGCGTCGGGCGCTAGCCGACAGTACGGCATCCGAGATCGGAAAGTTCCGCGATTTGGCTCTTGCCGCCGGAGCGCTCCAGCGTTTCCAGCGTCTCGCGATACCACCCCCTTCACGACCCGGCCGCTCGAGTTCAGATCAGGGAGCGCTCTCTCAGGTGCAGTTGCCCCGGCTCTTCAAGCGGGCGGCCCGCCCGGCTCGCACCGAGGCCGAGCTCCACCGTCGACGGGGGGAGATCCGCAAGCTGCGCTATCGGTTGGAGCTGTTCGCTCCACTGCTCGAGGCGGGTCACCAGACAGTTCTCCAGGAGCTCCGCCAGCTGCAGAGCTTGCTGGGTCGCTTCCACGACTTGGTGGTGCTGGCTGCCTGGATCGACGGCTCCTCCCGAGAGTTGCGCCACGAGCTGCGACCAGCGCTGCGCCGGCTCGCGCTTCGGGTGGAGTTGGAGCGCCAGGTGGCCAGAGAAGCGGCGGAGGTGGAACTGGCTCGGCTGGACGACGCGGCATGGTGGTCTGCAGCCCAATCGGCCTGCCTGGGGCAGGCGGAGCAACCGCCCGCCTGAGCTGACCCGGCCGCTCCGTTTCGCTCTGGGAGAATCTCTCGGTCGTGGCCCCCTCCCCCCGTTCCCGGGTCCTACCCCAGCTGAGCCTCAGGGAAGCACGCCGAGCGGCGGTGGCTGGCCAGAAGCTGCTGAACCCAGCCCATCCTGTGGACTCGAGAGGGATAACCGAGCTGTTGGATCGGATTGGTTACCTCCAGCGAGACCCCATCTCCGTCGTCGCCCCCAGCCACCTGCTGGTGCTGTGGAGCAGGTTGGGCAACTTTGATCGCACGCTGGTGGACCGGGCGCTCTGGCAGGATCGAACCCTGTTCGAGTACTGGGCCCACGGCGCTTCGATCATCCCCACCGGCGACTTCTTGGCCCACCTCACATCTTTGCGCGCCTATGGGCTGGGTGAGCGCACGTCAGATCAGCGTCGACGAAGCTGGATGGAAGCGAACACTGACCTCCGACGAAGAGTCCTCGCGCGGCTGCGCCAGGACGGGCCGCAGCCCGCCCCCTCCTTCGATGATGAGGCGCGCGTGGGTTGGCCGACCTCCGGTTGGGGCAATGAGCGCGACGTCGGGCGGATGCTCTTTCACCTTTGGCGGGAAGGCACGGTCGCCGTCGCTGGAAGGGACGGCCGCGGGCGTCTCTGGGACCTGACCAAGCGCTGGCTGGGAGGGTCCCTACAAGACGCGAAGGCTCCCCCCGAGCGGCTGACCGAGCGGATGGCGGTGCGATCCCTGGGGGCGCTGGGGGTTGCGACGGAGACCCAGATCGGGACCTACATGGGAGCCGGAAGGCTCGGTGGACTGACCACCGTATTGGACCGACTGGAGCGGCGTGGCACCGTGGTCCAGGTGACGGTGAGAGGAGCCCAGGGATCCCTGGCCGGCAGGTGGTGGACTCTAAGCGAAGAGCTGGAGGCAGTGCCCCTCCCTCTCGGCCAAAGTCCGTGGTCGACGACCCTGCTATCTCCCTTCGATAACTTGCTCATCAACAGGGCGCGCACTGCGACCCTTTTCGACTTCGACTTCCGGATGGAGATCTACGTTCCGCCCCAACTCCGAAGGTACGGGTACTACGTTCTCGCCATCCTCCACCGCGACCGGCTCATCGGACGGGTTGACCTGCGCCGCGACCGGGCACGGGGACGGCTGGTGGCGGTAGCGGTGCACGGCGAACCGGGCGCGCCTTCAGGCGTCGAGGTCGGGCGGGGCATCAGAGACGCCCTCTACCGGCTCGCCGAGTTCGTCGGGGTGTCGGAGGTCGAGGTGGGCCAGCTGGTCACGGTACCTTCGGGTTGGGGAGCTCCGCTGCGCCGCTGAGCTCCGTCTGATCCCATCTTGGCTGGACCGTATGCTCGAGTGAGTGAACCCTTCCTCACGTGTCCAGTGCCTTGTCGTCGGCGGTGGTGTTGTCGGTCTGGCGGTGGCTGTCAGCCTGGCCCGGAGAGGCAGTGCCGTCAGGCTCCTGGAGCGGGGTGAGCGCTGTGGCGGCGGGGCTTCTGGGGCGGCCGCGGGGATGCTGGCGGAGGGGGCCGAGTCCACTGCCGCAGGGCCCTTCCAGGAGCTCTGTCGGAGCAGTCGGGAGCTGTGGCCGAACTGGGCCGAGGAGCTTCGGCAGACGACTGGCGTCGATTGCGAGCTCGACCGATCCGGGCTGGTCAGGGTCGCCACCTCGAAGCAAGGGGCGCGGCGGCTGGAGCAACAGGCGAAGTGGCAGCGGGGCCAGGGACTGGAGGTGTCGTCGCTCCTCGAGCCGGGCCAGCTCCTGCAACTGGTGCCCGGGCTGGGCTCGGCTGTCGTGGCCGGCATCCATTACCCCAACGACTGGCATGTCCACAGCCACCGCGTCGTCGAAGCGCTGATCGCTGCCTGCGCGCAGCTGGAGGTCGCGATCGAGCCCAGTACCGAGGTGGTTGGAATCGAACCCCGACCCGATGGAGTACACGTCCTTCTTGCGGACGGTCGGAGCGAGGACCCCGACTACCTGGTGGTGTGCGCAGGGAGTTGGAGCCAACTGTTGCTGGGACTAGTCGGATCTGGCGTGAACAAGGTGGAGCCGGTCCGGGGTCAGATCGTGGCCCTCGACCCGGGCCGACCGATGCTGTCGGTGATCCTGTTCGGAGACGTCGGATATCTTCTGCAGAAGCGCTCGGGGCTGGTGCTCGCGGGCACAACTGAGGAAAGAGTCGGGTTTGAGCCGTGGCCCACAGCCGACGGGGTGCGGAGTGTGACCCAGGCCGCCATCGAATTGCTGCCGGAGCTGGCGGGGGCACGGTTTGCCTACGCCTGGGCCGGTCTACGACCTCACGCGACCGACGGACAGCCTCTGCTCGGCAGGACAGAGCCTGGCGGTCGGTTACTGCTGGCCACCGCTCACTACCGAAATGGAGTGCTGCTGGCACCGATCACTGGGGAGCTCATCGCCCGTGCGGTAGCAGAGGGGGTGGATCCCCCCGAGATAACCCCGTTCAGTCCCGGGCGATCGGCCTGAGTCTCAGCACCAGCCCGTCAGAGGCCAGGATGGCGCCCTTTACTGGCGCCCTCTCGGAGAGGTGGGTGAGGATGAAGCGGGTATCCGGGTTCGCCTCGATCAGCTCCTCGACCTCTTCGCGCCAGAGGTGGATCGGGGACGGGTGTGACATGTCTGAGCACTCGCAGAGCAGGTAGTTGACCGAACCGGCTAGCTCTCGGATTCCTGGGCAGACACTGGTGTCACCGGAGTACCCGAGCTTGATGCCGTGGCGTTCCAGCTTGTAGCAAAGGCAGGTGAGCAAAGAGGAGTGCTCTACCTCCAGCGCCTCAACCTGAAAAGGTCCCAAGTCACCACGCTGTCCGCTGGCCCACTCCTCCACCCGGTGGCCCCCTGTTTGGGTGACGTGTTCCCAGAACGGGCTCCCCAGGTCCAACGTTCCCAGAGTTGCCAACTGGGCCGCGGTGCCGGAGGGTCCGATGATGCGGAGCGGGTCGGCTTCCGGATAGCGCACCGCACGCGCAGCTACCAAGAGCGGAAGATGGGCAAAATGGTCGCCGTGCAGGTGGGAGATGGCGATCCATCTCAACTCCGCCAGGCTTCGTCCCATGGCACCCATCAGGCTGGTCACCGGTGCGCCGCAATCCAGCAGCAGCTCACGATCCACCAGGTATCCGGCGTTGTGGCCGACGGCAGAAAAGGCAGCCCCGCTGCCCAGGATTGCTAGCTCGATTGAGGCTTCGCCACCCTCTGCGGACGCGGCTGCGGTCATGCGGCGGAGCTCACTTGGAGAGCCGCAGTTGGGCGCGCCGCATCAGACCACGGCCCGTCCGTGGAGCGCATCCAAGCGGGATAGGTCGTCTCCGTGATGCACCACCCAGAGGTCGAACACCAGACGCCAGTGGGCGGGGACCTTGGTCGCGGCCAGGCTGGAGAAACCGGCTGGGTCCAGGAAGATTGCCAATGCCCGCTCGCCGGGAGCCGCCGCCGCCGCTGCCGCCGCCACCCACTCGGAGCCGGTGTCGGGGGTGATCAGCACCACTCCTCCCCGGCCGCGCCATCCGGTCATCTCATGGGCGACCAGTGACGAGAAGGGCAGAGTTCCGTCGCCACGGGCGGTCGCCAGATAGTCGAGCAGATTCCGATCGTGGAGCTCCCCGCGGCCTGCGGGGATTCGCCCCATCTGCTGGTCCGACGTGGCGAGGGCGACGGCCCGGCCATGAGCGGCAGCCGCGTGAGCCACCGAGGCGGCGACTGTGACCGCGTACTCGAGCGAGCTGTCCGCTCCCTCGCCGCGGTGACTTTGCCGGCGGAGGTCGAGCAGGATCAGCAGGTCGGTCGATGAAGGCATCGGTGAGCTGCTCGATGGGCTCGACCCGCGCCGTCGCGGCGCGAGTGCTCGCCCTTTGGGGCTGTCAGTTCGGCGGCGGGAGCGATTGCCGGTTCCGCCGGGCAGGCTTCGGCCCGGGATGACGACCAAGGCGGGGTAGACGACCAGGGTGTCGCGAGTGGGGTGGGTTAGCCGGCGGGGGAAGAGGCCGAAGGGATCCGCCACTCTCAGCTCGGTCGGACCCAACTCGTACCTTCCTCGCGATGCCAACCGACGGGTCGACTCCCAGGTCACTATTTGGCGCGGAGCCAGCGAAACCACCCTGGTCGCCCGGGACCCGGGTACTCGTGACTGGTCGCGTACCTCAACCACCCGGATCGGGAGCCCGGAGTCGTTCTCCAAGGTGAATCGCTCGACCAGCTGCTGACCAACCACGTGGGCGCCTTCGCGAGTCTCCCTGAATAGCCGCAGGTGGCGACCGCACCACCAGCTCCAGACGGCCGCCAGCAGCGCCACCAGAACGGCGGCATAAATCACCACGAACACCCACACCAGGTTGTCCAGGTAGGCCAGGGCGCCGGCCAATGCGACCAGACTCACCAGCCACGCCCGAGGCGGACCGAACCCGGCACTTTGAAGAATATTTCTCATCCTGGCGCCCGGTGACAGTTGGCCGGCACGGGGGCAGGGCCATCGAACGGGGTACTCTGGGCCGGCTCATGACCGGACCGCCGGAGAGTCTCAGGCAGCGAGTCCACGTTGCGCACGACGCTCCGCAGCGGTCGCAGCACAAGCGTCATCGCGGCAGTATAGAACCCGCTTCAGAAGTCGCCTGGGAGAGCTGCTAGAGCCGCTCGACCCGACCGAGCTCGAGGACGAAGACGGTGGCTCGGCCGACCTCCACCTCGACATCCGCCTCTCCCGTTGCTCCGTTGGCTCCGCCGCCGCCGAGCTGTTCATGGCGTGGTTTGCACACTGAGCTGAGGGTGGAGATCACCTCATCGACGAGGTTGTCGTCGACCCCCAGCAGCAGCAGCGAATTCCGGCGCTGCAGGAACCCGCCCTCACTGTTGAGCCGGGTGACTCCAAATCCCCGACCACCCAGCACTTCTAGGGCGCGGGTGGTGTCCTGCTCATGCACTATCGCCACCACCAGCTTCAAGCCGCCCTCCTAGCCATCAACCTCTCTCGCGTCACCCTCCAGCAGGACTCCGCCAACTCCTCCAGGGGAAGATCCGCGGGCAGCACCACCACCCGCTCGGGAAATTTCGGGGCCAGTGCCAAATACCCTTGGCGGACCCGCTCATGGTAGGCGGTCGGCTCCGCTTCCATCCGGTCCAGATCGCGTCCTGGTGCAGAGCGGAGTCGCGCGACTTCGACATCGAGATCCAGGATCAGCGTGAGGTCCGGCATCCGATCGGCTCCGGCGAGACGGTGGAGCTCGAGCAGCTGGCTCTGGTCTAGGCCGCGGCCAGCTCCTTGATAGACCAGCGTCGAGTCGAGATAACGGTCGCAAACCACCACCACGCCTGCCTCCAGCGCCGGATCGATCAGTTCGCGGAGTAATTGCACCCGAGCTGCCAGGAACAGCGCGACCTCGGTGAAGGGGTCGGGCGGCGGAGCGCCCGAGGTCTCCAGCAGCAGGCCCCGGATCCGTTCTCCGAGGGCGGTCGATCCCGGGTCGCGGGCTGTCGTGACATCCTCGCCGACCTGCCCCAGACGAGTGGCCAGGAGCTGGGCCTGGGTGCTCTTGCCGGAGCCGTCGATTCCCTCGACCGTGATGAAGAAGCCGGCTCGCTTTCCTGCCAAGGAAGGCTCTACGAGGCCTCGCTGGCGGGGTAGATGCGCAGCCGGCGCCGGGGCTCCTTGCCGGTGCTCCTGGCGACCAGTTCGCTCTGCTCCACCAGCTGGTGCTGCAGCCGCCGGATGTAGGCGTTCTGCGGCGCCAGTTCGACCACCGTTCCCAGCCTCGCCCGTTCGATTCCTTCCTTCACTTCGCGCATCGCGTCATCGGTGGGATCTCCCGGTTCCAGGTTGTAGAGGCGAGCCAGAAAGGCCCGCACCTGGGCGACGGAGTTGCTCCGCAGGATCGATATGGGAATGCCCTCCGTCTCCGCCGCGCGGAGCGGCGAATCCCGGCGTCGGTAGTAGTTCTTGAGCGTCACCACCAAGTCGGCGTCGTCGACATGGTGCTGAATGCGGACCGGTACCTTCAGCTCGCGGATGGCCTGTTCCAGGTGCACTCGCGAAACGCCGTACGGGAACAGAGAGGTCGCCGCCCCGACTCCTGGGGGCTGGCCCGCGTGGCCGTCGGCTAGATCTGCCAGGGTTACCGGGCGCCGTCCCCGGGTGGCGCCCAGCTCCTCGCCGAAGAGCTCGCGGGAGCCGCGATCATCAAAGGGGGAGGGCTCGACCAATCTGGTGGTGACCCCGCGACCAGGGTGTGACTCGCGCAGCTGGGCCGGCCGAGGACGGCCCCGGAGCGCGTCGTCTACGACCTCTGCCAGCGGCATGTGCACGGTCACCCGATGCCGGTCCACGATCTCCACCAGTGCGTCAAAGGTAGGTGGTGATTGGCGCTCGAGCACCGACTTCTGGGTGCCTCGGTGGCGCGCCTCCTCGTCGGAGAGCGTCACTGACTGAATTCCCCCCAAGAGGTCGTTCAGCGTCGGATTGACCAGCAGGTTGTCCAGGGTGTTGCCGTGGGCGGTGCCCACCAGCTGCACTCCCCGCTCGGCGATGGTGCGTGCCGCGGTCGCCTCCAGCTCGGTGCCGATCTCGTCGATGACGATGACCTCCGGCATGTGGTTCTCAACCGCCTCGATCATCACCGCGTGCTGCAGTTCGGGCCGGGCGACCTGCATGCGCCGCGCTCGCCCGATCCCGGGATGAGGGATGTCACCGTCCCCCGCGATCTCGTTGCTGGTGTCGACCACCACCACCCGCTTGCGGCTCTCGTCGGCCAGGATGCGGGCCACCTCGCGGAGCATGGTGGTCTTGCCCACCCCCGGCTTGCCCAGCAAGAGGAGGCTCTGGCCGCTGACCACTATGTCCCGGATGATCTCCACCCGCCCCGTCACCGACCGGCCCACCCGGCAGGTCAGGCCGACGATCTCCCCCGCTCGGTTGCGGATGGCGGAGATCCGGTGCAGGGTTCGGGCGATTCCGGCCCGGTTGTCGCCACCGAAGTCACCGACCCGATCGGCGACGTAGGCGATGTCCTCCAGGCTGACCGGGGTGGGGCTCAGGATCACCTCGCTACCCTCGAATCGGGCCTCCGGCTCCCTCCCTAGGTCGAGGACGATCTCCAGGAGGTCACCCGACTCCACAGGCAGCCGGCTCACCGCTTGGTACAGATGCGGCGGGAGGGTGCTGACCAGCAGTTCCAGCTCCTCGGGGAAAGAGGGGCCGAAGGCGGGGTCAGACGCCGTCAGAGTCCGGCCTCCAGTCGGTCACGACGGGCGGGTTGCCCGTGGCCAGGGTGAGACGCGGCCTACCGCCCATTCCCCCCGGGGGCGGGCGCGGCGGCTGGATGGCGCGGATCTTCCAGCCAGCCTGTTATCACGATCCGAATATAGCGCAAGCCGAGGCGCGACCGGGACCCCTCAGTCAAGGAGCCGCGTCGGGGGTGCTCCTAGCCTGGACCACCGGCAGCGCCCCGGCGAGGATCGCCTTCTTCTGTTCCGCCAGGTGGCGGGCTCGAAGCTTGAGCGGCAGATCACGGGCCATGAGGATCTGGGTCGCGACCGGCTCGAATCCGCGGGCCGCCACTGCTCGGTGGAGTTCGGCGTCATAGTGGCGCAGCAGACACAGGGTCGGACCAGGGGGGATCTGGCCCAGCAGGCTGTGGAGCGCCTCCACCGCCAGTCCGCTCTCCTGGGGGTCGAGCATCAGGCTGATCAGGCTGGGCCGGGCGCGCGCCGGCATCCGGAGACCGGCCCAGGCCACGATGCCACCGTTCCGGCGGATGACGAAGTGACGCGAATCGCCCGCGCGGCCATCGAGCCGTCCCAGCCAGCCCAGCTGGAAGGTTGCTTTCCATTGGGTTAGGTTGGGAGCTTCGACCGCGGCCACCGCGTGGGGAGCCGTTCGCAGGTAGAGCAGGTGCACCCCACCCAGGTCGCTTGGACTCGCCGCGGTCCACGGCTCAGTGTGGTGGTCCGGTGGCTTCGGCAGCTCCCGAAAGCGGATCTGCTCAGAGGCGAAGGGCTGGAAGCCCTGCTCGCGGAGCATCGCCTGGAGCGGGTGATCTTCCGGGATCCGGACCAGGAAACGGGTCACCCCACGTTCCAGCCCCTCGTTCACCAGGTGATGCAGCAAGGGGACGCCGGCGAAGTGCCCTTCGGCGTTGTGAGCCAGGCAGAGGTTGAGGATCCGCCAGGCGCGCTTGCCGGGAGCCGGCTCAGCCTGAACGAAACCCACGATCCGGCCGTCGCTCTCGGCGACGTAGAGCTGGTCACCGACATCGGCCAACGGCATCAAGGCCGAGAGGCTCCGCGTGAGGATCGACCAGGCCCTGGCCAGGGCAGGGCCCGGCACGGGGCTCTGGGGGCCCGCACTCTGAAGCCGCTGGTCGAACTCCTGCTCCACAGCCAGGCTCGCCCGATAGAGGTCGTCTACCTGGCTGAGGTCCCGGTAACTCGCCGATCTCACCTGCATGCTCTCAGTTTGCCTCGCTGGCGCAATCTCTGTGACCACTCAAGCGCAGACTGCATTCCGGGTGGCGGGTTCTCTTCTGGGCGGGAAGTCGCTCGGCATGGCGTGGCGGCAGGCTGGTTCCTTCAGAGACGCGAGAGGAAGAGCTGATGCAGTCTGGGATCCCCGGTGATCTCCGGATGGAACGTTAGTCCGAGATGCCGTCCCTGGCGGACTGCGGCCGGCTGGCCCTGGTATTCGACCAAAACCTCCACCTCGGGCCCGACCTCCTCGATGGACGGGGCCCGGATCAGGGCCACCCGGATCGGTTCGGGCCCAATCGCTGGGATCTGGAGCGATACCTCCGCGGAGTCGAGCTGGCGCCCGAAGGCGTTGCGCCGCACCACGATATCCAGGATCTGCAACTGCACTTGATCAGCTAGGCCGTCGCGGATCTCGCGGGCCGCCAGGATGGTGCCTGCGCAGGTGGCCAGGCAGGCGGTGCCGGCCTGGAACGACTCCCGGAGTGGCTCGACCAGGTTGAACCGCTGGATCAGCCGGCTCATGGTGGTGCTCTCGCCGCCCGGAATCACAAGTCCCTGAAGACCCTTGAGCTCCTCCGCCAGCCGTACCGTCCGGGCCGTCGCACCACAGCTCTCGAGCAAGCGGAGATGCTCACGCACGTCACCCTGCAGGGCCAGAACGCCGACTTCAGGGGAGGCCATCGGTGCCCCGGTTGAGGTCAGATGCCTCGAGAGGCGAGCAGCTCTTCCTGGCGCAGGCTGGATACCCCGATGCCCACCATCGGCTCCCCGAGGTTCTCGCTGATCTCCGCCAGAATCTCCGGCTTGTCGAAGTAGGTGGTGGCCGCGACGATCGCTCGAGCTCGGCGCAGTGGATCTCCGCTCTTGAAGATGCCGCTGCCCACGAAGTTCCCATCACAGCCCAGCTGCATCATCAGCGCGGCGTCGGCAGGGGTGGCCAGGCCACCCGCCGAGAAGTTGACGACAGGCAGCCGACCCAGCTCAGCCGTCTCGCGGACTAGCTCCAAGGAAGCGCCCAGCTCCTTGGCGGCGGTAGGCAGTTCGTCGGGACGCAGCGAGTGCAGCCGACGGATTCCCTTGCTGACCGCGCGCATGTGTCGCACCGCCTCCACCACATCCCCGGTGCCCGCCTCGCCCTTGGTGCGGATCATGGCCGCTCCCTCTGAGATGCGTCGCAGCGCTTCGCCCAGATCTCTCGCCCCACAGACAAACGGCACTTTGAACTGCCACTTGTCGACGTGGTGCTCCTCGTCGGCCGGGGTCAGCACCTCCGACTCGTCGATGTAGTCCACCCCCAGCGCCTCCAGGATCTGCGCCTCGACGAAGTGGCCGATACGGCACTTGGCCATGACCGGGATCGAGACTGAGGCCATGATCGACTTGATCAATTGGGGGTCGCTCATGCGCGAGACCCCGCCCTCGGCGCGGATGTCGGCGGGCACCCGCTCCAGCGCCATGACCGCCACCGCCCCTGCCTCCTGGGCGATGGTCGCGTGTTCCGGCGTGACCACGTCCATGATCACGCCGCCCTTCAGCATCTCCGCCAGGCCGCGCTTGATCCGGGCGGTGCCGGTCTGAACGTGTCCGTTCTGGCTCATTTTCTCCCCGCGTCAATAAGGATCAGGGAGAGCTCTCAGCTCGCCTCAGGTCAACTCGATTCTAGCTCTCGACGCCAAAACCACCCCGGAAACAGCAGGCAGACTGTGGATTGTCGAATTTCGGGTCCTGTTGTTCGTCGTATACAGAGACGGGGTTCAGTGGCCCCGACCCGGATGCGAGGAGTCGAGATGAAGTACATGCTGATGTTTGTGGGCGAATGGGACGGCGGCGACGAGAAGATGGCCAGCGTGATGACGGACGTCGGAGCCTGGTGGGAGAGGTACAGCAAGTCCGGAGCCATCGTGGGCGGGGAGCGGCTGCGGCCGGCGGCTCATGCCACCACCGTGCGTCTCGGAGGTTCGGCGCCGACGGTCGTGGACGGGCCCTTCGCCGAGACCAAGGAGTCGGTGGGCGGCTTCGCCGTCGTTGAAGTACCCGACTTGGATGCTGCCCTGGAGATGGCGAAGAGCTGGCCCGGGAGCCCGATCCTCGAGATCAGACCTATCTGGGAGGACTGAGCCTCTCCGTGGACATGGCGGTCGATTCCCTGGTAGGGCAGGTCTTCCGGGAGGAAGCGGGGCGGGTGACCGCCTCGCTTACCAGGCGTTATGGCGATTTTGAGCTCGCGGAGGACTGCACCCAGGAGGCTTTTGTCGAGGCGCTCCGGAGATGGCCCGACCAGGGAATCCCATCTCGCCCGGGGGCCTGGCTTCAGCGGGTCGCCGAGCGTCGGGCGCTGGACCGGCTGCGCCGGGAGCAGCGCTTCGCGGCCAAGGTGAGTGGGCTGCCGTTTCCCGCCGCCGACGGTGGGGACGACCGACTCCAGCTGATGTTCGCCTGCTGCCACCCAGCGCTCTCGCGGGAAGCGCAGGTGGCCCTAACACTGCGTGTGGTTGCGGGCCTCACCACCGGTCAGATCGCCAGCGCCTTCCTGGTTCCGGAGGCGACCGTGGCCCAGCGGATCACCCGCGCCAAGAGCAAGATCGTCCGCGCCGGCATTCCCTTTCGCATGCCGGCGCCAGCTGACCTGGAGGATCGCCTGGCAGAGGTTCTGGCGGTGCTCTATCTGATGTTCAACGAGGGGTACCTGGCCAGCCGCTGGGAGGTGGCCCAGGACCGCTCGTTGGCTGAGGACGCCACCTGGCTGGCTGGGCTCACGGCTCAGGTGCTGCCGTCGGAGGCGGAGGTGCTGGGCCTCCTGGCGCTGTTCAGGCTCCAGCTGGCGCGGGTAGACGGCCGGTTTGCCTCAGATGGGTCGCTGGTGCTATTGGCCGATCAGGATCGGTCCCTTTGGGATCTGGTGGCAATTCGCGACGCCACCGAGTTGCTGGATCAGGCAGCAGCTCTCGGGCGACCCGGCCCCTACCAGTTGCAGGCGGCCATCGCCTCCTGCCACGCGCTGGCCGTCAGCTGGTCGGCTACCGACTGGACCATGCTGGTGCGGCTATACGACCGGCTCCTTGAGGTTCAGCCCTCTCCGGTCGTCCGCCTCAACCGAGCGGTGGCCCTCTGGCATGTCGCCGGCGCCGACCTAGCGCTGCGCGAAGCCGACGCTCTTCTCCCCGAGCTTCAGCGATATCACTTGCTGCACAGCACTCGTGCCGAGCTGCTCTCGGAGCTGGGTCGAGACGAGGAGGCTCAGTCCGCTTGGTCTCTGGCCTTGTCGCTCACCCTGAACCCAGCGGAGCGCCGCCACATTCGGGCGCGCGCCGGCGCATTAGGCAGCTGACCCTCCCTGAATCCGGTGCTCGCTAGAGGGGATGGGCGCTGCGCTAGGCTGCAGGTGAGCCGCCATGGCGCAGTGGTAGCGCAGGGGCCTTTTAAGCCTTTGGTCGCAGGTTCGAATCCTGCTGGCGGCACCCCAAGCACGTCGACGAAGGCCGCGGGTCTCGGACTTGCCTCGAGGAGTCGACGCCGCGGTAGATGACTGGCGCGCTGTACCAACCCCTTCCTCCAGAGGGCCCGACTGCTGGGGGGTGGTCGGTCAGCCGCCAAGTACCGAGGCGCCGGCAAGACGACTTCGCACGGGACCGTCGTAGCCCCTGCTGCTGCGGTCGCTGATTGACGATGTAGTCGAGGTCGCGACGGAGCGTCTTCACGGATGCGTTGGCGGTGGCCGGTGGCGGGAGATTGGCAGGGCGGCTGTAGGTCGTGACGTTCGTGAGGCGCGACGCCTTCACATTGTGACCTCGTGCCCAGGCGGACAACCGTGCGGCTGCCTGAGGAACTTGCCGGTCGGGCGGAGGCCGACGCGCGTGTTCGTGGCATGAGCGTGAAGGCTCTCATCGTCGAGCAACTCACTACTGCGATCGATCTCGTTGCATCCGAAGATGACTTCACCGAGCGTGCCCGCAAGCTGCTCGCACCGGATAACGCGTTGCTCGACCGGCTGGCCAGCCGGTCGACGGTCGGGCGCAGGAGCGTCGCGACCGCTGCTTGGTCCATGACAGTGGCTACGTCGCCCTCGCCGCCCATCTCTGATACGGCCCGCTCGATGCTGCTTCAAGCGACGCTGAATGGTCCCTTGACCAAGGTTGCTCAGCCCGGTGTCCCGGTGACGATGGCAGAGCTAGTTGCTGATGCGTCGGACTGCGCGGCCGTGGGCGCGCGGGCATTCCATGTTCATCCTCGCGACGAAACGGGTGCGGAGTCGCTCGACGCTAGGGTTGTTGACCAGGTCGTGCTAGGTTTGCGAACTCCGCTCGGGATGCCGGTGGGGGTGACTACCGGTGGGTGGATAGTTCCGAACTTACAGCGACGACTGCGTTTGATCCGCGAATGGACGGAGCCGGGTTACGCATCTGTGAACCTCTCGGAGCCGGGCGCGGTGGACGTCATGAAGGCGCTCTCCGCAACTGGGATAGGCATCGAGGCCGGAGTGTGTACCGTCGCCGAAACTGAACTGCTGGTCAGCTGTGGTCTGGCTGAGCGCGTGACGCGCGTGATGATTGAACCGGTTGAGGTAAGCAGGCTGCAGGCACTGCCACTGGTGGACGCCATGCACCAGGTCCTAGACCGGCCGGGTTCGCGGTCGCCGCGCCTCCAACACGGCGATGGAGAAGCGACTTGGATTCTGATCGAGGATGCGATCCGCCGTGGTATCGACACGCGCGTTGGATTCGAGGACACTTTGCTGCTGCCGAACGGGAAGCTTGCCGCCAGCAACGCAGAGTTGGTGAGTGCTGCTTACGAACTCGGTGCCGGAAGGGATTGAACAGAGTCGGATTGAGCGTCCGCGAGTTTGTCCGAAGTCCACTCAACTAGGCTGGCACACCCACGCCTGGGATCTAGCGGGTATCGTCCTCCAGCTCCAAGTGCGTCCGGCGGGGAAGCGGGACATTGTGGTCTGCGACCGGGTCAGTCACCGAACGGCCAGCGGTTCCAGGTCGCCAGGAGGGGGGCGAGGGATTCTTCCTCAAAGGCAAGATGCTCCAGGAGGCGAGCCGAGAGTTGGTGTAGCGCATCGACGAGCCGTTGGCGTTCTCCAATATCGGCGAGGCTGCCTACACCAAGCGAAGAGGCCTCCACTTCGTCCAGAAGATCCGAGACCTCTCGATGGTCTGCTTCAAGCCGGTCAACGATCGGGTTGAGGCGCGGGTCAGCCCGACGCACGCCGGGGAACAGCGCGGCGTCCTCCGCGCCATGGTGACCGTGGACGAACCGGCAGTACTGCAAGCAATTCATGCGTAGCTGGAACAGAGGCCCCTGAGCCTTCAGGGCGCGGATTTCCTCGCGCACCTCGGCTGCGGTGGCCCCAGCAGTGACAGACTGTGCGAGAGTCATGCATGTCTTGAGATCTCGGCGCAGCAGTCCGTGAACCCATTTCAGCTCTGAGAGAAGGGAGTTGGTTACTTCTTCCGTGGGAGTCACCGCTTGATGCTCTGCCTGTCCTCGGGGCCCTGGATGCCACGCACGACGCCAGCATACTGAACGCCCAGTGGAGTCAATCGCGTGTCGGCGATGCAAGCTGCGCCAGACATGGCCGATGCGAACAATGAGTTAAGCGATTCGAAGCACTGGCTTGGCGGAGGGCCCGGGACTTATGCGCTACGAGGCCCCGGTGGCCACGTTCCTGGCAATTCGGCATCGCTCGGGTCCGCAGTGGGACGTCGTGATCGCGTTGGAACAGCAGACTGGCTACAGCGCACACGCGGCCTACATGAACAAGTTAGTGGAGCAACGCGTAGTCGTCTTGGGTGGTCCGCTGGCAGACGAGCACCGCGTGGTCCTTGTCGTAGACGCGGGGGCGGAGGAGTCCGCGCGCGCCATATTGTTCCGCGATCCCTGGCACCGAGCGCACCTCCGCATCGAATCGATGGAGCGGTGGACCATCCGCCTCGATTCGCGAGACCGCTAGCCGAGCACTCCGCGGCGCCGGCTCAACCAGTCGCCACCAGAAGAGCCAGCCTCTCCATTGACTCTCGGGCTCCCCATTCCATACCGGACGCGACCATTTGGTCGCGATCCTCGACCGACTGAAAGACCGAACGGGTGGTGAGCTGGGTCCTCCCCGCCACCTCGTTGAAGGTGGTCGTCTCCAGCACGACGTGCCCCGGTGCACCTTCGTATTCAAAAGTGGTCACCAGCCGAGCCGGCGGAGTGACCTCGTGGTATACCCCATGGAAGGCGAACTCGGCACCGTGCTGGTCGCGCTGGACGAAGCGCCACACTCCGCCCGGCTGAACATCCATCGCGACGACGGTGGTGGTCAGGCTCTGGGACCCCACCACCTCGGCAGCAGCTGGGGATCCGTGTAGGCCCGGAAGACCAGCTCGCGGGGGGCGTCGAAGGTGCGAGTCAGCACCACTTCCTGGGTGGCTGGATCTATCTGAATTACCGTGTTCTTGTCACTCATCGCTTTTCTCCTCGCGCTGCATTTGGCTCAAAAGCTCGTCCAGGCGGTCGTGCCGCTCCTCCCACAAATTGCGGTAGCGCTCGATTAGCTCGGTGACGTCTTCCAGCGGAGCCATCTCGAGTCGGCAGGGCCGCCACTGGGCCCTCCGACTCTGCGAGACGAGGCCAGCTCGCTGGAGAACCTTCAGGTGCTTCGACACGGTCGGCAGCTTCAGGGCGAACGGAGCTGCCAGCTCCATAACCGTCGCCTCGCCCTGCCCGAGCCGGGCCAGTATCTGGCGGCGAGTCGGATCGGCCAGGGCGGTCAGGGTGATGCTCAAGCGGTCAGTTGCCACGCCATTATTCCTCTTAGCTAATTAGCCTATTGGCAGAATAGCGACCCACCTCTTACCTGTCACCCTCGGTACGGTCCTGCCCTCAACCCGCTCCGGGGCCGTCGCCTCTGACTGGCGTGATAGCGTCTTGGCCTAGCCGAAGAGCGACTACGCCAATGGCGCAGGATGGGAAGCGGGATGAGCTTTCAGGTTCGGGGAGTGGTCGCCAGCAGTCGAGGCTCCGCCGTCTCGATGGAGAAGGTCGTCGTACCGGTTCCGGGTCCCGGCGAGGCGCTGGTGACGATCCAGGCCTGCGGGGTGTGCCACACCGACCTGCATTACCGCGAGGGGACCATCGGGGACGAATTCCCCTACCTGCTCGGCCACGAAGCCGCCGGTACGGTCGAGGCGGTAGGACACGGGGTAGAGAGCGTCGCCCCCGGGGACTACGTGGTGCTCAACTGGCGGGCGGTCTGCGGTGGCTGCCGGTCCTGTCTCCGAGGGCGCCCCTGGTACTGCTTCAACTCTCAGAACGCCGTGCAGCCGATGCGGCTTGAGGACGGCACCGTGCTCTCGGCGGCTCTGGGGATCGGGGCGTTCGTCGAGAAGACCCTGGTGGCGGCCGGGCAATGCACCAAAGTGGACCCGCGGGTACCCGCGCAAGTCGCCTGCCTGCTCGGGTGCGGGGTGATGGCCGGGCTGGGAGCCGCCCTCAACACGGGAGCCGTGGGGCGCGGTGATGCCGTGGCGGTGATCGGGTGTGGGGGAGTCGGCGACGCCGCCATCGCCGGTGCCCGCCTGGCCGGTGCGACCACCGTGATCGCCGTCGACCTGGTCGACCAGAAGTTGGATTGGGCCAGGGATTTCGGCGCCACGCACACAGTCAATGCCTCAAATGCCGACCCCGTGCAGGCCATCCGTGACCTCACCGGAGGCTTCGGTGCGGATGTGGTCATCGACGCGGTAGGTCAGCCCGAGACCTATCGTCAAGCGTTCTACGCCAGAGACCTGGCTGGCACCGTCGTGCTAGTCGGCGTTCCACCGGTTGACGCCCGGCTAGAGCTGCCACTTGCCGATGTCTTCGGCCGTGGCGGCGCGCTCAAGTCATCCTGGTACGGTGACTCCCTGCCGGGTCGTGACTTCCCGATCTTCGCCGACCTTTATCTGCAGGGCCGCCTACCATTGGACCGGTTCGTCACCGAAACGATCGCGATCGACGGTGTGGAACGGGCCCTGCAACGCATGCAGCATGGCGAAGTGCTGCGCTCCGTGGTCTTGTTCTAGCGCGGTCCACCATTCACGAAAGGGGCCCCTCTGGCGTAGGGGTGCCCAACATGCTGACCAAAGGGCCGAATCCAGTGAGAGTCGAAGCGGGCGTTCTGGATACTCGGGGGTGACCCACTTCGCGCCGCGAAGCCGACCGAAATCTCAATCGACGGTGGCGATCGTGGCTTGGTGCTCCAAAGCAAGACAGCCAGCTGTACGTCGGGGATACGGTTTCCAACAGCGCCTAGTTCGTTGACCAGACCACTCCATGCGAGCATCCGGGTCCACAACTGGCGCTGCAGTGAGCCGCAGTACCTCGACGGGCGGAGAGCCTGAATGGTGACGGGCAGCTGATTGGCACGGCCAATTGGTACGTTGGAGCTGCGGGGAGCCGGCGGAGAGCCGGTGGATTGGAAGCGCGCCCTGACGTCGCATGGGGTGGCGATGCTGCCCCCCAACCAGATTGACACCGACGATTGGTCGTTGACCACAACCCTGGCGGCGACTGGGGCGAGCCCGTACCGCCTGTCGATCCGAGAAGAGAGTTCCCACCTGGCGACGGTCACGGGGGACTGGGAAACTGATGTCCGATCCGAGTCGATCCTTTTGGCCACCTGCCGACAAATGCTTCGGCTGGACGACGACCTCTCCCGGTTCTACGAGCTGGCCGAAGGTGATCCCGAGCTCTCCTGGGTCACGGCGGGAGCGGGCCGGATGCTGCGCAGTCCGACCGTGTTCGAGGACGTCGTCAAAACCATCTGCACCACCAACTGCGCTTGGTCCGGCACGGAGCGCATGGTCAGTGCCTTGATCGCTGGCCTCGGCCGAACCGACACAGAAGGGGGCCATGCCTTCCCCACACCAGAGGCGATGGCTGACGCAGGACTCGACTTCTACCGAGAGCAGGTCCGTACCGGCTACCGGGGTGCTTACCTGCAAGCGCTAGCCCGGGCCGTGGCGGAAGGAAACCTGGACCTGGAGGCGCTCAACGATCCGGAACTGCCGGACCCTGAGGTCGAGTCGCGTCTCTTGGGGCTGCCAGGAGTTGGCCCCTACGCCACTGCCCACATCATGCTTACCGCTCTGGGGCGCTACGGGTTGGTAATTCTCGACTCCTGGACCCGCCCGACCTTCGCTCAGCTGAGTGGCCGCAGGGCCACCGACCCGTTCATTCGTCGCCGCTTTCGGAAGTTCGGCAACTACCGAGGACTGGCCTTCTGGCTGTATCTGACCCGAGACTGGGTCGCCGACTGAGCCCGAGTTGCCCGGTCGATACAGCTAAGTAGATGAGCGTCGTGACCCCTGCCTGCGATCATTGAGCAATGCCCAGGAAGCGCGACATAGACTTCCCCGTCGGCAATCCTGACGAGCGCGAGCTGTTACTGAGTTGGCTGCGGTTCCTTCGAGGCTCGATCCTGCGCAAGCTGGAAGGCGTCAGCGACCAAGGTGGCCACTGGCATCCGGACGGTCGGCTGATCTCTCTTCTGGGCATCGTGGACCATCTCACTCATGTGGAGTGGAGATGGATCGACGGAGGGATGCTCGGCGAGGTAACCAGTCGTAGCGAGAAGGAGTTCCATCCGGGTCCAGAGCTCACCGTCGATTCTGCGGTGGCCGCCTACCGTGCTCGGGCGGAGAAGACAGACGCCGTGGTGCGCTCGCTTCCATCACTGGCGGAGCCCAGCACCGCCGGTGACGGCACGGATCTCCGCTGGATCGTTCTCCACCTGATCAATGAGACAGCGCGTCACGCCGGCCACGCTGACTCAACGAGGGAGCTGCTTGACGGCACCACCGGTGAATGATTTGAGGCGTTGTCCAAGGGTCCCACGCGCTGTCGAGGCGTGCGAGAGTTATCGCTCGGCGACCATACCCCCATCCTGCTGACTACGCGATCATTGGGACTAGGCGCCTGGAGCTGAAGTTTCCCGCTGTCGAATGGCGGAGATCGAGTCTCCAGGTACGGGGAGATGATTGCGCGTATCTCCAGTGGTTCAGCGACACCGCCGAGCGCCGGCCGGCCAGTGAAATTACCGTAGTAAGAGGACTACCATCGGCCGAGAGTTGGACGCAAACTCGGACTGGTACCCTGGACTCGACGCTGCGCTGGCGTGGCAGATCGAACACTCCGTCTCCGCCGACCAAACATATTCCCCTGTGTAACCGTTTGGAGGAAAACTCTTGACCCAGATGCTGTACCGCCGACTGGGCCGCTCCGGCCTCCGGGTGAGCCTACTTTCGCTGGGGTCCTGGGTGAGCTTCGGAGCCCAGGTCAACGAGGATCTGGCGCTGGAGTGCATGACCGCTGCGTACGACGGTGGAGTGAACTTCTTCGATAACGCAGAGGTGTACGCGGGGGGAGAATCGGAGCGGATCATGGGTCGAGCGCTCGCCCGATCCGGCTGGCCACGGGAGACCTACGTGGTATCCACGAAGTTCTTCTGGGGGCTCGGGGAGGGGGTCAACACGTCAAACACGCTCAACCGGAAATATCTGCTGCAGGCGATGGAGGCCTCGCTAGTGCGCTTCGGCTTGGAGTTCGTCGACCTGGTGTTCTGCCATCGCGCCGATCCCGAAACTCCGATCGAGGAAACCGTTTGGGCGATGCACGACATCATCAGCCGGGGTCAGGCGCACTACTGGGGAACCTCGGAGTGGTCTGCCGACGAGATACGCGCTGCTTTCGAGATTGCGGAGCGTCACCATCTGCACAAACCAGTGATGGAGCAGCCGCAGTACAACCTCCTCACCCGCACTCGCGTTGAGGAGGAGTATGCCCGGCTGTACGAGGACTGGGGTCTCGGGCTCACCACTTGGAGCCCTCTCGGCTCGGGGCTGCTGTCCGGGAAGTACCTGAATGGCATTCCCGAGGGGAGCCGAGCCACACTTCCTGGTTACGAGTGGCTGCGCGACGAGATGACCAACGCCAACCGCAACGAAGGAGTGCGGCGCCTGCTAGCAGTCGCCGACGAACTGCACTGCTCTTTGGCCGAGTTGGCGATCGCCTGGTGCGCCCGAAATCCCCACGTCTCCACCGTGATTACCGGTGCCACCAGCGTCGCGCAAGTGCATCAGAACCTCAAGGCGCTAGACGTTCTGCCTAAGCTCACCGACCTTGTCTGCAAGCGCATCGACGAGCTGCTGGGCCCTGGCTTGCAGTCGTAAATACGCGCTCCGCCGAAGGGCGGCTCTCAGGCGGCTTCGACGTAGCGGCGAAGGAGGTCCGACCAACCGTCCTCCGAGTCAAACGTCCTCTGGAGGCGCGCGGCGTCGGGACCCATCTGCTCCAGGCTGCGATGCTCCAGCCGGATCAGGCAGTCACTCGGTCCCTGCGCGACGAAATTGACTTCGATCTCGCTGCGAACAGCAGGGTCATAGGTCCAGTCAGAGTCCACTCGCCAGCCCAGTACCACCCGGCGTGATGGTTCGAACACCAGGGTTTCGCCCCAGGGCGCCTCACTACCGTCGTCGCCCCGTTCGTACCAGCGGCCGCCGGCCTTGGGCTCCATCACGATGGTCACGGCCGGGGCTAGTCCGAAGTGGCAGCGACCGAGTGGCCACCAGTCGCCCATCCCGGCGGTGAAGAGCCGGAAGGCCTGGTCCTGGCTGCGATGGATCTGCACCTCCCGGCGGACCAGGAAATGGGTGTCAGGGTCGACACCCTGACGACGCTCCACAGGGATACCGCTTATCTCGGCACTGGGCAGGTTGGCGATTCGCTCGAGGTAGTCACGGAGCTCTTCCACGCCCTTGGAGTTGACCGTGTAGGTCGGCAGCGGGTTGGTGCGGTCTTCGGCGACCAGCCCGGCGCCCTGCAGAGTCCGCAACCACTCGGCGAGAACCGGCCCCGGGGCCGCCAGCTCAGTCGCCAGCTGGGCGGCCGTCCTGGGTCCATCACCCAGCTGCTCCAGCACCTCGCGTCGGCCCGGATCGGTCAGGGCGTCGATGGCCCGGCTCAGGGTGGAACTCACGGCGCTAATAATGGGCCACTCGCCCGGCGAATGTGGACCTAAGCTCACTTCGCGGGCCTCCCGCTCGGTAGGGCGAACGCTATCCGGAGCCCTCCCTGCGACTTAGGGCTGCTGGTCTTCCAGCGTGTGGCGGAGCTGCGCCACCGCTGCCTCGATCGCGGTCACCAGGGCCGCCCGCGCCTCCGCCGAGGTGGTCCCGGGAGCGAGCAGCCGGGTCCACTCCGCGGTGAATCGGGCGAGCTGCTGCTGCAGGTCCGCATCAAAGGGCGGTCTCCCTGCCCGGCTCCTCAGCGCTTGCGACTGAGCGCGCAGCTCCTCCCGCAGCTCGCGGGCGGAATCACGAACCTCTGACTGGAGCTGACTCGCCATCCCGCTGGCGATCCGGCCCACCTCTGTTTCCAGCTCCTGGATCTCGGGGGCCTGGTCCCGGAGCGCCGTCTCGCCAGCTCCGGTCAGCCGATAGAAGATCCGGCCCGCCTCCTGCCTGGCGAGGACTAGGCCTTCTCGCTCGAGCTGTCTCAGCCGCGGGTAGACGGTGCCGGCCGAAGGTGTGTAGTCACCCCCTACACGCTCCTTCAGCGTGCGGAGTAATTGATAGCCGTGCAGCTCGCCATTCCCGAGGAGGGAGAGCAGGTACAACCTCATCCAACCCGGGCGAAAGATCGGGCTCAGGCGCCGGTCTCAGTCAGCAGGGATACCGATCCCGAGACGGTGCTGACTTTCACCTTGCCACGACCGTCACCGAGCGAGCCCTTGAGGGTGCGCGACCCCGGCCCGCTGTCCGCTCGTAACTCGGGGAAGGCGGAGGTGAGGCGTCCAGAGACCGATTCGACCCGCACCTTCTGCGAGGAGTTGATGGGGAGGCGCAAGTAGACCGAGCCCGAAACCGTCTCCACCTCGGCCGAGCTGTCCGGCTCTGCCTGCTTCAGGTCCGCGAAGACCTCGCCCGACACGGTATGGAGGCGGACTGAGCTTCCGCCGAAGGCGTTCAGGGTGACTCCGCCCGACACCGTCTCTCCTCGCAACTTGCCACTCTGTCCGCGGCTGGAGACATCGCCCGAAACGGTCTCTGTCGTGACAGGGCCCCGCAGGCTCTCCAAAGTGGCCTCGCCGGAGACGGTCTTTAGCTGCAGCTCGGCCTCCAAGCCACCGACTGAAACCGAGGCCGAGACCGTCTCGATCCGAACCTGGCACTCTGATGGCACCGAGATCGCCAGCGATGCCGAAACCCGCGTGGTGCCGACCCCCCAGAAAGAGGGGCGCCTTTGCCAGACCTCCAGCTTTCCGCCCTCCAGCCGGACCTGTACCACCGGGCCGTCAACCCGCCTCACCTCTACCGAAGAGGGGCCGCCGGACGCGATCACGCTGATATCCCCGCCCACCAGTTCGACAGAGAGTTCAGCGGGCGCCCCATCAAGCTGGATTACCTCCGGATTCTCGATCTCCCACTCGGCCACTGCTGGACCTCCCGACCTTCGGTTGCTGCCGCGATATAGCGCAGCTTATCAGGCCGCGATATATCGTAGGTTCTTTGGACCGAAGCAGATCGCTGGTCGAGCTCAATCGGCGGGCGCGCCGGACTCCTCGATCCCGGGGTGGTCGAGTTCCCGCCAGCGGAGATCGGAGTAGTGGAGCAACCCATGCTCCAGGGCGAATTCCTGGCAGCCATCGACGATCTCCCGGCTGGCCTGCGGGTTGGTGAAGTTGGCACTGCCGACCTGGACGGCTTCGGCTCCCGCCACCAGGAACTCCAGGGCATCGACCGCGTTGGCGATGCCGCCGACTCCGATCACTGGTATGCGGACCGAGCGCCGGACCCGCATCACGGCGGCTAGGGCGAGGGGCTTGATAGCTGGCCCACTCAGGCCCCCCGAGCCGTGACCCGGAAGCACCGGCCGGCGTGATGCGAGGTGGATCTTCGATCCGACGTAGGTGTTGACGGCGGAGACCGCGTCGGCGCCGGCGTCCTCGACCGCACGAGCGATCTCCGTGATGTCGGTGACGTTGGGGCTGAGCTTGACCACCAGCGGCAGCTCGGTGACGGCCCGCACGGCGGCGACGCAGCGGGCAGCCGCCCCTGGTTCGCTCGCGAAGTCCAGCCCGTGCGCGATGTTGGGGCAGGAGATGTTCAGCTCCAGACCCGCGATCCCAATCACCCCATCCAGCTGCCGGACCACCGCGACGTATTCCGAGATGTCAGCTCCGGCGACGTTCACCAGGACCGGGACGGTCCACTTAGCCCACTTCGGCGCGTAGTCGCGGGCAACCAACTCGACACCCGGGTTCTGCAGCCCGATCGAGTTCAGCATCCCCGCGGCGGTCTCCGCAATCCGTGGCGGTAGGTTGCCCTCCCGGGCCTGCAGGGTTGTGCCCTTGGAGAAGATTGCCCCCAGGTGACCGATGCCGGCCAGGGCCTCCTGCTCGAAGCCGAAGCCGAAGGTGCCCGAGGCGACGGTTACCGGGTTGGCCAAGACCAGTCCCCGGCCCAAGTCGACCCGAGGGTCGAAGACGGTCCCCGGGGCCTTCACTGGAGGTGCCCCGGCTGCGCCAGCAGCAGCTCCCAGTCCAGCAGCGACCCCCGCAGCACGGGACCCTGACGGCAGCAGAGTCCGACCGCGGAGTCTCGGGTGTCGTCCGCGGAGCGCAGCGGAATCGCGCAGCCGAGGCAGGTACCGAAGCCACATCCCATCGGTGCCTCGATCGAAACCTCGAGTTGTGGGGGGACGGCTCTCCCGGAAGTCGATTCCGCGATGAGTGCGACCAGTGCACCCAGCATCGGATTGGGGCCGCACGCGTAGACCCGATCGAGGTCCTGCAACAGCGGGCCGAGTCCTGCGGTGACCCGACCGCGCTCACCGCGGCTCCCATCCTCGGTGAACTGGACGACCTCCTTCACCCCGGAGGGGATCAGTTCGTCCGGATAGAGCTCGTCGGAGTTTCGGGCCCCGTTCAGCCAGATGATCTCGTCACCGACCTCGCGCAGTCGCTCGGCGAGAAGAGGGAAGGGGGCGGCCCCCAGGCCCCCCGAGACCAGCGCCGATCGGCCCGGGCGATCGGGAAGCGAGAACCCCTGACCCAACGGACCCAAGATGCGAGCTTCATCCCCGGGAGCGAATTCTCTAAGACGCCTGGTGCCCACCCCCACCGAGCCCAGGTAAAAGGAGACGACCCCTAAGTTGGGGTCGGCGCGGCTGAACGAGAAAGGACGGCGCAGGAGCGGGATGTGGCTCGGCGCAACCCAGATCTGGGCGAACTCTCCGGGCCGAGCCCGCCGAGCGACCTCTGGGGAGTGGAAACTGAGCTCGAAGAGATTGCCCCGGAGCGGCAGCAGGGCAGTGCATCTCCCGATCTCGTCGACCGCTCGGCGGAGGTCACTCTCGCCGCCAAGCTCCTTGGCGGAGGCTGCTGCCAAGACGCTCACCCCACTACCTGGCGCAGGTTTCCCCGGCGATGCTCGCCAATGGTGGCGACGTCGACTTCCCCAGCTTCACCGCTGCCCAGAGCGGCCACCAGCGCGGCTGCCGTCTCCAGCGAGGTCAGGCAGGGAATGCCGCGCTGAACCGCCGCCTGGCGGATCCGGTACCCGTCCCTGACCGGCCTTCGGGCACCGGTCGTCGGGTTCTCCGCCTCCATCTCGTTGGTGGGGGTGCCCGAGATGGTGTTGATGACCAGTCCCACCTGGCCCGAAACGGTGACGTCCAGGACGTTGGGCCGACCCGAATGGAGCTTACTGACCTCGATCACGCTGATTCCCGCTTGGCCCAGCGCTGCCGCTGTGCCTGGAGTGGCGTAGAGGGTGAAACCCAGCTCGGCTAGTCGGGCCGCGATGGGGAGTCCCTCGGACTTGTCCGGGTCGGCGATGCTGACCAGGGCGCCGCCGCGGCGAGGGAGTGATCCGAGCGCAGCCCAGAAGGCCTTCTCCAGGGCGGCCGGGAGTTCCGAGGCGACGCCGATCACCTCCCCGGTGGAGGTCATCTCGGGGCCCAGGACGGTGTCCACCTCGTCCAGCTTGCGGGCCGAGAACACTGGGGCCTTCACCGCCACCAAGGGCGGGGGAGGCAGCAGGCCGACAGCCAGGTTACGTCCCAGCAGGGTCTCTCCCAGCATGGCGCCCACGGCGGTGTCCACCATGGCGACTCCGGTCACCTTGCTGAGGAACGGCACGGTCCGGCTGGCTCTCGGGTTGACTTCGATCACCAGCACCTGGCCCCGGTGGACCACGTACTGGACGTTGATCAGCCCCAAGGTGGTGGTGCCCAGCGCCAGCTGGGTGGTGATCCTAACCAGATCAGCGATGACGGTGCGATCCAGCCTCTGGGGCGGGAACACCGCCATCGAGTCCCCGGAGTGCACGCCGGCCCGCTCGATGTGCTCCATCACCCCTGGCACCAACACGTCCTGGCCGTCGCAGATCGCGTCGACCTCGACCTCCATCCCCAGGATGTACTTGTCGACCAGAACCTCGCCGCCTGCCTCGCCTGAGGCCCGCAGGGCGTCCCCCAGGTACAGACGGAGCTCTTCTACTGAGTGGACCACGTCCATGGCCCGGCCCCCTAGGACGTAGGAAGGGCGGACCAGCACCGGATAGCCGACCCGCGCCGCGATCCGCTCCGCCTCCTCGGGATCGCGGGTCGCGGCACCAGGCGGGCGGGCGATCTGGAGTCGCTGCAGCAGCGCCTCAAAGCGCCCTCGGTCCTCGGCCATCTCGATGGACGCTGCCGCCGAGCCCAGCAGTGGCACCCCCAACCGGTGGAGGTGGCCCGCCAGGTTCACCGCGGTCTGGCCGCCGAACTGGACCATCACCCCAAGTGGCTGCTCAACCCGGCAGACCTGCAGCACCGACTCCAGGTCCATCGGCTCGAAGTAGAGCCTAGAACTGCAATCGAAATCGGTGGAGACGGTCTCCGGGTTGCTGTTGATCATCACCGCCTCAAGCCCGCGTCGTCGCAGGGCCGCCGCCGCCTGTACCGAGCAGTAGTCGAACTCGATCCCCTGCCCGATGCGGATCGGCCCGGAGCCCAGCACTACGGCGGAGCCCGAGACCCCGCGCTGTTCGTCCTCCAGCTCGAAGCTGGAGTAGAAGTAGGGGGTGGCGGCGTCGAATTCGGCGGCGCAGGTGTCGACGCACTTGAAGGTGGCCACAACCCCGGCTGCCAGACGCCGCTCCTCCACTTGAGCGGAGCTGCTCTTGGTCAGATCGGCTATCCGCCGATCTGAGAGCCCTGCCCGCTTGGCCAGCTGGAGCTGGCGGGTCTCGACGGCGTCCAGACCCAACTCACCGAGCTCCCACTCCAAGTCGGTCAAGTCCCCGAGCCGGTCGCAGAACCACTGCGGATAGCCGGTCCGACGTGACACCGTGGCTCGGTCCTGCCCTTGAAGCAGTGCTTCCAGGACCGCCTGCAGCCGGAGGTCGGTCGGTTCCTCCAGCCGCTCTACCGCTCGGCGCAAGGTGGCGGCGTCCGGGGCCACCTGCTCCAGGGAGCGGAGTACCTTGCTGATAGCCGACTCGAAGGTGCGTCCGATGGCCATCGCCTCGCCGGTGGACTTCATCTGGGTGCCCAGCCGGCGATCGCCATGGGGGAACTTGTCGAAGGGCCAGCGGGGCGACTTGGCGACGCAGTAGTCGAGGCTGGGCTCGAAGGCGGCGCAGGTGCGACCAGTTACCTGGTTGCGGATCTCCCGGAGCCGTCGCCCGACCGCGATCTTGGCGGCCACTCGGGCGATCGGATATCCGGTTGCCTTGGAGGCCAGCGCCGAGGAACGACTCACCCGCGGATTGACCTCGATCACGAAGTAGGTGAACGAGTCGGGGGCCAAGGCGAACTGGACGTTGCACCCCCCTTCGATCTTGAGCGCCCGGATGATCCGGAGGGCGGCCGACCGCAGCTGCTGGTGCTCCTTGTCGGTGAGGGTCTGGCTGGGGGCGACCACCACCGAGTCCCCGGTGTGGACCCCCATCGGGTCCAGGTTCTCCATGTTGCACACGCAGATGCAGGTGTCCTCGCCGTCCCGCATCACCTCGTACTCCAGCTCGCGCCACCCGACCAGAGCTCGCTCCACCAGCACCTGGGTGATCGGGCTCGCCTGCAACCCACGGGCGACGACCTGCTCCAGCTGCTCCTCGGTCTCCACCATGCCCCCGCCGGTGCCACCCAGGGTGAAGGCCGGGCGCACCACCAGCGGAAGGCCCACCTCCTGGGCGAAGGAGGTCGCCTCGGACACGTTGTTGACCGTCCGGGAGGGAGGCACAGGCTCCCCGATGGCCAGCATCCGGCGTTTGAATCGCTCCCGATCCTCGGCGTCGCGAACCGCCTCCAGCGGGGTTCCCAGCACCTTCACACCGAACCGTTCGAGCACTCCGGCCTCGTCGAGGGCCACAGCCAGGTTGAGGGCAGTCTGTCCGCCCAGCCCGGCCAGGAGCCCATCCGGCCGCTCGCGCTCGATCACCTTGGTGACCACCTCCACGGTCAGGGGCTCCAGGTAGACCCGGTCGGCAACCTCCTCGTCGGTCATGATGGTGGCCGGGTTGCTGTTCACCAGCACCACCTCCATGCCCTCCTCCCGGAGCGAGCGGCAGGCTTGGGTACCCGCGTAGTCGAACTCGGCCGCCTGGCCGATCACGATCGGACCGCTGCCCAGCACTAGCACCCGCCGTAGGTTCGAATCGGGCAAGCCCTTATCCGGAGCACGCTCTGCGACTTCCGGCCGGGGGGTTCGGCAGAGTTCCAGGAACTGGTCGAACAGGTGCTGCCGATCCTGGGGACCGGGGCTACCTTCCGGGTGGTACTGGACCGAGATCACCGGCAGCTGGCGGTGGCGCAGCCCCTCGACTGAGTCGTCGTTCAGGTTCCGCTCCGAGATGAACCAGCCGCTCTCCGGGGCGATGCTGGAGGCGTCAACCTGGAACTCGTGGTTCTGCGGGGTCACGAACACCTCACCTGAGACTAGGTCGAGCACCGGGTGGTTGCCGCCGTGGTGCCCGAAGGGCAGCCGGCTGGTGCTGCCCCCGGCCGCCTGACCGACCAGTTGGTGGCCGAGGCAGATGGCGAGGACCGGGTAGTGCGCGACCAGCTCCTTGGTGAGAGCCACCTGGGGAGCTAGCGTCGCCGGGTCGCCCGGCCCGTTGGTGAGCACCACCCCGTCCGGATTGAGCTCGACGATCTCCGCCAGGGTGGCGGAGTGCGGAAGCAGCAGAACCTCGGCGCCCCGACTCACCAACGAGCGCAGGGTGTTGTACTTGACCCCGAGGTCTAGAACAGCGATTCGTAAGCCCGAGCCGCTGCCCTGAGTCTGAGCCCCGAGACCGGCGCCCTTGCGGAGTGCCGGATGGAGCGGTTCCTCCCAGCGCTGGGTGGTAGCGCAGGACACCTCCGCCACCAGGTCCTGCTCCGAAACCGAGGGGGACATGCGCGCTAGCTCGGCTAGCTCGGCAACGGATCCGGCTGCGACAGGAGCGATTACCCCTCGGAGGGTGCCGTGCTGGCGGAGGTGGCGGGTCAGTGCCCGGGTGTCCACCCGCTCCAGCCCAGGAATCCCCTGCGCCCGCAGCCAAGCGCTTAGGGTCTGCTCAGCCTGCCAGTGCGGGGCGGTGGGGCTGCACTCCGCCACCACCACGCCGCGACACCAGGCGCGGCGCGACTCCATGTCCACTTCGGCGGTGCCGACGTTTCCGATCAGAGGCTGGGTGAAGACGAGCAGCTGGCCGGCATAGGAAGGATCCGTGCAGATCTCCTGGTAGCCGGTCATGCAGGTGTTGAAGACGACCTCCCCGAAGCGCATCAGAGAGGGAGGCTCCGCTGGCGACCCGATCCAGGTGCCCATGAACCAGGCACCGGACTCGAGCACCAGGATCCCTGGCTCACCCTCGGCGCGGTAGTGCCGCGGCACCTCAGGCTTCGTCCAGCTCGGGCACCAGCTCGCGGTTGAGGTGAACCATCCGGCCCCGGGCGAACGTGGCCAGGACGGTCCCTTTAAGCGGTTCGCCCCAGAAGGGGGTGTTGGTGCCCAGGGAGAGCCAGGACTGCGGGCTCGGGGTCCAGCTCTGGTTGGGGTCGAACCAGGTGAGAGACGCCGACTCCCCCGATCTGATCCCATCGCCGGGGGCAGTGGCACCTGGTTCGCCCAGAACCCGGCGGGGCCCGGCGGTGAGGGTCTCCACGACCCGGGCCAGGTGGGAGAGCGCCCCGCCCTGGCCGAGCACCGCCGAGAGCACCAGCTGGATGCCGCTGAATCCGGGCAGCCGCTCTGAAGGTGGAGCTGCCTCGTGGGGGGCATGATCACTGGCGATGGCGTCGATGGTTCCCTCCAGGAGAGCCTCCCAGAGCGCCATCCGATCGGCCTCGGTACGCAGTGGTGGGTTGCACCGGCCGGGGTCCGCCGGCCCGGCATCGCCGGAGGCGCCGGTGAGCATCAGATGGTGGGGGGTGACTTCGGCAGTGACCGGGAGACCTTCGGCCTTGGCACGACGCACCAGCTCGACGCTGGCGGCTGTGCTGACGTGCTGGAGATGAAGACGAGCCCCGGGAACCTGCCGTAGTGCAGAGAGCGCCTGCTCGATCGCGGAGAGCTCGGCTCCCGGGGGCCGGATCCGCCACTGGCCGGGATCCCGATTGCCCCGGTTGGCCAGAACCAGAAGCGCCTCGTCCTCCGGGTGTATTGCCACGATTAGCTTTAGGGCTCCGGCCCGGCGCAGTGCCTCCGAGAGCAGCTCCTGGCTCAGGCCGTGACGGCCGTCATCGGAGAACCCGGCCGCACCGGCCCGCGCCAGCGCCTCGAGGTTAGTCAGCTCCAGGCCCGCCAGATTCTTGGTGCAGGCCGCGAACTGGAGGATCGGCACCCGCGCCCAGGCCTTGTTGTCGCGCTGGCTGCGCCGCAGGCTCTCCAGGCTGTCCACTGGGGGATTGAGGTTGGCCATGGCGCTGATGGCGCCGAAGCCGCCCGCCGCTGCCGCCGCAGTGGCCCTGGCGATGCGCTCCTTCCATGGCTGCCCTGGCTCGCGCAGGTGGCAATGGAGGTCGACGAAGGAAGGAGCCACCACCGAGCCCTGCCGACGGAGCGCGGTGGCACCCTTGGGGGGCGCGATCTCGGCGCCGACCTGCTGCAGGACCCCGTCCTCAATCAGGAGATCGCACTCCTCCAGATCCACCCCGTTGACAGGGTCGATCAGCCGCACCGACTGAAGGAGGAGCTGGCTCAAGCCCGGGGCTCGTCCGAAGAGCGAAGGAGCACGGCGTCCCGCTCGTCGCATTCCGCGAGCCGGACCAAGATCCGCTCCCCCTCCGCAGTGGGCAGGTTGCGCCCGACGTAGGTCGCCCGCAGCGGCAGCTCTCGATGGCCGCGATCGACTAAGACCAGGAGTTCGACCGACCGGGGCCGGCCGAGGTCGGCGAGCGCCGCCAGCGCGGCTCGACCGGTCCGGCCGTGAAAGAGCACGTCGTCGACCAGCACCACCACCCGATCTCGTACGGAGTCGGGAGTGGCGAATGGCAACGGGAAACCGGTCGGCAGCGACGGGGCGGACCGGGGTTCATCGTCCCGGTATGGCCCTATGTCGAGGGTGCACCCGTCCCACTTCCCTCCACCTTGGGATCGGATCAACTGCAGCAGTCGGTCTGCCAGGAAGGCTCCTCGGGTCACGATCCCGCAGAGAACAGCTGATTCCGCGCCATGGTGCTCGCGCAGCTCGCACGACAGTCGCCAGAGGGTCCGCTGCACCTCTTCGGGACCGAGCAGCTCGTGGGTTCCTTGGAGTGTGAGTTGCTCCAAGGTCATGCGGCCAGGAGCATCTGAAGGACGGCCATCCGCACCGCGACCCCGTTGCGCGCCTGCCGGAAGTAGGCGGCCCTGGGGTCGCTGTCGACCGCGGGATCGATCTCGCCGACCCGGGGCAGGGGATGCATCACGATGGCGACCTTGGGTAGGCGCGCCATCACCTCCTCGGTGATCCGGAAGTGGCGACGCTGGTCCTCTGCCTCCTCCCAGGGTTCGCTGAACCGCTCCAACTGAATCCTGGTCTGATACACGACATCAGCCTCTGCAACCGCGGTCAGAAGATCTTCGCTCTCTTGGACTTCAGCCCCGTGCTTGCGCAGATGCTCGATCACCCCCGGGCTCATGCGGATTCGGTCGGGCGCCACCAAGGTCACATGCAGCCCCCGGTAGAGCGCCAGGAGATAAGCCAGCGAGTGGACCGTCCGGCCGTGAGCGAGGTCGCCCACCATGACCACTCGCAGGTCGTCCAGGCGACCCAGCTCGTTCTGGATCGTGTACAGGTCCAGGAGCGCCTGGGTCGGGTGCTGGCCTGGGCCGTCTCCGGCATTTACGATGGGAACCGGGGATACCTCGGCAGCCCGGGCGGCGGCGCCTTCTTCAGAGTGACGCAGGACTATGCAGTCGGAGTAGCCCGCCACAATCCGCACGGTGTCCTCGAGAGTCTCGCCCTTGATGGCCGACGAGAAGTCGCGCGCGTTCTCGGTTCCGATGACTTGGCCACCTAGCCGGAGCATCGCCGCCTCGAAGCTGAGCCTGGTCCTGGTGCTCGGCTCGTAGAAGAGGGTGGCCATGATTTGGCCCGGCAGCAGCTGGCCGCCGCCGCTGGCTCGGATCTGTTCCATCTCCGCGCTGAGTTGGAAGAGCTCGCCCAGTCGATCCCGGTCGAACTGCTGGGCGGCCACGACGTGGTGCAGAGGTTCCAAGGTCGCGCCAGGGGGCCTGCTCGTCGACATGGAGTCCTCCCGAAAAGGAGTCCGGCACACCGGCAGGCGGCCGCAGCGGCCCGGCCGCTGAGCTCCTTACCGGCCTCGCTGGACCGGTTTCAAGGTCGCGTCGGCCCCCATGATAGAGGACGAGGAGCAGAAGGTTGGCCGCCACGGCGTCAGCCGGTCGACGCTACCCGCATCGAGAATCCCGGCCGGATCGGGCGCCCCGGATGTGAATCGGCCAGAGAGCATCGTCGCAGTCGGCAACGAGGCAGGAAGACTTCTTGTCGGCTGGAGCTGGGGACTGGTCACTGGAAGAGTCCAGTGATGCTCTCGTTATTCGCGATGCAGGTGATCGCTCGTGCAAACAGAGGCGCCACTGACACCACATGAATCGTGCTTCCAGCTGGAGGTGACAAGTCGACGGCGTCGGTCGTCAGCAGGTAGTCGATGGAACTGTCGGCGATGCGCGTGCAGGCTTCGGCATTGAGCAGCGCTTGGCTAACCGCGGCAATCACACGCGTGGCTCCCTGAGCCAAGAGTATGCGCGCCGCGTCAATGAGGGTATTGCCGGAGATGGTGAAATCATCAACGATCACGGCGGTTCGCCCCGCCACCTCGCCCATCAAGCGCACCACCTCAGCACGCTCTGTATGATCCGCTCGCTCCTTGTGGGCCACCGCCAGTGGAGCGCGCAGGCGGTGGGCGTAATCACCAGCCTTCTTGGCGAATCCCGCGTCAGGGGCGACTACCACCAGCTCTCCCAGCCCTAGGGCGGAAATTGCCGCACAAAGCGCGGGCGCGGCGTGTAAATCATCAACCGGGATCTTGAAGAATCCCTGAACCTGTGGGGCGTGTAAGTCGAGTGTGACCACGCGGTCCGCGCCGGCCGCCTCGATGGCGTCGGCGCAGACGCGGGCACGAATCGAAACTCGGGGCTCGTCTTTCTTGTCGCCCTTCGCATAGCTCAGGTAGGGAATGAGCGCCGTCACGGAGGCGGCGCTCGCACGCTTCAGGGCATCGATCCAGAAGAGCAGCTCCATGAAGTTGTCATTCGCGGGGCGAGACACACTCTGGATCAGAAAAACGTGCCGGCCGCGAACATTTTCCTGGACTCGAACAAAGAGGTTTCCCTCGGAAAAAGTGATCACTTCGGAGTGTCCGAGTGGGTGCTCTAGCTGCCGGGCGACAGCTTCTCCCAGCGCCCGGCTGGCTGAGCCCGCCAGCAGGACGTAGTCATCGTCCACGTTCGGAGTATACGAAGGGCCCGGTAGGTCGACCGACTGTACGGCACGGCCAGCGGCGAGCTTCGACCGGACCCCGCGAGAATGGTCACGTGCTGCGCTACGCGGGCGCCCCGTCAGCGGATGCCAGTTCGAGGTAGGCGGCGCGCTCCTCGGCACTCAGCGGCGACCGCCCCGCGGAGAGGATCTTGACCCGCAAGAAGAGGTCGCCGGGGGAACCTGACGCCTTCAGTGGTGGGATGCCCTTGCCGGCCACCCGAAGCATCCTGCCTGGCGGACAGTTCTCGGGAATCGTGACCTCGAGTCGTCCGGTCGGTCCTTCCGCCACCACCTGGCCACCGAGTGCGGCCCGGTAGTCGCGAACGGGGAGATCCCGGTAGACGTTGCGGCCCTTGACCTCTGTGCCGTTTTCCAATTTCAGCTTGACCTTGAGGTAGAGGTCTCCCCGTCCGCCGCCTCCAACGCCGCTCGCGCCCTCCCCGGCAACCCGGATCTTGGAGCCGTCCGTGACCCCCTTGGGAATGGTCACCTTGAGGGTGCGCCGACGGTATTGGCGACCAGTTCCCGAGCATGCCGGGCAGGCCTTCACCCCCACCTGAGTCGCGGTGCCGCCACCCGAACTGGTCTCAGCCACCCTTCCGGTACCGCCGCAGGTCGAGCACCCCTCCACGATGGAGACGTGCATGGTCCGCTCTCCGCCAACCATCGCCTCGCCCAGTGATATCTCCAGCTGGTCCTCAGTGTCCGCGCCCTTGACGCCGGCCGCGTTCTCCCGTCGCAGGCGGTCCATCTGGGCCTCGACCCACGGATCGTTGCTCTCAGCTCCCCGATTGCCGAAGAAGGTCTCGAAGAAATCGCTGAAGCCACCAAACCTGGCGCCGGCTCGGTCGGCGGCGCGCTGGGCGGTTTCTCGAGCGCGCGCCCCGGCATCTCCGAAGGGCTGGCCGTGTTCCCGGCGGAATGATTCGGCCCGGTCAATCTGCTCCCAGTCTTTGCCCAGCCGATCGTACTTGGCGCGCTTCTCGGGATCCTTGAGGACCTCGTAGGCTTCGTTTACCCGCTTGAACCGTTCTGTGGCTTTGGGGTCTTTGTTGACGTCCGGGTGCAGCTCACGGGCCAGCTTGCGGTAGTGCGCCCGGATCTCTTTATCGGTTGAGGTGCGGGGGACGCCCAAAGTTGCGTAGTAGTCACGGAACTCCACAGCGTCAAGGTACCGCCTCCACCGCGCTCACGAAACGTCCTGCCGTCCGGAGCCAAGTTCCAATTGGGAACGAATCCTCTGGACCAGGGTGTCCAGCTTGGGCAGCAGGGCGCCACCTGGCGAGCTGCAGGGGCCCTCGAAAATCAGCCGAGCCAGCTCTTTGCCAGGCCGGGACCGGGCCTGGACCAGCAGGCCGGCGCTACCAGGCGAGGGCCCGGCCAGCCCCATCTCGCCGTTCGAGTTGAATTCGCCCCGGTCCAAGTAGTGGCCCTCGCCGGAGCGCACCAGGGGGTCGGGGAGCCGGTCAGTCCGCTGGTAGAGGATGACCTGGGACCAGTGGCATTCCAGCTCTGTCGCGGCACTCTCGCCTATCCCGAAGCTGGCCAGGTGATGGTTGAGGATGCCCGGAACTCCCAGATCTCTAGCGCTCAGGCTGAAGAGCGGCACTGATGCCACCAGCCTGGGGTTGACCTCAATGCACCAGACGCCGCCATCCTCGCCCACCACCAGGTCCAACCCGAAGACGCCCAGATGGCCCTGGAGACGGAGCCACTCGGCAGTCCTAAGCGCCACCTCGCGCACCGCTTCGGGCTCGGGTACCGGTCGCCCGTAGTCGTTGCCACAGGAGCCGAGCGGGTGGGGGGTGAGGCTGGGCAGCCCGGTCAGCTGGATGCAGGCTGGACCGAGCAGAAGACGCTCTCGCGAAACTACCCCGGTGACCGTGACCGGGGTACCGGCGACCTCATGTGAGATGCGGCAGGATCGTCCCTCGAAGCGATCGACCAGTTGCTCCAAGTCGATCTCCGACCTAGCAAGGTAGCTCTGTTCCCCAGAGAAGCCACGAGCCAGCTGGAAGACCCACGGACCGGGCAGCTCCCGGACGGCCATACGCAGCTCGGGCCCAGCGACCCCCGTCTTGGTGGGAGGGATGGGCAGTCTGGCCAGCGCGGCGCCGCGGCTGAAGTGGCTCTTGTTCTCGATCCGCCGGGCGATCAGGGCGGGCGAGTTGGCGACGGCGATCCCCAACTCCCGGGCAATCCCTTCCACCTCGGCCGAGCTCTTCCACACAACGATCGCCTCGACCTGGGACTCGAGTCGATCGCGTACGCCCGGGAGCCTGAGCAAGGCGCTGGTGGAGCTGGTCCCCGTTCCGCCGAAGCTCTCCCAACCAGGAAAGCTGGCACGACTGAGTCCGCAGCCGTCGGAGCAGATTGCCGTCAGCCCGCCCCCCATTGCGGGCAGCGGGTCAGGGCCGACGAAGACGACCTTTGCGGAGTTCACGCTCATGCCGGACCGGGTCGATTGAAGCCGGCGTTCTCTAGGAGTCGGTCCAGCTCCTCCGCGGACTCCGCGACCGGGAGCAGGGGATCGTCGGCGCGGGATTCCTCCAGGTCAATTTGGGCTTGGTCCCCGGTCAGGACCGCGATCCAGATGCCTTCGCGGTTCACGGCGCCTTCGGCTGCCGCCCGACGCATGGCGGCCAGGGCGGCCAGTCCCTCCCAGGAGGTCTCCAGACCATGGCGTCGCGCCAGCTCCCTGACCTCGGCCGCCTCGGCGGACGGCACCCTCCACCCGCGCCCGCCACTTCGACGCACGGCACGCCGCACCGCCGGCGCGAGCCGAGAGCGCCGGGCTCCGAGCTCCCCCAGCTGGGTTCCGGGATCAGGCGGGAACCTGGCGCCTGGGTACCAAGATCTGGTCATCTCACCGCCGGGCCAGCCCTCCACCACGTGCAGCTGGGGACGGTCCTGGGGAGCAAGAAGCTGCTCAAAGCCGTGGGCCAGCCCGAGCGCGCTGGCACCGCTGCTGGAGAAGAGGAACACGGCGCCCGGCGATCCCGACTCGACCAGCTCGGCGGCGATCCCTCGGTAGGCATTTGGGGCCAGCGGGTTCACCGATCCCCGGAGGTCCTCGAGGCTCCAGTGGAGCACTGCGTGATGGAGCAGGGCTACCGGTTGATCACTGAGGACAATCAGCCCGGGATAGCCACGGAGCTGGATCAGTTTCACTCGGGGAGTCCTGGGGGAGACCAGGCTCAGCAATCGGATCCCACGCAAAGACGAGTACGCCGCGGCGGCGACGGCGGCATTGCCAGAGGAGGAGATGACCGCCTGGCGGCCGCCCGAGGCAACCAGGGCGGAGCAGAGCAGGCTGAGACAGCGTGCCTTGTGGGAGCCGGTCGGGGAGAGGTCCTCCCGCTTCAGCCAGAGCCGGGGGATACCCAGCGCCCGACCCAGCTCCCCGGCGTCTTGCAGTTGGGTGAGGCCCTCGCCCAGGGAGAGCTGAGATCCTGTAGGTAGACTGATCCCGAAGAGTTCGGCGTGGATCCACTGCCCCCGGGGATCGGGACCGCTCGGTTCAGAGCCAGTCAAGGAGGAAGACTCGAGTGAGCGCTATCGGCACCTTGGCCAGGAACTGTCCCGACTGCGGCTCTGAGCTCGATCTCGTCGACGTGGAGGAGATCGGGGACCTGGTCGACTGCCCCAATTGCGGTGCCACATTTGAATTGGTGGCTCTGGCACCTCTCACCCTGGTTCCCTTCGAGGACGAGGAGAAGTAACACTCCGGACCGCCTGCCGAAAGCCGCCAGAGCGGTAATGGGCGGTGAAGAATCCCGGGCAGGCGGGGGAGAGCAGCACCGCCTCCCCAGGCTGGACCATCTGGGCGGCCAGCTCCACTGCATCCTGCAACTTCTCGACGCGCTGGACCAGATCCCGGTGACCGGCCGCGTCAAGCTCTTGGGCGAGCCGGTCTGAGCCGGCTCCGGGCAGCAGAATCGCCGACCGCACCGGACCGCCGATCAGAGACGCCAGCTCAGTGAAGCCGATGCCCTTGTCCTCGCCGCCAGCGATGAGGATGCACGGCCGACCAAGTCCCTGGATCGCGGCGACGGTGGACTGCGGGGTGGTGCTGGACAGGTCATCCACGTAGTCGACGCCCCGGTGCTGGCGGACCAGTTCCGTGCGGTGCCGCAGCGGTCGAAAGTCCTGGATCGCCGTCGCAGCTTGGTCCAGCAGCCCCGGGGTCGGTTCGGCCAGTGCTGCCAGGACCGTGAGGGCAGCCCTGACGTTGCTGAGGTTGTGGGCCCCCAACAGCGGCACCCGTCCACCGGGCATGACCGGCAGGGTGACTTGACCCCGGCGCAGGCAAAGCATCCGGTCCGCTTCGAAGGCTCCGTCAAGCCCCTCCAAGCCCTTCACCGTCGCGGCAAAGCGCAGCTGCCGAATATCGGCCGGCAACTCGCCTCCTTCGAAGCTGAGCCGGTCGTCGCCGTTGCGGATCGCTACCTCGCAGCCGGGCAGTTCGAAGATGCGGCGCTTGGCGCGGATGTACCCGGCCAGGCCCTTGTGCTCCTCCAGATGGTTGGGGGTGATGTTGGTCAGGCAGCTAACCCTGGGGGCGCGCTCCAACTGCAGCAGCTGCCGGTTGCTGATCTCCAGCACCAGGCAGCCTCTCCCATCGTCCCGGGCTACCTCCTCCAGCGCCTGGCGGTCGTGGCGATCGTTGCCAGCCAGCCAGAGCGTGGGGTAGAGCCCGCTCTCTCGGAGGACAGCCGCCACCAGTGCGCTGGTGGTCGACTTGCCGTGGCTGCCGGTGATCCCGATCACCTCTCCTCGGGCCAGGTCCAGGTATGCCTGGACCAAGGAGTAGAAGGGGTGGCCTCGCTGCTTGAGCTGGTGCAGATAAGAGTTGGCAGGGGAGAGGAACCAGGCCTGGGTCGGGATGACCAGCGCCGATTCCCCCACCCCCTCCAGGTAGGCCCCGGCCAGCTGCAAGGAGTGCAGCCCCTGGAGCAGCTGGTCCAGCCGCTCTCTTCGCTCCTGTCGATCGAGCCCGGCGTGGGCTAGGCGGTGTGCCTGGACCAGGCTTGGTAGGTCCGGCTGTTGATCGTGGCCCACCAGGTTGGTGAAGCCGGCCGCCAGCAGGTAGCGCGCCATCTCGCCCCCTTCCACGCTGGCCACTCCGACCAGGTCGACTCGGCTCTGGCGCAGTTGGGCCAGAGCTGGAGGCACGCGGAGCGTGGGCGGGACAGTGGGAGTTGACGGGCTGGCCGGTGTGGGTATTCCGGGCGCCTTCATCGCGGCTAGGTTAGCGCGAGGGACCGACCGCCCCCGGGACCCGGCGCACGGTGAGCACCTGGTACCGAGCCTGGAAGTCGGCAAGCCGCTCCCGGTGAACTTCGTGACATTCGCTGCAGGCGTGAATCACCTCGTCCTCGCCGAGGTACAGCGCGAGGTGACTGGTCCGCTTGGGGCCGCGATGGACGGCGCAGATGAGGTCTGCCTCTCCGAGATCAGCCAGCCGGACCCGCTCGCCCACCTTGCGCTGGGCCCGGCTGTTGCGGGGCAGCCTCACCCCGGCGGTGAGGAAGGCTCGCCAGCTCAGCCCTGAGCAATCGATGCCCACGCCGCCCGTTCCCCCGAAGACGTAGGGCCTGCCGAGAAGTGCCAGGGCGCTCGCCCGGACCACCTTCGGTTCCCAGCCAGCCGGGGGCACCACCGCGACTCCCGGCGGGTCAGCTGCCTGGGCCACGCCGAATCGAAAGCGGGCGGTCCTGGCGACCCAGCCGATTGCCTGACCCGGTGCCCGGACCAGGAACTGCTCGCCTCGGAAGGCGAGCAACCCAGCTGGCGGGTCACCCGGCAGCAGCTGGGTGGTCAGCTCCGGAATCGCGTCGTCGTCGGGCCTTCTCCGCCAGATGTCGAGCGGCTCCGCCTCCGGATAAAGGGCGACCCGTGAGCGACGGGTGGCCAGCACCAGCAGCTGGCACCTAGCCCCGGGCCAGAGCTCGGCCACCATCCTTTGTAGCTCTGCCGCCTGCGACGTCAGGGCGACCGTCCCCCGCAGTCCGGCGTCGTCGAACTCCACCGAGATCAACCCGTCTCCATATCGGTCGGTGGCCGCCTGGCGCAGCGCAACGATCCCGGCCCGGAGAGCCTGGGGCGATTTACCAGGAGCCCCGGTCAAACTTCCCCCAACCCGAAGATCTGACGCCAGCCCCTCCGGGCCTGCCGATCGGCGGTCTCGGCGGGATGGAGCGCCAGGGAGAGACCGTCGGTGGTAAGCAGCACTGGACTCAGGGGGAAGCTGGCCAGCCGGTAGAGCCGGCGTACCAGAGGGACCATGGTCTCGGGGGCCGCCTTGTCCCCCACGCTCGCCACCACCATGGCCCGGTCGGGGGCGGCTACGGCGGCCTGGCCCTGGCCCAGCTGACCCAACCTCTCCAGAAAAGCGGGCACCAACAGCAGGCTGCTGGTGAAGAGGATGTCGTCGGTGAAGAGCCAAGAGCGCTCGTCCCGAGCAGATTCCATCTCCGAGCTCCAGTGGGTGAGCCGCAGGTTGGTGTTGTGATCCGCGTGGCGCTCGAGGGCTGCCTCGTCGAGGCCTCCAGCCTCTGCCTCCGCCCGAGAGACCCCGCGCATCGCCTCGCCGGGCATCGACTCCGCCACGAACGCCAGCAGTCCACCCGGGAGCTCGCGGGTTGCCAGCTCCGCGAAGCGGCTATAGCCGCGGAGGCTCCGTTCCGTCCTGACGCACCAGACCAAAGCGCCCGGGTCAGGCGCCGGACCAGTCTGCTCGGGATGCTGCTCCGCGGCGCTGAGTCTAGGTCCGGCAGTGGAGACGAAGCGGGATATCTCGTCAGGAAGGGAGACGTTCGGGCGGCTGACCTCGGCATATAAGGAGTCCAGGGAGAACGCCACCTGGGCTCGTTCTTTACGGGCCAGCAGGCCGAAGTCGTCCTCCCGTGCTGAGAACGTCCAGCCGGGATAGCGGGAGCGGAGTTGGGTGAGCAGCCGATCCTGGAACTGTCGCCGGGTGGAGTCGAGCCGGAGACTGGGCACCGCTCAGCCGGGCCTGGAGCGCGAGTTCACGTAGTCCACCAGGACGTAGTCGCCCAGTCGGTCGGGGCTGACGAAGAAAGCCCGGCCGCGGTTCTGGCGGGTTAGTTGCTTGACAAACTGGACCAAGTACTGGTTGCTCTCCAACATGAAGGTGTTGATCACGATCCCCTCCCGGGTGCAGTGGCGCACCTCCTGCAGGGTCTTCCGGAATGTTTCCGGCAGCGGCGGGTACATGAAGACGGCGCTCGTTCCCTCCATGTGCACGGTAGGTTCGCCGTCACTGACGATGATTATCTGCCGATTCGCCGTTCGGTGCCGGTGGAGCAGACGGCGCGCGAGCATCAGACCGTGCTGCATGTTGGTGCCGTAGACGTATTCGCTGTAGGAGAGTTGCGCTAGCATCCCTGGCCCAATTTCTCTGGCGTAATCGGAGAAACCGACGACATAGAGTGTGTCCCGCGGATACTGCGTGCGGATCAGTGAGTCCAGGGCCAGCGCCATCTTCTTGGCGGCGTAGAAATACCCTCGCAGTGGCATGCTGCGACTCATGTCCAGCATCAGCACGGTGCTGGTCTGCACACTGCGCTCCGATTCCAATACCTCAAAGTCCTCCACCGCCAGCCGTAGCGGACGGCTGCCGTCGCTGTGGCGGACCGCATTCATCAGGGTCTTCTCCACGTCGAGGTTGAAGGGATCGCCGAACTCGTAGGGTTTGCTGTGGTCCCCCATGTCCTGGCCACTTCCTGGGTTTCCCTGGGGGTGACTGCCGAAGCCGTCCGCGATGAGGTGCTGAAAGATGTCACCGAGCGCTTTCTGACCGATCTTGCGCACCCCCTGAGGAGTCAGCTCCAGACCGTCGCTGCCCCGCCTCAACTGCCCCTTGGCCTCCAACTCCTTGACCAGCTCCTGAATCTGGGTGAGGCTGGCGGCCGAGTCAGCGCCCAGGCTCTCGGTGAGCTGGTGCAGCAGCTCAGGGGGCAGCTCCAGTCCGGAATAGGCTTGGCGGATTCCCCGCTCCAGGGAGTCCAGATGCTGAAGCTCTCCCATCACATCGAGCGCCCCCGGCAGGTCCAGCTCCTCGCCGCCGAAGAAACCGAACCGTGACCCTGACTGAGCGGGTGGGGCGAGCTGCGACATGAGCTGCGAGAGCTGGGACAGCTGGTCCTGGAGCCCCTCGTCGCTGAGAGCGGCACGCATGATCTCCTGGAGCTGTTGGCGGGTCTCCGGGGAGGCGGACTCCAGCAGTGAGCTCAGCTCGGCCATCTGCTGCCGGAGCTGCTCCAGGAATGACTCCAGGTCCTCGGGATGGTCGGGGAAGTAGCTGCCCCACTTCGCCATGAACTCCTCGTACTGGGGAGGCTCGCCCCGGAGCTTCCGCTCCAGCATCTGATTCAGGTCGGCCACCATTGCCTGGAGCTGACCCAGGTCCTGCGGACCCATCTGCTGGACCGCCTTACCGAGCTCTTCGAAGTGGCGCTCGATCAGGTTCTGCCGGAGCTCTGCCAGAAGCTCCTGGAAGTCCCGGGCCGCCTCCTGATCGAGAAACTCATACTCCTGGAGTTGGCGGATGGCGGATCCCGCCTCTGGCGGTAGCGCGTCGAGCTGTTCGAGACGGCTTCGAGTCAGCCTCTCCACCAGCTGCTGGCTCTCCGTGCCGGCAGCTTCTTTGGGACGCTCGTGCAGCGTCTGCCGCTCCTTCTGGAGGATCCGGTCCAGCCGCTCCTCGATGTTCTTGAAGAGCCCGTCCAGGTTGTAGCGCTCGAGCTTCTCCTGACGCTGCTCCCGGAGTTGCTCCAGGAGGTCCTCGAGACCCCTGAGCCGGCGACCCTCGCTGTCCTTGAAGCCCTGGCTCAGGATCCGACGCAGCGCCGACTCGAAGTCCCAGCCGTGGAAGACGTCCTCGGCCAGCCTGGAGAAGAGTTCGCTGGAGTCCGGAAGCTCGCCTTGCTGGCTGCCGTCCCAGCGGCTGTATAGCTGACGGGCCGCGGCCACTGGCTAGTGCCTAGCTTCCGTAGACGGAGGTGCCGTCCACCACCGTCTTGTTCAACCGCTTGGAGAGGTGCAATCCCTCCAGCACCAACTCCAGAGCGGCGGCCACCGACCCCGGCTGTTGGGGCTCATCCAGGTCGCTGAGGATCCGTTTCATCTCAGGGATGCCATCCGCGACCTGCTGGTAGCGTGCCAGTGGGACCAGCTCGCCCACCTCGACGGTCAGGCCCTGCTCGAAGCGGGCCAGCACGGGGCCGAACTCGGGGATTGAGAAGTGACGCCGGAAGATGTTCCCGGTCGCGCTACGGAGCAGCTTCTGCAGCACCGCCTGGTCCTCGCCCTCCTCCCAGGTCTCCAGTTCCAGTTTGCCCAGCGTGGAGGCAGAGAGGGCGCCCAGGTCGCTGAGCCGGGGCACCGCCTCCGCCTCCTGCAGGGCGATCGTCCGCCGCACCGCGTTGGCGCAGAGGCTCTCGAAGTTGGCAATGGAGAGCCTGACTGAGACCCCCGACCGCTGGTTGATCTGAGTGGTTCGCCGCGCCAGCTGGGAGATCTCAGCGACCAGCTCCAGCATGTACTGGGGCACATGCAGCGGGATCCCCAGCCCGGCGAACTGGTCCCGCTCCTGCTCGATGATCTCCGCCTCTGCCTCTGGCGAGCGAGGGTAATGGGTGCGGATCTGGGAGCCGAAGCGGTCCTTGAGCGGAGTGATGATCCGTCCTCGGTTGGTGTAGTCCTCGGGGTTGGCTGTGGCTACCACCAGCACATCCAGCGGGAGTCGGACCTGGAAGCCACGGATCTGGACGTCCCGCTCCTCCATGATGTTGAGCAGGCCGACCTGGATCCGCTCCGCCAGGTCGGGGAGCTCGTTGATGGCGAAGATCCCCCGGTTGACCCTGGGCAAGAGGCCGTAGTGAATGGTCAGCTCGTCCGCCAGGTACCTACCCTCGGCCACCCGGATCGGGTCCACCTCTCCGATCAGATCGGCGATCGAGGTGTCGGGGGTGGCGAGCTTCTCACCGAAGCGATCCGCTCGGCCGATCCAGGTGATAGGGGTCTGGTCGCCCTGCTCACTGACCAGGTCCCGCCCGAAGCGGCTGATCGGAGCGTAGGGATGGTCGTGGACCTCGCTGCCGCGCACGACCGGAATCTGCTCGTCCAGAAGCTGGGCCATGGCCCGGATCAACCTGGACTTGGCCTGGCCGCGCTCCCCCAGAAAGACGATGTCCTGGCCGGCCAGCAGGGCGTTCTCGATTTGGGGGATGACCGTTTCCTGGTAGCCGACCAGGCCCTGGAAGCGCTCGCGGCCATGGCGCAGTGCGTCGACCAGGTTGTCCCGCAGCTCCTCCCGGACTGAACGCATCCGGTACTCGCTGCCCCGCAATTCACCGAGCGTGCTAGGAAGGGCCATCAACTCCTAGCCCCGCGACCACTGGGGCGCGCCATTGGCCCACTATAGTCAGGCTCCGCAGCACCCTCCCGAAGTGAGAGGGTGCTTCCCCGTCAGCCTGGGACGGCGCCCCGGAGAGTGCTCAGGCGGTGATTGATCCCCCAAGCTATTGGCACATGTCCATCCCTTCGTCCGAATCGCAGTCCGGGTCGGACTCCGGTTACGGGTACCACCGCCAAGCGGCAGCCAATGGACGGGACGATCACCCTCAGGACCGCTACACGGTTCGATTCGGCTGGGGACTGGCGGGCGCCGCCGCACTCGCCCCCCAATCGGACGTGATGGTGGTGGTCGACGTGATCACCTTCTCGACCACCGTCGCAGTCGCGGTCGAGCGTGGCTGTCTGGTCTATCCCCATCCTTGGGATCCGGAATCGGCGCTGGCCCGGGCCCGGGAGCTGGGCGCCGAGGTGGCGGTGAGCCGCTCGCTGGTCTCGCCAGAGCAGCCCTACTCCCTCTCGCCGGCGACCCTCAGTCGGGCGCCATCCGGGATGTCGATTGTGTTGCCCTCGCCGAACGGATCGGCCATCTCGGTGGCCGCCGGCCTGGGAGGGGAAACCGTCCTGGCCGGGTCGCTGCGTAACGCCTTCGCGGTGGCTCGCTTCGCACGGCGGCACGGGGCCGTCATCTCGGTGATCGCGGCCGGCGAGAGGTGGCCGGACGGCACCCTGGATCTGGCGCTGGAGGACCTGATCGGCGCCGGAGCGATCATCGACGGTCTGCGTCGGAGGCGGCGCTCACCCGAGGCCACCGCGGCGGCGGCAGTGTTCCGCCACGCTCGCCACCAGGGATTGCGCCGGGTCATACGGGAGTGTGTCTCCGGACGGGAGCAGCGCCGGCGGGAGTACGGCGAGGAGCTGGAGTGGGCCGCCGCGCTCAACGTGTCCAGCCTGGTCCCGGTGCTCCGCGACGGAGCCTTCCAAGCCGCGAGCTGACCTTCCTGGGATACCGCTTACGAGCCACTCCTCACGATCGACTGGCGGTCTCGAACTCGCCACCCGCAGCGCGTCATTTGGAGCCATGATGGGCCAGTTGTCGTCGGCTTGGTGCCAATATCCCCAAGCCAAAATTGGTGAAGGAGAAGCGATGACTGAATACAGTCAGGTCCTCAAGGACCTTGGTCCGCCGATTTCCGAGCTGCGCCAGGCCATCCCTGAGGTGTGGTCGGGATACACCCAGACGCACCGCGCGGTGATGGTGGATGGGGCGCTCTCCGCCAAAGATAAGGAGCTGATCGCACTGGCCATCTCGATTGTTAAGAAGTGCGACGGCTGCCTCGCCGCCCATGCCCGCGGCGCTGCCCGACGTGGTGCCACGCCCCAGGAGGTGGCGGAGGCGATCGGGGTGACACTGCTGCTGGATGGGGGACCGGCTACTGTGTGGGGTCCCCGGGCATGGGAGGCGTACCAACAATTCGCGGGCGCCGCCAGCACCGATTCAAGCGCTGTCCAGCCCGGATGATCATTTCGCTGCGTTGGCGGTCCGGGCCAGCGAGAATCGCGTTTTCCGGTCACCGGAGCCACTTCACAATCCGAAAAGCGGGAGGCAATTAGATGTCTGGTTTCAAAGCGTTCCTGATGCGGGGGAACCTGGTTCAGATGGCCGTCGCCTTCGTCATCGGCGTGACCTTCGCCGCCTTGGTCACGGCACTGGTCGCCGACCTGTTCACCCCGTTGATCGCGGCGATCATCGGGCAGCCCAACTTCAGCAGCCTCTTCTTCACGATCAACCACTCCGAATTTCTGTACGGCTCGGTGATAAATGCCGTGATCACCTTTGTCCTGGTGGCGGCGGTGCTGTATTTCGTGGTCGTCGTGCCGTACCAGGCAATGGTTGCCCGGTCCCAGAAGCAGCAGGATCCGACCACCAAGGCATGCCCCGAATGCCTCAGCGAGATTCCGCTCAAGGCTTCGCGCTGCGCCTTCTGCACAGCAGTCCAACCCGCTGCCACCTGAACGAGCACTGGCTACCCCAGGAGGAGGCGGCGAGCGACACTCGCCGCCTCCGCTGAGCCCTACCTGACGGCTGCCGAGAACTCCGATGTGGGTACCGTTGTCCCCATGACTCAGGTGCCACCGATCCGCGACGGGAAGGCTGCGCCGCCAGCTCTCCCTTCTTCCCTTCCCGAGCCGAAGCCGATGTCACTTGAGGTGGAGGAGGTGCTCGACATTGCTCCGAGCCTGCGGCAGATCCGGCTCCGGGGCGAGGACCTCGTGGGGTTTAGATTTGCCCCCGGGCAGGACCTCATGCTGAGGCTTCCGAGCGGGGGCGGAGAGCTGACCAGCCGCCGCTACACCATCCGACGGGCAGACCCCAGCGCCGGGCTGGCCGACCTCAACGTGGTGATGCATGGCGATGGTCCCGCGGCCCGTTGGGCCCAGGCTGCGCAACCCGGTCAGGTTCTCGCCGAGGTGATCGGCCCCCGGGGCAAAATCACCCTGGATGCCGAAGCAGAGTGGCACCTCTTCCTGGGGGACGAGACCTACCTCCCGGGGACGTTAGCGATGCTCGAGGCGTTGCCAGCTGCCGCGGCGGCGACGGTGGTCTTGGAGGTAGCCACGGCTGCCGACCACCAACCAGTAGCGGCCAGCCCGCGTGCGGACGTCAACTGGTTGCATCGGGGCGATGCCGCCCCCGGCGACTCCGGGCGACTCCTTTTGGAACTAGGTGGGTGGCAACTTCCTTCCGGCCGGGGTCATGTCTACATTGCCGCCGAGGTGAGGGTGGCGCTGGCGCTCCGTGACGCGCTGTTGGCGCGGGGGCTCTTCCGGGACCAAGTCTCTGCAAAAGGCTATTGGAGCCGCGGTCGAGCCAATGCCAGTCGCGGGGAGCCAGACGAGCCTACGTAGTGGGGTTCGAAGTGCTACCGATCACCGCCCTCGACTGGGCGCGGCTGCGCGAGATCCGCTTGCGATGCCTCGAGGACGCGCCGGAAGCGTTCGGCTCCACCTGGGCGGAAGAGAGCTCCCGCCTCGACTCAGAGTGGCAGGAGCGGGCCATCCCGACGCCGAACAAGCAGATGTGGTCAGCTCGGAAGGGCGAGGATTGGATCGGGCTCGTGGGAGCGGTTCGCGAGGCGGAGTTCAGGCTTCAGCTGGTCTCGATGTGGGTGGATCCCGCCTATCGGCGCCAGGGGGTGGCCCGAGCTTTGATCGCGACGGTGGTCGAATGGCACCGGCACCGCAGAGGATCTGAGCTCTTCCTCTGGGTCAGCGGCGAAAACACCGCCGCCAGACTCTGCTACGAGCGAGATGGTTTCCAGCTCACCGGAGCCCGTCTGCCCATCTCGTCTGACCCTACCCGCAAACGGGTTGAGATGCGCTACGGCGGCCCGCGGCACGGCTAACCGAGAGGCGCCTAAACGCTCTGCGTGAGCGCGGACTAAACAAATTCGATCTCTGATGCGACACTACCCCCTGCCACGCGAGATCATGGACGAGCGGAGACCCTGTGGGATGAGTCTCCCGATGGAGGGAACAGGACGAGATCGCTGCCGGTCTGCCACCGCTGCGGTTGCCGTGCCCGCTGCCGGTCGGGCCGATGATCTGGTTCTTCTTGGCGTTCGTGCTGGTGGCCCATGAGGCGTCACACGCTCTCGCGCTCTGGGGTTATCGGGTTCGCTTTGCGCCTAGAGTCTGGTACAGCCGCGACTTCCCCTGGCTGGGGTTTGGATGGAAGTACTTCGTCGACGACCTCGATCCCGGCCAGCGCCGCACCATCTTGGTGGTTGGCCCGATCGTCGAAGCCATTCTGTGGAGTCTCGGGGCGCTGCTCTTCCCGGGGTACTTCCTGGGCTTGATCATCATGGCCGGAGTCACGCTGCTGTTGAACCGGGTGGTGCCCGGCGGGGACCTGTGGAAGGCGAGGCGAATCACCAACGCCGCCCAGCCACGGCTGGCCGGCGCAGGCCCCGCCCCAGCGGGCTAGCTAGTCCATCCTGCTTTAACAAGACCGGAGTTGGACGGTGAACAGATCGGATCTGCCACGTCGCTCCGTGACCCAGCCCGTAGACTGACCCCGTGGCGCCTGACAACCCGGCTGCCGCCAAGGCCCCGGTACCCAAGACGCCTCCGGCCACGCCACCCCTGAGTGAGGCTCCCGCCGCGCCCACTCCAGGCGGTGTTCCACCTGCCACCTGGGGTTGGGTCAGGGCGGCCGCCATCACGGTCACGGTCTTCGTCGCCTATCAGCTGTTGCTGGTGTTGGCAGGATGGCTGACCACGATCCTGACCGTGATCCTGGCCCTGGTCCTAGCCCTAGCCATCACATTCATCGCTGATCCGGTCGTCGGCCTGCTCCAGCGTCGGGCTAATTTTCCACCCACCCTGGCAGTTTTGACGACCCTGGTCGTCGGCCTCCTGTTCGTCGGCGGCGTGCTCTACATCGTGGGTGGCCCGCTGGTCGGGGAAGCGCGTGGACTAGCGGATCAGATACCTCATCTGCTGCATCGTGCGAATACCGAAATCACACACGTGCGCGCCCAGTTGAGCAAGCATGGAATCCAGGTGGCCGGGGGCGGCGTTATTCCCAAGAACTTGACCTCGTACATTCCTGGCGCCACCGACATTCTGCTCCACGGACTCTCGAGCACCGTCACCGTGCTGGTGGATGTGTTCGTGGGTCTGGTGATCTCCTTCTGGTTGCTCAAGGATGGCCGCATGCTTCGGCGCCAGCTACAGGAACTGCTTCCCGGGCGCATGCGCAGCGAACTCTCCTTCGGTTTCGACGCCTTCTCGGTGGTGGTCGGCGGCTATGTCCGAGCCCAGCTTTTGATGGCGCTTTTGGTAGCGATTCTGGCCGGGGTTGGCACCGCCATTCTGGGCGTGCCTTTCCCTTTGGTGATTGCCGTGGCGACCTTCATCTTCGAACTGATCCCGCTGGTAGGTCCGTTCGCTGGAGGAGCCGTGGCGCTGCTGCTGGCTCTCACCAAGAGCCCGGAGTTGGCGCTATTCACCCTAATCCTCTTCCTAGCCATCCACATTATTGAGGGATATCTGCTGGCGCCTCGCATCCAAGCCAAGTTCGTGCGGCTGCATCCCCTCATCGCGCTCCTCGCCCTGTTCGGCGGGATCGAGGCAGCGGGGTTCTTGGGAGCTCTACTTGCGGTGCCCGTGGCCAGCTTGGGTGCGGTGTTTCTGAGAGCCGGGGTGCTGGACTGGCGCCATAACCGCCCCGACCTGTTCGGAGCTCGTGCTGCTCAGGAGGCGGCGGTCGTGGGAGCCCCGGGACGCCGAGTCCTGCGCGAGTTCACGCCAATCCACAAGGACCTTTGGAGATGGATCAAGCGGAAGACGAAGCGTCCCAAGTGAACTTGTCGGTCCCAGTCGCGCCAAGATGAGCGATTGAGTTTCAGCACGCACTCGCCGGCAATGTGAGTGTGGCACCCGTCGTGTCGCTCTCCTAGTGCCGCCGTCCGCCACAATCTACCTCGAGGTTGCAGCCTCGATCGACTCCCGGGCGGGGAGAACGACTGGTTCGAAGAAGGGAGAGAGAAGCCCCGGACGGGCCTCCTCAGCCACCCGAACCGCCTCGGGCAGGGTCAGATCCTGCATTCGGTAGGCTTGGCGGCCGGCAGCCGTGGTGGCGACCAGTGTGACCACGTGGGCGCGGCGCTGGAAGAACGATTGGTGCAGATTCCAACCGATGATCCCATCTGCGGAAAGCATGCACCGACGCCGCACCAAGGACCCCGACCGACTGACCAGCCGGTCCCCCACCACGGCGTGACCGAGGCTGCGATACCGGTCCCGGGCCAGGGGAAGCCCCAGGATCAGCAATGCCAGCGTGAGCTGCCACGGCCATGCGGGGATCGCTCCCCATCGCCAGCCGACCAGCAGAATTGCCAGCGCTGGCAGGGTGATGAGAAATACCCTGGTGTACCGACGTCGGCGGGCTGTTGGCCCATGCGCTAGCAGTTCACACTGGACGGGTACTGCGGTACCGAGGATCGTGGCTGACACCCCCTCCGCCACAGCCCGTGGAGCTGGGGGAACCAGCATTGATCCTCCCCGCTCCGCCCCCCTTCCCACGCGAAGTCCAGTCGCGATAGCGATGCAGCGCGCCCCGTGTACCAGGCGGAGCAGCAGCGGCTCGCTGAGCTCCACGCCGCGCAGCCGCTGTTCGTCGATAGAGATGACCCGAGTGGTCAGCAGGCCCCGGGTCACCTGCAGAGTCCCCGTCTGTCGCGTGAGGCGGAAGTTCCAGAAAGAGAGGACATAACCGAGAGTTGACGCGAAGGCGATCAGCAGCGCTGCCAGCACCAGCAGGGCCAGCACCGCGACCGCCGTGGAATTGGATCCCAGCGCCTGCAGCGCGACGTGCACTGGGCCCAGTCGAGCGGGATGCAGGTGGTCGTCATTGACGATCTGGGCGCCGAACCCCACCACCGCCAGCACTGTGATCGCGCCCGACAGGGTGAATGGACCGTATCCGATCCAGCGCGGCTCCCAGTGGGCCAATTCTGTCGGTCGGGTGAACTCTGGCGCTCCACTTGTCTCGTGTGAAATCGGTCGCATAACTTCCGCGGTCCGGTGCAGAAGCTCCTGGCGCACCCAGGCAGCGTCACTGGTGCTCAAACCATCCAGCTTTAGTCCGCGCTCGTTCTTGCGATCGCTGCGCCCCGTACCCATCGTGATGCTCGACAAACCGAAAATCCGATGCAGAAGGTTTGCCGTCACGTCAACGGTGCGGAGCCGGTCGCGCAGCACGGTCAGCGTGCGCCGGCGGAAGAGACCGCGGCGCACCTGCACCTTGTCGGCGGCGATCCGGTAACTGGTCGTGAACCAGCGCAAGGTACCAGCAACTATCGAAAAGGCGAGCCCCGCCAGCCCGTAATACGGACCGTTCCCGCTGCCCGCACCTGCGATCAGCAGGACGATCAACCAGGGGAAGTTCTTCAGCAGCTCTTGAAGGGGGAGCAGGAGCAGCATGCGGCGGTTCAGCCGATGCCACATCAGGCCCTGGTCCGGGTCCGATCCTGAGATGGGAGCATCCGGATCTGGGACCGCCTCCGAACCATCCCGGATCAGGTTGCGTCCCCCTGGGTGTGCTGGGCGATGGTGGTCAACTCGTCGACCAGCCCTTGCGCCGTGTCCCGGTCGAGCCCGACGATGCGTAGGGGTCCCGCTGCGGAGGCGGTGTTGACGGTTACCTTCATCAGTCCAAACAGTTGCTCGATCGGGCCGCGCTCACTGTCGACAGTCTGGATGCGCGAGAGCGGGGCGATCCTCCGCTCCTGATGAAACCAGCCAGCTTGGGTATAGACAGCCACCGCGGTGACCTCCCAACGGTGCACGTGGAACCGCCATCTGGGCATGACGATCAGGTGGGCCACGGCCACGACAGCGGTCACCGCCAGTCCCGCCGCGTGCCAGCCCCCGTTGTGGGAGCCGCCGAGCATCCAGGCGACCTCGAGGACGAGCACCACCACCCATCCGATCGCCGCCCTGGCGGTCCAGTACCAGACAGCAACAGGACTGACCAGGTGGCGGGGCGGGCGCAGGGAGGGAGCGCTCAGCTGAGGTACGGCAGCCACAGCCTACTGAGTCGCCAGCTTGAGCCGGTCGCGGAGCAAGGTCGCTATCGAGGCGTCTCCAACCTGGGTCAGCCGGGTGACTGGACCACGGCCCCAGAGCCAGAGCAGGACCTCCTCGGGATCCCCCTGCACCTCTGCGTCCACCCTGCCTCGGGGTGGATAAACATTGACGGCCTCTCGCTGCAGCTCCACCTCCCAGCCCCGGCCGCCTGTGCGCACCGCGATGCGCTGTCCTCGACACTGGTCTGCCGGTGCATCGGACCAGTCTCCGGCCAGAACAATGGTCAGCACCTCGTCCACTCCGTCGACGGCGACCTCCGGGTTGACCGGAGTCGACGGGCCGCAGCTTAGTTCGACGTCGACCCGGTGGATCACCGTCTCGTGGGCCATTCGTCTGGCCCAGAACCCGACCGTCTGATCCGCCGGCCACCAGGTGTAGGACGGCGCCGCCGCACCACGCTCGGTGAACAGCTCCAGGAGCCTTCTCTGGGCGTCCGCGAGCCACTCGGTGGGATCTCGATCGGCGGGCCAGTCGGGCGGCCAGGGGTCGGGATCTCGCTGAAGCAGGGTGCAGACGATCTTCTGTTCGTAGACCTGGGCCACATGGTTCAGGACGTCGCGCACCTGCCAGCCGGGACAGGGCGGCACATCTGCCCCCAATTGGTCGCGAGCCACCAGGACTATCCGCTCCCCGTCGGATCGCACACTCTTAAGGAAACTCGCGAATTCCATCCCCACAAGCATACGGAGGGGTCCAGCTCGATCGACTTGCTGAGGGGTGGCAGTCGGTGCGGCCGCCGCCCGGCTCGCGCTAGTGGCGCACCAGGCGCCGCCCGGCCTCGGTGGAGGCGGGCTGGAAGGCCATCCCGTAGTACTTGTAGACCCGCGCCTCCTCGTCCAGGGAGAGATCGCCGCCCTTCTCGATGTTGGGCGCGTGGTGGATCTCAGACCTGAGCCGGGCCACCTTGAGGTAATCCTGGCCCAAGGTCGCGCCCTCGGTGGGCACGAAGGTCAGATGACGACCGAAGAGTCCGGTGTGCACGGTGACGAAGAGCGGCTGGTCGGTCTCGGCATCGAAGTAGACATCCTCCAGGCGACCGACCTCCGCTCCGTCAGGATCGACCACGTTCTTGCCTTCCCACTCGCGGATGTTCTCAAGCTCGGTCACGAGCCACCTCCCTGACGACGTTGCGAGCTAATCGCTGCCGCGCACATTACGACGGGGGGTCCTCCGGGGAAAGTGCCCTCTGGGCATGGTCGAAGGCTGCATTCGCCGCCGGCACGCCGCAATAGACGGCCGTGTGCAGCAGAATCTCAGCGATCTGATCCGCGGTCAGGTCTTCCACGGCTGCTGCCCGGACGTGCATCTCCAGTTCTTCCCACCGGCCCAAGGAGACCAGCAGCGCGATGGTGATGCACCGGCGGGTGATCCGGTCCAGGCCGGGACGCGCCCAAACCTCGCCCCAGGCGTACCGGGAAATCAGCTCCTGAAAGTCGGTGGTAAAGGAGTTGGCGCTGGCCAGGGCGTGGTCCACGTGCTCGTCACCGAGCACCCGGCGGCGGGCGGCGGTTCCCCGGGCCAACTGACCGCCGGTCAAGTGCCCAATCACCGCCCTGACGAAGGGCTCCGGCTGCTCCACGTTGGCGAGATGGGCGGCGTCGGCCAGCACCCGTAATGCGGCGCCAGGGATCACCGCCTGCAGTTCCAGACCCCGACCGAGCGGCGTGGCTTGGTCCAAAGCTCCCGCCAGGATGAGTGTGGTGGAAGTGATGGACGCCAGCTGGGCAGTGAGGTCGGCGGCCGCCAACGCCTCGCACCCGGCGGCGTACGAGTCGGGATCGACGGCCGTCAACTGAGCTCCGAAGCGCGCGACGTCCTGGGGCTCGGCCGAGATGAAGCTCGGGCTGAACCATCGGCTCAGCAACTGGTCCCGGATCGGACCCAAACCCTGGGCGCGGACTTGCGCCGCCCGGTCGAGCCAGTACTGCGATGGCGACATCTGCTTACTGGTCGAGGCTGCCACCAGTCCCTGGACCCGAGCCGGATAGCGGGCCGCGATCGAGAGCGCGACCATGCCCCCGAGTGAGAGGCCACAGAGCGAGGCACTCTCTATCTGGAGCTCGTCGAGCAGCGCGCAGAGTTCGTCCCCGAGCTTCTCCACTGAGGTGGGGTTGGAGCGGGGTTCGGAGCCGCCGTGGCCCGGGTAGTCGTAGCGGAGGACCCGAAAGTACCGGCACAGTGCTGGCAACTGCGGGTCCCAGAGTTCTAGGGTGGTCCCCAGCGAATTCAGCAGCACCAGTGCTGGTCCGGCCGAAGGCCCCTGGATCTGGTAGTTGACCGCGCGGCCAGCGATTTCGAACCGGCTCATGCATCCTCCTGAGTTTCGCCCGGCCGCTGGGCCAGGGCGCGATCGATAAATACGTCTTTGGCGCCGAGATAGGTGTGTGGACTGCCCAGCTCGTCTAGTTCGGCCGGGCTCATCTCCCGGGCAACCTCCGGGTCGCCGGCCAGCTCGTCGACCAGATTGGACCCGTGGGCAGAGCTTCGTTGCGCTGCCTCCTCGACCAACTGCCGGGCTTTCCCTCGGCCTAGGCGCAGAGAGAGCCGAAGGGCGATCCGCTCGGCCATGATTCCGCCCCTGGTGAGGGCTAGGTTGGCGGCCATCTGGGACTCGTCGACCTTGAGTCCTTCCAACAGATTTCGGAGCCGGTGAGCCACCCCTCCGGTCAGGCGCAGCAGCTCGGTCACCGTTGTCCACTCCGCCTGCCAGTCCCCGGCCGAGCGCTCCAGCTCCTGAGCCATGCCCCCGAGTACCACCGCGACCAGACCGTTGATCCGGCGGTAGCCGGTAGTGATCGCGACCGAGTCGGTGGCGTTGCGCTTCTGGGGCATCGTCGAGGAGCCACCTCGACCCTGGGCTGCGGCCTCACTCACCTCGCCCAGCTCGGTCTGGCTGAGCAGCACCACGTCCTGGGCGACCTTGGCTGCCACGCCGGCGACCAGACCCAGCGCCGCCGCCAGCTGAGCGGGCCTAACCCGGTCGGTGTGCCAGGGGAGGAGGGGCTCGGCTAGCCCCAGCCGACCTGCCAGAAGCGTCACTACCTTGGTGCCGTCCTCGTTCAGGGATGCCAAGGTGCCGGCGGCTCCGCCTAGTTGAACCGCCAAGCGAGTAGCCGCGACCTCCCCAAGGATGGTCTGCACCTCGACGATCGCCGTCAGCCATTCGGCCACTTTGAGCCCGAAGGTTGTGGGCACGGCATGCTGGAGGAGCGTGCGACCCACCTGGAGGGTCGACCGGTGGCGCTCAGCGAGCTGCCGGCCGGCCTGGGCGGCACCCTCCAAGTCTTCGAGGATCAGACGGCAGCTGCGCTGAGCCACCAGCATCATGGCCGTGTCCAGCGCGTCCTGGCTGGTCGCGCCCCAATGTACCCAATCGGCGACGGACTCAGGTAGCTGATCCATCAGGGCGAGTATCAAAGGAATGACCGGGTTTCCACCTGCCGGGGCGGCTCGGCCCAGCTGCTCAACGTCGAAGTTGGCCGCCTGGCAGCGGGCTGCGATCTCGATGGCAGCGGGGCCTGGGATGACCCCGGCTGCCGCTTCCGCGAACGCGAGTCCCGCTTCAAAGTCCAGCAGCGCCTGCAGCCAGGCTTGGTCCGACGTCGCCGCGGCCAGTGCCAAGGTCGTGTCGAGCGAGCCGAAGAGCCCGAGCGGTGCCCCGAAGTCCGCCCCGGGGGCGGTCGCTCCCGCCTCCTCAGAGACCAAAGAAGACCGTTTCGTCCTCGCCCTGGAGGACGACGTCGAATCGCACGCCGGTACTGGTGGTCCGGGCGACCAGGGTCTGCCTCGCCTGCGCGTCCGGGATCGCGCAGAGCGCCGGGTCGGTAAGGTTGGCTTCGCCTTCATCGGGAAAATAGATCCTGGTGGCGAGCTGGCGGAGGAGTCCGCGACCGAAGATCTGAAGCTCGAGGTGAGGCGCCTGGAGGGTCCCGTCCGAGGCCGCCACCCGGCCTGGTTTGACCGTGACGAAGCGGAAGGCCCCCTCGACGTCGGTGATGCTCCTCCCGAACCCGGGCCAGTTGGGACGGCAGTCCGGTGGGAATCGGCCCTCCTCGTCGGCCTGCCAGATCTCCAGCACCGCGTCTGGCACCGGCTGCCCGGCTCCGTCGAGGACCAGTCCCTCCACCGAGATGGCGCCGGTATCTCCGGGGCTCACCAGGTGCTCCGCGCCCTCCCAGGTCAGGCCCAGGCTGAAGAACGGACCGGCGGTTTGAGACGGGGTGTTGGGCAGGCGGTTCATCGCGCCTCCGGGGCCTCGAGCGGGGTGGCGCCAGCTCCGTCCAGGACTATGTCGAAGCGATACCCCAGCGCCCATTGCTCGACGGTGAGGTCGAGGGCGAAGTTCGAGACCATCCGTTTCCGGGCGCGCTCGTCGATGGAGTTTGAAATCGGGTCCTGGTCCATGAGCGGGTCACCGGGGAAGTACATCTGGGTCACCAGCCGCTCACTGAAGGAGGTACCGAAGAGCGAGAAGTGGATGTGGGCCGGTCGCCAGGCATTGAGGTGGTTCTTCCAGGGGTAGGCGCCCGGCTTGACCGTGACGAAGCGGTACCGTCCCTCGTCGTCGGTGAGCAGGCGGCCGGCTCCACTGAAGTTGGGATCCAACGGCGCCGGGTGCACGTCGTTGTGGTGGGCGTACCGGCCGGCGGCGTTCGCCTGCCACACCTCTATCAACTGGTTCCGCATCGGGCGGCCAGCTGAATCGATCACCTTGCCGGCCACGATGATCCGCTCACCCAGGGGTTCACCATCATGCTGACGGGTGAGGTCGGCGTCGAGGGTGGTCGCCGGGAGGTGGCCGAAGATAGGCCCAGTCCGGTCGGCTAGCGAGTCCGGGAGCACGACCAGCGGTCGCTTGGGCGCTCGCAGGACGGTTGAACCGTAGGCCGGGAAGAGATACGGCGGGTGGGCCGGTTCATGGACCTGGTCGAGCCGCTCATCCGCGTTGCTCACAGGGTGATTGCCTCCCGAGTGGGGCGTCGACGCCGCCGGATGCTCTGGGACGATACGCCGCCGCCCCACTCTCGACCCGCCCGGGTCGTGATCAAGAATCCTCGGGCGAACGGAAGGCGCGCAACGCCAGCAACTCCCGCTCGGTGGGGGGCAGGGAGCGGAGGACGTTGTCGGCAACGGCGAGCCTCCAGCCGGTGGCCGCGATCGCTTGGTCCAGTTCCACTCCCGGGTGGAGCGAGGTGAGCGTGAGCTCACAGGTCTCGGGGTCAGGACGAAGCACTCCGAGATCGGTGATCACCATCGTGGGCCCGGCGCCAGTGTGACCCAGCCGTTCGCGGTCCCCGGGCCCGTGCCCGAACCCGACCGAGGTGACGAAGTCCAATTCCTTGACAAAGGTCCTTTGACTCTGGCGGACCACGACGATGATCTCCTTGCACCCGGACGCGATCTCGGGAGCCCCGCCGGCTCCCGGCAGTCGCACCTCTGGCTTGAGGTAGTGGCCCACCACCGTGGTGTTGAGATTGGCGAAGCGGTCGATCTGGGCTGCTCCTAAAAATCCGACGTCCACCCGTCCCGCCTGGAGCCAGTAGTTGAAGATCTCTGGAACTGAGACCACGGCGTCCGCGGTGTCGGCCAGCTCTCCATCCCCGATCGAGAGTGGTGGCCGATGCGGCTTAGCCCCGATGGTTCCCGACTCATAAATCAGAACCAAGTTGGGAGCGAAGACTAGTCGAGCCAGATTGGCCGCCACTGACGGTACCCCAATGCCGACAAAGCACACAGCCCCGTCCTTGAGGGCCCGGGCCGCCTCCACCGTCATCATCTCCTCGGCGGTGTAGGACGCGATCCGGGAACTGGCTTCCTCCGAGGGTGAGTCAGAGCGGGCCGCAGCGGGCCTTCGCGCCGCCATTCTCAGCCGGCCCCGGGCAAGACAGTCGCGGGCGGTCCTTGTCGGCTCATTACGTGCTCGTCCATCCATCTGAGGAATCGGTCTCGGTCGCGGCCGATTTCGTCCCACGCGATGTAGAAGTCGTTGTCACGGTTGGAGTAGCCGGCGGCGTACGACGGGTGGGCGCCGCCCGGGACCACCGCCACCGCGGTCACGGTCCAGCTCGGCAAGATCATCGCGCCGGCGCTTTGGGGAACCAGCTCGTCGACGATCTCCTCCACCGTGACCAGAGACCTGGTCGATGCCAGGACCACCTCTTTCTGGACTCCCTGGATGCCCCAGAGCAGGACATTTCCCCGGTGATCCGCCTGCTGGGCGTGGATGATCGCGACGTCCGGCCGCAGTGCCGCGACCGCTGCCAGCCGTTCGCCGGTGAAGGGACAGATGATCGGCGCCACGGTGCTCAGCATTGGCAGGAGCCCGGTGCCTTCGTAGCCGCGCAGGACCGCGAAGGGCAACCCCGACGCGCCGGCCACGTAGCGGTTGGTCAGTCCGGCGTGACTGTGTTCCTCGATCTCCAAGGGTCGCGGCCAGTCGTTCTCGACGGCGTCCCGAAAACGGTGGAGCGATCCCACCCCGGGATTGCCCCCCCAGGAGAAGATCATCTTGTCGGCGCAGCCCATGCCGATCAGCTGGTCATAGATGACGTCGGGAGTGAGGCGGATCAAGGTCAGGTGCCGGCACTCTTGGCGGATCACCTCGTGGCCGGCCGCGAACGGTATCAGGTGGGTGAAGCCCTCCATCGCCACGCTGTCACCGTCGTGGACCAGTTCCGACACCGCCTCCGACAGGCTCATCAGTTCAGCCATCGGCGCTCATCCGAGGGTCACCGGGGAGCCGACCGTTCACCTCATCACCCTGGCCGGGGCCAGCTGCGGTCCGAACTCGCTGACACGATGGGTAGGCAGCCTTGCCGAGTGAACCCGTATTCATGGCCTCGAGGAGCTTGGGCTGGGTGATGGTGACACCGATTCAGCTTCGCGCAGATTCGATGGTGATAGAACACTAGCAGTCGCTCGTAGACCATCACTCGCGGCTCCAGCTCGAAGGACTAGCTCACGACTGCCCGGTTGTGGTTGGACTACCGAGATCCCAGTCGAGCGCTGATCTGTGGTGCTTAAGTGCGAGAAGCGCACGAGTGGTCTCAGCACGAACGCTGAATGTTAGGGCGTCCCGGTTTCGAGTGTCAAGAATATTGGCCCCAGCTCGCCACCGATCGGCCGGATATCATCTGCGGGTCGCTGGCACGACGGTTTTGGGAGGTGGAGTGGAGCTCGGGCGAGCCCTTCTGTACCGGGCCGGAGAGGGCGAGCGCCTAGAGGCGCGGGGCAGCGTCATGTTATTCAAGGCGGTCGCCTCGGCAACCCACGGGCGGCTTTCCGTGATGGAGCGAACCCTCCCTCCCGGCGGTCGCATGCCGCCTCCCCACGCGCATGCGGCCAGCGACGAGGCCTACTTTGTCCTGGACGGAGTGGTCACCTTCCTGGTCGACGGAGAGCGGGTGACCGGCGAGGCCGACTGCTTCGTCTTGGTTCCCGGCGGTGTGATCCACACCTTCGGCAATCACAGTTCCCAGCTAGCCCGACTCCTAATCATCCACTCTCCCGGACTAGACCCCTATTTTCGAGACCTATCCGAGCTCTGGTCGGGTCCCGAGCCGCCCGCTCCAGAGGCAGAGCGGGAGCTGATGCAACGGCACGGGATGGAGCTGGCCTGAGGGGAGCGGGCTCTCTTGATCTGAAGGCTCCCGGAGTCAGCGCCCACGGCTCGAGCCCGACCGGGGCGCAGCTAAGTCCGCCTCGATCTCCCGAGCGGTGGCCAGGAGCTCGGGCAGGAACTCGCTCCGCAGGGCATCCAGGCTGACCGCGGTGGCGTGCGCCGAGACGTTTACCGCTGCGATCACGGAGCCTCGCCAGTCGCGAAGCGGCGCCGCCACCGAACGGAGCCCCAGCTCCAACTCCTGGTCGACGATCGCATACCCGTCGTGGCGGACCTGCTCGAGCACCTGGCGCAACCGGTCTCGGTCCACCAGAGTCATCGCCGTGAGTGGGTCCAGCCTGACCGCGGCCAGGTACTTCTCGAGCTGGTGGGGATCCAGATAGGCCAGGAGGGCTCGGCCCATTGAGGTGGCGTAGGCCGGGAAGCGGGTGCCCAGAGCGATGGTGACGCTCATGATCCGCCGACTCGGCACCCGGACCACGTACACGATGTCCTTCCCATCCAGGACTGAGATCGAGGCTGACTCGTGGAGCCGGGCGCCTAGCGCTTCCAGAAGCGGTTGGGCGACCTCTGGCAACCCCAGCGCCGAGAGGTAGGCATAGCCCAACTCGAGGAGCTTCGGGCGAAGTGAGAAGACCCGGCCGTCGCTGCGGGCGTAGCCGAGCTGTACCAGGGTCAGCAGAAAGCGTCGAGCGGCGGCCCGAGTGAGGCCGGTGGCCTTGGCAACCTCGCTCAGAGTCAGCTGCGGCCGTTCAGCACCGAAGGATCGGACCACCGCCAGCCCGCGCTCCAGCGACTGGACGAAATCGGAGTTGCGTACTTCTGGGGCTGCGGTGCTGCCGGATCCGGAGGCTACGGCGCTATCTGACTCCTCCGCCCCCGAACGTCGGGAGCCGTCGACTACCGCAGCCAATGTTGGGGAACTCCCTCTGCCACCTGCCTCGGGACCGAATTCACCGTCTAGTATGCGGTCCAGAGAGGCTTGCCGATCGCTCTACCCGTCCCCTTCGAGGAGGGCGGACCAGCTGCTACTGACGCTGAGGGTCACGAGTGGGAAGAGGGTCGCCGACAGCCGGTGGTCGGTCGCCACCCTCGCGCGTGGCTGGGCGTGGGCGTGCTCAGCGCCATGCTGAACGCGCCGGTAGCGCCCCGCCTTCAGGGCGATTAGCCCAGCCGATGTGCTCGAGCCGGCAGCGGCGCGGCAGGACGTACCATCACTCCGTCCCGTTGGGCGCATTTGGAGGGAGGCGATGGCCGACGATATCGACGGTTACGGATTTGCCGCCCAGGGCCGCAACGTTGGACGTCTCACCGCCGACATTCGTGAACTGGACAGCGCTGGAATCGAGCGCGTCGCCCGTGGTTGGGATCGCCATGTCGGAGAATCCCGGCTGGATGATATTCGGGCTGCTGAGCAGGCGGCGTCGGACGTGCTCGAAGCTTCTGGCCTTGTTGCCCGGTGGCATGAGGTGAGGGATTCGCTGCTTTCCCTCATTGAGGGAAAGGCGGCTCTGGTTAGCTGGAGGGCCGAGCACGGAGAGTTGGGGGTCAAGGCGGAACGGGCGGTCCTCGCCGCTGCGCTGGGATTGGTTGCGGGCGCCGAGACCGACCACCCCGAGCTGATGGTCTTGTTGCGACCGACGGCCGAGGCCTTGCCGTGGCTCGTCATCGACGAGGAAGGGGCGTCGGACAAGCCTTAGGCGCGCTCGCGTACACACCAGCGGGAACGCCACCCAGTCGTTCCTCAAGCGGATCCGTCCGATCCAAGGACCCGGCATTGAGCCTGGCCATGACGTGCCTGACTACGTCACGCCCGCTGGTTGGAAGATCTGCCACATTGAGGCGTAGGCGCCACCCTGCGCCAATAGGACGTCATGGGTGCCGTCCTCAATGATCCCTCCATCTGCCAGGATGACGATCCGGTCGGCCGTTCGAGCGGTCTGCAGCCGATGGGCGATCAGGATGGTTGTCCGGCCGCTGGCCAGCCGCGTCATGGCAGCCCCCACCCTGGCCTCGGTCGCCAGGTCGAGGTTCGAGGTCGCTTCGTCCAGCACAAGGATCTTGGGTTCGATGAGCTGGGCTCGAGCCAGGGCGATTAGTTGGCGCTGGCCGGTGGAGAGCGACCGGCCCCGCTCTAAGAGCTCGTGGCGGTATCCGCTCGGTAGCTCCTCGATGAAGTAATCGGCGCCGACCGCTCGCGCGGCAGACTCCACCTCCGAGTCCGAAGCTTCGGGTCGGCCATAGGCGATGTTGTCTCTGATCGTGCCGGTGAAGAGGAACGGCTCCTGGGGTACGTACCCCAAGCGCCGCCTGTACTCGCTCGGCTCGAAGGAACGCAGGTCCTGCCCATCCACCATGACGCGCCCTTCTTGAGGGTCGTAGAAGCGGACGATCAGCTTGGCCAGGGTGGACTTGCCGGCTCCTGTCTCTCCGACCAGAGCCACTGTCTGCCCGGCCGGGATCTCTAGGTCGATGCCGTCCAGCGCCGCCGGGCCGGGCGCGCTTGCCGACTTTCCTGTCGCTGAGTACTCCTCTCCGACTGGGTAACGGAAATGCACTCCCCGCACACTCAGCGCACCCTGGTCAATGTCGGCGCGAACCGGCGTCCGTGGTGAGGGCGTGAGGCTCTGTCGCGCCATGAGCTCGCGGATGCGCCGCATCGACGCGCCCGCTTGCTGCCAGGAGTCGAATACCTGGGAAAGTTGCTGGATCGGAGAGAAGAACATGTCGATGTAGAGCAGGAACGCGATCAGTGCGCCGCTGGTGAGCTGACCTTGGGCGATCAGGTAGCCCCCGAAACCCAGGATGACCGCGTCCGCGGCATCCGAGAGAAACTGGACAAAGGGGAAGTACACGGAAACCAACCGCTGGGCCGAGAGCCTGGCGTCCAGATATCGATTGCCCAGGCGGTGAAACTCGGTCTGGCTGAGTTGCTCGTGCCCGAACGCCTGCGCCTCGCGCACCCCGGCCAAACTCTCCTGGAAATCGGCATTGACGATGGCAATTCGTTCCCGCGCCCGGTCGTAGATTCGCGAGGCCCGGCGCCGAAAGATGGAGGTGGCCGCACCCAGCGGGACGATCACCACCAAGGCGGCGGCCGCCAGTCGCCAGTTGATGAAGAACAGCGCCACCCCCACCCCCATGAAGGTGCAGATGCTCACCACAGCGGTGATCAGCCCACTCTCAAGCAGCGACTCCAAGGAGTCAACGTCGGTCGTCATTCGGGTCATGATTCGACCGGCCATCTCGCGCTCGTAGTAGTCGATGGAGAGTCGCTGCAGTTGGGCGAAGATCTTGATCCGCAGCGACAGCATCAGCCGCTCCGCAGTCCTGCCAGTGATGAATGTCTCCGCAATCGAGTCGACAAGATCCGCCACGGTTATCAAAAAGAAGATGCCGGTAGCGATGAGGATCACCGTCAAGGAGCCGGCCACCACCCCCTGATCGATCCCGTGCTCGATCAGAATTGGTCCGGCCAGGCTGGCCAGGGCGTCCAGAATCACCAGGACCAGCCCCAGGGCGAGCGGACGCTTATATGACCTGATGAAGCTCCAGAGTGAGAAGCCCTGGTCGGGTAGCGACTCGATCTCGACGTCGATCCGCGCCTCGTCGCGAATCGGACGGAGGGCTGCCACCTTCGCCAACAGTTCTGGAGTAGGTGCGAGCGAACTCCGCCAGCCGCGTCCGCCGCCGCTGCCGCCCAACCCCGGTCCCAGTGAGGGTGCAGAGATGCTGCTGCGCGGCGGAGCCGACCGCGATCCAATCACATGGGCCGCACTTCTCGCACCACGCCATGGCGAGAGCGCGGCCGGAGCTGCAGTCGGCACGTCAACCAAACCAGTGGAACGAAGATCCAATCCGTCTTCCGGACCATCCAAGAGGAGCCGATAGAGGGAGCACCGCTCCATCAGCTCCGCGTGGGTGCCCTGGTCGACGACTTGACCTTGGTCGATCACCACGATCCGGTCCGCCAGCCCAAGGGTGGACTGACGATGGGCGACCAGCAAGGTGGTGCGCCCTCGCATCACCTGGCGCAGTCCCTGATGAATCGCCTCTTCGACCTTGGAATCGACTGCGCTGGTGGCGTCGTCCAGGATCAGGATCCGAGGATCGGTCAAGAGGGCCCGAGCCAGGGCCACCCGCTGTCGCTGACCGCCAGAAAGACTGAGTCCGCGCTCACCGACCACGGTGTCGTAGCCAGCCGGTAACTTCAAGATGAACTCGTGGGCCTGAGCGACTTGGGCGGCGGCCTCGACCTCTGCTTGAGAGGCGTCCGGGCGGCCGTAGGCGATGTTCTGGCGGATGCTGGTCGAGAAGAGGAAGCTCTCCTCGAACGCCACTCCGATTTGGCCGCGCAGAGATCGCAAGGTGACGTCCCGGAGGTTGCGACCGTCGATCAGGATCGAGCCGCGATCGATGTCGTAGAAGCGGGGGATCAGGGCGGCCAGGCTGGACTTGCCAGAGCCCGACGGGCCGACCAGGGCGACCGTCTCACCGGGCGCGAGGGTCAGTTCTAAATTGCGCAGAACCGGTGAGTCTGACTGGTACCCGAAGCCCACATTGCGGAACTGAATCTCGCCTCGAACAGCCGGCATTGTCGTAGCGCCGGGTGCATCCTGGATGGCCGGTCGGGAATCCAACAGGTCAAAGATGCGCTCCATGCCGGCCCGTGCCTGCTGGGCGATGGTCAGCATTCCGGCCAGCATCCGCGCCGGCGACATCATCGAGGTCAGATAGGTCGAAAAGGCGAGGAATGTGCCCAAGGTGATCTGGTGGTGCAGGGCTAACCAACCGCCCAGACCGAGCACCGCCACTTGGCCCAGGGTGGGCAGCGCTTGGAGAATGGGCTGGTAACGGGCCTGCAGTCTCACCCCTCGCATATGTGAGCCGTACAGGCGCTGAGCTGCTCCGGTCAGCCGTAGCAGTTCGCGGCGCTCCTGACCGAACGCCTTGACGATCCGCACGCCGTTGACGTCCTCGTCGACGATCTGGGCGACCTCCCCTTCCTTCTGCTGCCCATCCCAGGTGGCTGGGAAGATCTGCGATCGCATCCGGTACGAGATCAACAACAGGGCGGGTGCCACGATCAGGCTGACTACCGCCAGCAAGGGGGAGAGGATCACCATGATCACCAGCGAGCTCACCAGCAGCAGCAGGTTGCCGCTCACATTGGGAAAGAAAGCCAAGAGTCCCTGAACCAAAGTGGAGTCCGAGTTGGCGCGCGACACCAGCTGTCCTGTGGGCATGCGGTCGTGACTCGAGAAGTCCAGCTCCATCAGCCGGTCGTACATGGCGTTGCGGAGGTCGTACTGCACATCCAAGGCGACCCGACCTCCCTGATATCGACGGAGGTGGGCGGCGAGGAAGGTGAGGGCCCCGATACCTATCAACGCCCCCAGCCAGGGAGCCATTGGCGAGCGGTGGTGGAGGATGACGTTGTCCAAGATCTGGCGGGCAATTAACGGAGCAGCAGCCTGGGCGGCGCTGCCCACCACCGCGGCTCCCAGCGAGATCGCGATCGCCCGACGATGGGGGCGAAGATAGGGCAGGAGTCGGCGCATCCAGCCGGCCGGTCGCACCGTCCAGAAATCTAGCCTCACGGGTGCGTGACGTCTTTCCCGACAGCATGGTGCCTGGTGGAGTCGTGGTGGGCCTGACGGCGTTCCAGCGCCCCGGACAGGTCGTCGAGTGCGGCAATGACGGCCGGGGTGTCGCGCGCGTGGCCAAAGAGATCGGCCAATGCGGCCGCCATCTTCGACTCCGACCCCTGCAGGACCGCTCGCCCCTCGGTGGTCATCTCGAGCTGGGTGGCGCGGCGGTCAGGGTCGGAGCCTGAACGAACCAGCAATCCGCGGCTCACCAGAGACTCCACTGCCGCACTGATCGCCGGTTTACCAAGTGCCAGACGAACCGCCAGTCTCGATGCCCGGCCATCACCCGCCGACACCATTGTCAGTACCCGGTAATGGGAGAGGCTAAGTTCGCCGGAGGCGCGCTCCAAGATCCGGGAGATCCGCGCTAACGTCTCTACTGGTGGTCCCAGCCCGGGCCGAACTGGATCCGCCTCAACTGGATTGAAAGGTGCCACAACCCAATTCTAGAACAATGGTTCAAGCATCGAACTATTATTCGTTCGATCTCAGACGTGATCCACCTGGGACGGTTGATGTCCCTTCCCGGACACGGGCAGCTCAGCAGCGGCTGGACTGCCCGCATTCCGAGGCCATCGATTCTGACAGCGTACCCAAGACTGGGCCGTTGGCCCTACCTTCGAAGAGAGCACTACCGTGACAGCCGGGAGCTCGCCGCCGTGCTGTCGATTTGCCGCCAGCAAGCTCAGCCGCGCTGTCGGTGATTCGTGCTACCGGACCTTCACCTGCTTGCGGCGTTGAAGCAACTGTTCCGAGCCGGGGAGGAGCTTGACCCAGCACCCGGTCTCGGGCCTCTGAGCCCGAGCATCCACTCTCCTATAAAGGGGCGACCCACAGTCGCACTGCTAAGCCAAAACCGGTCAACGCAACCAGCACTCGCAGCACGGTTCCCGGTACGTGGCGCGCCACCACCGGTCCAACTGTGCTACCCGCGAACATCCCAATTGCAAGTGGAGCCGCGGCGATCCATCTGACTGGGCCGTAGAAGATAAACACACTAGCAGCGACAAATGTTGCCACACCAACGAGCATGTTCTTGAGTGCATTCGCGGTGGGTACGTGCTGGTTTACCGTCACCAGCAGGAGCGTCAGAACCATCACCCCTGCGCCTGCCCCGAAGTAGCCGTTATAGACGGAAAGCGATACCAGCCCGGCGGGCAACAGCCAGTTCTTGCCTGCTGCCTTGTGGCTGGCCTGCCAAGCGGAGAGCTGTGGTTGCAGTAACAGGGCAAGAGAGCCAACGGCCACCAAATAAGGCACGACTCTCCCGAACACGCCAGGCGGGGTCGACAGTAGTAACGCCGCCCCCGCTACACCGCCGCCCACCACGATCACTGCCCAGCGTCGAAGCCAAGCGCCCTGTCCCCGCAGTTCAGGCTGAGATCCCAGGGCCGAGCCTGGCCAGCACGCCACGAGCGCGACCGAGTTGGTGACGGTCGCTGGCAGTGGCGCGATGCCCACTGCCAGGAGTGCTGGGTAGGAGATCAGTGAGGTGATACCCCCTGCCGAACCCACGGCTCCGGCGAGGATACCGGCGCCTAGCAGCAGCACCGTGTGAACAACCACCGAGTTCATTCCGCAGATCCTACAGATCGATCAACTCGTATTGGCATTCCCCAGCTTCCGGAGCACTACCGGCCTACGTGGCGGTCCGCCGCGGATCTACTCGACTTGACGGCACGGCTCGCCTGAGATCGGAGCGCCGGCGGGGACGCACCACTCCCGCGACACCGAAGCCATGGGCTCGTGGTTTCGGGACAGAGCCTGGAAGAGGAGGCGGCGCCCTTGATGGAGCACTTCCGACAGCGTCACGTGGGCTCCGCTTTCAGTCAGCGCGTGTCTAATAATATGAGGCTAAAATCGGGGTGAATGAGTGCGGCACCGAGTGAACCACGTCACCTGAATGTCGAGCTGCTTCGTGCTCATACGCCCGGCTGCGCCAAACGAGTACATCTCAACAATGCCGGCGCGGGCCTGCTATCAAAACAAACACTCGACACGATGATCGAGCACCTCAGATTGGAAGCCACGGTCGGTGGGTACGAGGCGGAGGACTTGGCAAGTAACGCGATTGGTTTGACCTATGCGAATATCGCCGAGCTGGTCGGTGGCCAATCCGATGAAATCGCACTTTTCGACAATGCGACGCATGCTTGGAGTGCGGCCTTTTACTCTGTTGCCTTCAAGCCCGGGGATCGGATTTTGACCGGTCGGGCAGAGTACGGGAGCAATGTGCTCGCCTACCTTCAGGTGGCGCAGCGTACCGGAGCCAACGTTGTAGTCGTTCCCAATGACGAGTCCGGTCAGATTGATACCGAGATCCTCGAGAGTCTGATCGATGAGCACACCCGGCTCATTGGCGTCAGCCACATCCCAACCGGCGGTGGGCTCATAAACCCGGTTGCTAAGATCGGGGCGATCGCTCGTGCTGCCGGCGTTCCGTTTCTTCTCGACGCGACACAGTCTGTCGGCCAATTCCCGGTCAATGTCCAGGAGATCGGGTGTGACATCCTTTCGGCTACTGGACGAAAGTTCCTACGAGGTCCCCGCGGGACCGGATTCCTTTGGGTGCGCACCGCTCTTCTTGACCGGATGGAGCCATCCGTTGCCGAGATTGGATCAGCCAACTGGGATGGCCACCGAGGCTTCACGTGGGAAGCTGGAGCGCGGCGCTTTGGCACCTGGGAGAAGAACTACGTCGCGGTGTTAGGACTGAGCGCTGCCGTCCGGCAGGCGCTGGATCTGGGACTAGCGGAGATTGGCGTTCGAGCGACGTCCCTCGGCGCGACCCTACGAGATCGCCTCGGTGAACTGCCGGGAGTCAGTACGCATGACCTGGGGGTGAACCAGTGCGCGATCGTTACCGCCCAGGTGGAAGGGGTAGAGTCACGGGAAGTCGCCCGCGCTCTCGCGCGGGAACGGATCAACGTCACGACCACGGTTCCCAACCACACCCAGTTCGACACCGAGGATCGCGGCCTGCCACCATTGGTCAGACTTTCCCCCCATTACTACAACACGGAGGAGGAGATCGACACCGTCGTGGATGTGATGGCTCGAGTGGCGAGGATGCAGGGGTAAGCGCCGTGGTGTCCATGGGCGCCGATCCGTCCTTGCCTTACTAGTCGAATTTGTCGCCGGAACTCGTGTGACTCACGCCCACCTCGCCGAGGATGCCGATCCGAGGAATAGCATCGACCCTGGTGGTTCCCTCGGGACGCCTTCGGTCTCCATCGAATGGGCTCAATATTAGGGATCGAAATCGGCGGCGCGCGAGGCCGTGAGTATCGTCGGGTGGTCCTTCGTCAGTCGCGCAGATGCTCGCTGCCCACAGGGCGAGACGTAGCTTTGTCAGGGTGGGATGGTCCCCTGTCGTGATTTCGAGACGCACCCGACGTACTGCGGTTCCTCCGGGTAGGGCGCGCTCTGGAGTTGACGTCGGCGTAAGCGTTGCAGAATTGAAGCTCCGCCGGTTGAATGCTCGCTGGGCGAGACGGCGGCTGACCCGTGCGGCCTGGGTGATGCTCGTGGCTAGCCTCCTGGCTCCAGCCGTGCAACCGATCGCTACTCTGGCGGCGAGTTCCAGCGCCACGCAGTCGGCCAAGCCATTCGACCTCGGAAATCCGTCTCGTAACGACACGCAGCTCTTCGCTGCCATGAACGCCGCCTGTCGTCCTGGAGGCACGTCCTGCCGAAGTGCCTCGCTCACCGCACTTGATTCTGCCCGCGAGCAGGAGGGCTTGCAGCCGATGGTGTGGCCAGCCACGTTCTGGAATCTGCCCGATCGCGAGCAACTGATGATCGTGTTTAACGAGGAGCGGACCTCGCGAAAGCTGCCACCAATCCGGGGTCTGATAGCTCAATTGAATCTGCGGACGCGGCAGGCTGCCGTGCTTGCTGCCGATCCCACGTATAGGGGCGATGCTGACTGGTCTGGCATTTGGGCGCAGGCCGACAATGCCCTGTTCGCAGATTTCCTTTGGATGTACGAGGACGGGTACTCGACCACGCCGCAGTTTGGGCAAAATCTGGACTGCCGGCCGGGGAAAACGGCTGCTTGCTGGGGCCACCGGAAGGCGATCCTGTACCGCTGGCCCGAGAGCCAGGGCTGGCAGCTAGCCATGGGAGCAACCTGCGTCGTGCCCACGATAGCTCCGGGGCTGTCCTGCGCCGCCCTCTTCGTCGATCGCCCAGGGAACAACTCGTACGAAATCACCTGGAGGAGCGCCCGGGCGCTGGGGGCGTAGCGCACCGACCCGCCGAGTGATTGCCTTGAGATCACCTCAGGTGCTGCCAACCGAGGAAGCTGAAATGGTTCGTGGTGCCGTATGATTCGCTCCACACATGGTACGGATTCCGAACTCAGATCAAGCTGGGCCGTCCTCGGCAGTCGACTCCGCTGACCGCGGAGGCCTGATCGCTCGGTTGGTGCAGCTGCAGCCGTCGTTCCAGCGACGGTTCGACGCCGATATGCCCACTCAGGTTCGGGAGTTGCGGGCCAGCCTGCAAGACATGGTGGCCAACACCACGGTGCGCCAGCTCGAAGTGCTCCGGCTCCTCGCCGAGAATGGGCCGGTCGCCATGCACACCCTGGCAAGTTTGCACGGGATCTCGCGGAGCAGCACGACGGAGGTGGTGGACCGGCTGGTCGGGCACGGCTTGGCGGAGCGTCACCATGATCCACTCAACCGCCGCGTGGTGGAGGTGGCGCTGACCGTGCGGGCCAAGGAGTTGCTTGCACGGTTTCGGCGCCTGCAACAGGCCAGCATCACGGCGCTGGCAGATGTCTACAGCGACGACGAACTCGCGACACTGGTCCGCCTCTTAGAGAAGCTGACGAAGAAGAAGACGCTCCTCGACGGTCCATGCGACTTCGCTTCCGACACCGAGTCTTCGACGGAGGGTCGCCTTGCCTTCGACACCGTCGGCCGGCCGACGCGCCCATGACGCCCTTCTTCACCGGACTCGGCCGCTTCGTGGTCCGCTTCCGCGGCCCAGTCGTCGTTTTCTGGATCGTCGTGGTGGTTGTGTGCGTCCATCTGCTTCCAACCCTGGCATCAGTCAGCAAGGACACCAACTCGGCCTTCCTGCCGGCCAATGCCCCGAGCTCGAAGGCCGCCAAGCTGGCCAGTCCGTTCCAGAACTCCAATCTGGCGGCGGCCACTTTGGTCGCTTCCAGCTCGACTGGTCCCCTGAGCCCGGCTCAGCAGCAAGCGGTTACCAGGTTTGAACTCAAGCTCCGGACCATTCCCTTGGTGAAGTCTGTTCGCGATCTAGGGACCTCATCGAACGGACTCGCCCGCCAGGCGCTGATCGAGGCGGCAGTGCCTGCCTTCGGCGGAGGTGACGGACCGCAGCTCGTGAAGGGGATCCGCGCCGACTTCAAGGCTGCTAGTGTGCCTGGACTCACCTTCTTCCTGACGGGTGATTTACCGACCATCATCGACAGCCAGCAGTCGTCCAAACACTCCCAGAATCTGACTCAGCTCTTCTCTTTGGTCTTCATCATCGCGCTCCTATTGGTCGCCTTCCGAGCTCTCCTGGCTCCGTTGATCACCCTCCTCCCGGCAGCCCTGGTGCTCGCTCTCGCCGGTCCAGTAATCGCCGAGGCAACCCGTATCGGGGTTCAGGTGTCGGTGATCACCCAAATCCTCCTCATCGTGCTCTTGCTGGGAGCGGGAACCGATTACGGGCTGTTCTTGGTATTTCGCGTCCGAGAAGAGCTCCGGCGTGGCCTTGCACCGCACGACGCCGTGATCAAGGCGGTCAGCACCGTCGGGGAATCGATCACCTTCTCCGCACTAACGGTCATCGTGGCCCTGCTGAGCCTGGTGCTCGCCCAGTTTGGCCTCTACCAGAGCCTGGGACCGGCGCTGGCAATCGGGATCGCGCTCATGCTGCTGGCCGGACTAACCCTTCTGCCGGCACTGCTGGCCATCTTCGGCCGAGCAGTGTTCTGGCCGACTCGAACCGCCGCCGAAAATCGACCCCGGTCAGGGGTTTACTTCTGGCTGGCCGGAGGGGTGGTGCGGCGGCCGCTGTGGATACTGGTCGCCGGAGTTGTGGTGTTCGGTGGAATCGCCACGGCCTCGTTGACCAGCACCACTGCCGGATTCGGGAACACGGCCGCGCCCGGCGGGACCAACTCGGCGGCTGGAGCGGCGGTGTTGGCTCGGGATTTTCCCGCCTCCAACGTCCAGTCGTCGGCGGTTCTCTTCCGGTTCGGCGATTCGGTATGGAGCGATCCTTCGATCATTACCACAGTCCAAGACGACTTGGCCGCGGATCATCAATTCCGCAGAGTTGTTGGTGCTCTGCAAAGCTCCGGGCTGACCGCCGCGCAGGTAAGGACGCTCCATGCGGAACTCGGGGCCCCAAGCCTGCTGGCACCGACCCAGCCGGCCGGGTCCTCGGTATCGGCGCACCTGTACAACTCTTACCGGGAGCTGGGCCAGTTCATCAGTGCCAATGGGCGCACTCTCCAGTTCTCAACCCTGCTTCTGCACAACAACGACAACTCTTCTCGCGCCTTGGCGGCGATCCCGGCAGTCCGAGCCGAAGTCACCCAGGTGGCGAGCCGTATCGGGGCCCAAGACAGTGGCATCTTTGGGGTGCTGCCGTTCGCCTACGACGTCCAGCATCTTTCCAGCACCGACTTGGTGCACATCATTCCGCTGGTCACTGTCCTCATCGCGCTTCTCCTGGCGCTGGTACTGCGTAGCCTGGTCGCGCCCTTGTATCTGGTCGTGAGCGTGGTGCTCTCCTACCTAGCGGCCCTCGGCGTGGTCTCGATCGTCTTCGTGCACATCCTCGGTCAGGACGGTGTCAATTTCCTGCTGCCCTTCCTGCTCTTCATCTTCCTGATGGCGCTGGGATCCGACTACAACATCCTGATGATGACCCGCATCCGCGAGGAGGTGCAGCTAATGCCGTTGCGCGAGGCGATACGTCGCGCGGTCGGCATGACCGGGACCACCATCAGTACCGCAGGGCTGGTACTGGGCGGTACGTTCGCGGTCTTGGGACTCGCCGGAGGCGGGTCATCCGGGGGATCAGAGATACAGCAGATAGGATTTGGGGTGGCTGCGGGCGTTTTCATGGACACATTCATAATCCGCACACTCCTGGTGCCTTCTGCCGCTGTCATCCTGGGAAGGTGGAACTGGTGGCCATCCCGGATGTCGCGGCCGGGAGCGGGCACAGGTGCTGGGTACACACCGACTGTCACTTCCGCCAACTGAAGCTGTCGCCGGGACAATGAGCGGCGACCGTAACGAAGCAGCGTCCAAGTGATTTCGGCGGGTTGGCGGATGGAGCCTCGAGATCACCCAAACGGACCTCGCTTCTGGACCGGGCCACCTTCCACGCGGAACTCGACGGGCTGCGGAGCCGCGAGACGGCGCACCCCCGAGACGGCGCCGCGGTCGCCGCGGACCATGCGTTGACGAGCTTGCACGCGGCTCGCCGGTCGGAGGTGCGACCCGTCGGATAACCACTCCCTGAGTCCGATCCGAAGATCAGAACGCTGACCTGGGGGCGGCCCGCCCGCGCTCCCCGTCACTGGGAGAGGAGCGCGATAGACTTCGGGGGTGAGGTGTCTCGTGCTTGGAGGAACCGTGTTTCTCTCCGCTGCCATCGCGGCCGAAGCTGTAGCCCGCGGCCATGAGGTCGCGTGCCTGGCACGGGCCGTAAGTGGGTCCGCACCGACGGGCGCGAGCTTGTATCGCGCCGATCGTGAGGACGGCGCTGAGGCGTACCGCCGGGCCACGGGCCAATGGGATGCTGTGGTAGAGGTGTCTTGGCAGCCTTCGCACGTCCGAGATGCCTTGGTGGCTCTTGCCGACCGTGCGAGTCATTGGACCTACGTTTCTAGCTGTTCGGTGTACGCCGACCAGAACACGGAGGAGGCCAGTGAAGGGGCCGAAGTTCTGACACCGCTCACCGTAAACGACCCTGTGACTGAAGCAAACTACGGAGAGGCCAAAGTCGCATGCGAAAACGCGTGCTTGGCGGCGGTCGGCCCGCGACTCCACGTCACTCGGCCTGGTCTCATTGGCGGCCCCGGAGACCCCAGCGATCGCTTTGGCTACTGGCCAGCGCGCTTCGCACGGCGGCGTGAGGATGCGGTCCTCGTTCCGGCGGACTCCGAGAGATGGACGCAAACGATCGATGTCCGTGACCTTGCCGCCTGGATAGTTACCGCCGCGGAGCGAGGTGTGACCGGCACCTTCAATGCGGCAGGCGAGTCGACTTCGTTGAGCGCTGTCCTCGAGCTTGCCCGGCGCTCTGCTGAACACACAGGACCCTTGCTGACGGTTGACCCGGGGTGGCTCCTAGAACACGGCGTGCATCCATGGAGCGGACCCGAGTCGCTTCCGCTCTGGCTGCCACTCGGCATCGGGTTCGACGGCTTTGCGCGCCGTATCTGTGCTGGGGCGCTTGACGCCGGTCTCCGGCGGCGACCTCTATCGGAGACCGTCGCCGCTTCCCTTGACTTTGAGCGTGAATCTGGACTCGATCGCGCTCGCCACGCAGGGCTCAGTCCCGCGAAGGAGCGGTCGCTCCTCAGGGACTGGTCCACCAACCAGCCTTCTAGACCTATCGCTGGGGCGCCGGACTGACTGGGCGGCCACCGGCCCAATTAGAGATCCGCCGAACGATATTCCGGCCTCGTGGGGCCCGGGGCAATCTGTCCGAAACCACCCCCGCGACAGCGCACTTCGCAGCCCGTCGCCAGCTCGCTCGAATGCGCGTAGGCTGACTGTTGATGAGCGGAGTTAGCCTCGTCGCTCGACGTGGGGGCCCGAAATGGGCTCTAGGCGCGGCGGCGTGGACGTGCCTCCTAATCATCGTGGTTGCCGTGCTCGACGCGCTATCGCCATCGTTCCAGGAAACCGGTCACTCACGTCTTCTTCCTTTCCTCGGTGCACTGCTCGTCATGTGTACCTTGACCGCGATCATGCTGTGGCTCGCGGACTCCCGCCAGCTGCGGTGGGCGCTGCCCGCAGCCTGGACCTGCGTGGCGCTGGCCTGTGCCGAGTGCATGGTGATGGCCCTGAGCGTGGGGCTATTTCTCATCCCGGTCGTAGTGCTCCTCATCGGTGGTGCCGTTCGCAGGGGTCAACCCGTACCGGGAACATAGCCGCCCGCCAATTGGGCTCGGCGCGAACCTCAAGCCGGTGCTGCGATGTCGGCGCCGAAAACGGCGGTGTGGACGTTCGGTCGCCTCAGCGCAGCTCGCTGATACGGATCAGGTTGCCGGCGGGGTCGCGGACGGCGCAGTCGCGAACACCGTACCGCTGCTCGGCCGGCTCCTGAACCACCTCCGCGCCGCTGGCCTGCAGGCGCGCGAAGGTACCGTCGAGGTCGGCGGTGGCCAGGATGATCCGGGCGTACGTGCCCTTGGCCATCATTTCGACGATGGCGCGGTGTTCATCATCGGTGATGCCGCAACCGGGTGCGACCGGCGGCTCCAAGACGATGGACGTGCCGGGCTGCTCGGTGGGGCCGACGGTGATCCAGCGCATCTCGCCGTACCCGACGTCGTGGCGGACCTCGAAGCCGAGCGTGTCGCGGTAGAAGGCTAAGGAGGCGTCGGGGTCGTCATGGGGCAGGAAGGTCGCGTGAATGGTGAGGGTCATGGCGGTCATTCTAGGTGCGGCTCGCGAGCGGAGCTTCTCGATTCCTGATCGGTCTGGTCACCTGTTTCGCCACGCATGACGGCATCCCCGCCGTCGCGCGCGCCTCGCGCTGTCGGTAGCTGCTGGGCGGCATACCGACCAGTTCGGTGAAGCGAGTGCTGAAGGTGCCCAGTGACGAGCAGCCGACCGCGAAACAGACCTCGGTGACACTCAGGTCGCCAAGCCGCAAGAGTGCCATCGCGCGCTCGATGCGCCGCGTCATTAGGTAGCTTTAGGGGGACTCACCGTAGGCGAGCCGAAACTGGCGGCTCAGGTGCCCAGCCGATATGTGCGCGGCGCGGGCTAATGCCTCGACGTCCAGGGGCTGCGCGTAGTCTCGGTCGATCCGGTCCCGGATACGGCGTAGCCACACGAGGTCGCGAAGATGCTGCTCCGTGCGGGGGTTGCTGGTCACCGGCGAGATCATGCCATGTCGTGCCTAGCTGCCCCGTTGGAACACACCCGGCTTCCGGACGGATTAGACCAGGCTCGACAGACGGCAGAACTCGTCCCGGGATCCCCGCAAAGGAGCCGGTCAGGGGCCCACATATTCCGCCAGGTGCTGGCCAGTGAGGGTGGAACGGGACTCGACGAGGTCGGCGGGCGTGCCCTGGAAGACGATCCGTCCGCCGTCGTGGCCGGCTCCGGGACCGAGGTCGACGATCCAGTCGGCGTGCGCCGCGACCGCCTGGTGATGCTCGATGACGATGACCGACTTGCCGGAGTCCACCAGTCGGTCGAGCAGTCCGAGAAGCTGCTCTACGTCGGCGAGGTGGAGACCGGTGGTCGGCTCGTCGAGAACGTAGACATTTCCTTTCTCGACCATGCGGGTGGCCAGCTTGAGCCGCTGCCGCTCGCCGCCGGACAGCGTAGTGAGCGGCTGCCCAAGGCTGAGGTAGCCAAGCCCGACGTCGGCGAGCCGCTCGAGGATGGCTTGCGCGGCCGGCGTGCGCGCCTCGCCGGCGCCGAAGAACTGCTCCGCCTGGGTGACGGACATCGCTAGTACCTCGCTGATGTCGCGGCCGCCTAGGTGGTAGTCGAGCACCGTTGCCTGGAACCGCTTGCCCTCGCACTCCTCGCAGATCGAGGTGACGCCGGCCATCATCGCCAGGTCGATGTAGATCACCCCGGCGCCGTTGCAAGTCTGGCAGGCACCATCGGAGTTGGCGCTGAAGAGCCCCGGCTCGACTCCATTGGCTTTCGCGAACGCCTTGCGGACCGGGTCAAGTAGTCCGGTATAGGTCGCCGGGTTGCTGCGCCGCGAGCCCTTGATCGCTGTCTGGTCGACCGACACGACCCCATCTCGGCCCGCCACTGAGCCGTGGATCAGTGAACTCTTTCCCGCCCCGGCCACCCCGGTCACCACTACCAGGACGCCGAGCGGGATGTCGACATCGACGGCCTGCAAATTGTTGGCGTCGGCGCCGCGCACCTCCAGCACACCTGATGGCGTCCGCACCGACAGCTTCGGTGCTCCGCGGTCGTCGAGGTGGCGGCCGGTGAGGGTGCCGCTGGCCCGCAGCCCCTCAACGGTGCCCTCGAAGCAGACGGTGCCTCCCGCCGTACCGGCGCCGGGGCCGAGGTCGACGACATGGTCGGCGATGGCGATTGTCTCCGGATCGTGCTCAACGACGAGCACCGTATTCCCCTTGTCCCGGAGTCGCAGCAACAGGTCGTTCATCCGCTGGATGTCGTGGGGATGCAGCCCAATCGTCGGCTCGTCGAAGATGTAGGTCACGTCGGTCAGCGCCGACCCGAGGTGCCCGATCATCTTGACCCGCTGCGCCTCGCCACCTGAGACCGTGCCCGACGACCGGTCCAGTGACAGGTAGCCGAGCCCGATCTCAACGAACGAGTCGAGGGTATGCTGCAGCGCCGAGATCAGCGGTCCGACGGTCGGTTCGTCCAAGGACAGCACCCATTCGGCGAGGTCACTGATCTGCATTGCGCAGGCGTCGGCGATGTTGATCCCCTTGACCTTCGACGATCGAGCGATATCGCTGATCCGGGTGCCGCCGCACTCAGGGCAGGGGGTGAAAGCCACCGCCCGCTCCACGAACGAGCGCACGTGCGGCTGCAACGAGTCGACGTCCTTGGACAGGAACGACTTCTGGATTCTCGGGATCAGACCTTCGTAGGTCAGGTTGATGTTGTCGACCTTAATCTTGGTGGCCTCCTTGTGGAGCAAGTCGTGGAGCTCGGTCTTGTTGTAATTCCGGATGGGCTTGTCCGGGTCGTGGAAGCCGGAGCCGCTGAAAATGCGGCCGAACCAGCCGTCGACGCTGTATCCGGGGATCGTCAGGGCGCCCTGGTTGAGTGACTTGCTGTCGTCGTACAGCTGAGTCAGGTCGAAGTCGGTTACCGAGCCCCGGCCTTCGCAGCGTGGACACATGCCGCCGGTGCGGGTATAGGTCTGTCTCACGGTCTTACGAGACCCGCGTTCGACCGTGATCGCACCGCTCGCTCGGACCGAGGCGACGTTGAATGAGAATGCGTTGGGCGGGCCGATGTGCGGCTTCCCCAGTCGGCTGAAGAGGATGCGCAGCATCGCGTTGGCGTCGGTGGCGGTGCCGACCGTGGAGCGCACGTCGGCGCCCATCCGCTGCTGGTCGACGCTGATCACCGTCGTCAGCCCTTCTAACAAGTCGACCTCGGGGCGAGCCAGCGTCGGCAGGAAGCCCTGCACGAAAGCGCTGTAGGTCTCGTTGATCAGGCGCTGCGACTCAGCGGCGATGGTGTCGAACACCAGCGAGCTCTTACCTGAACCGGACACTCCGGTAAACACCGTCAGCCGTCGCTTCGGGATCTCGACGCTCAAGTCGTTGAGGTTGTTCTCTCTCGCGCCGTGCACGCGGATGAAGTCGTGGCTGTCGGCCGAGTGCAGCCGCGGCGACTTCGTGTCCGTCCTCGTGGCCTTGCTCATCTTCTCTCCATTGGTTAGGCGGCGCCCGTGGTCGCCGGCTCCGTCCGCGTCACCTGGCTAGACTTGGGCCGATTCGGGAAGCGCGCCTGGTTCTCTCCTTCGTCGGGTTGGTCACGGCAACCGTACGCTGTCTACCTACCGGCGGGCTCGGCCGAAGCGTCAGACCAACCAGCGCCGGTCGCGCATCAGTTAGCCGTAAGGCATCTCGTTCCACCCGCGTCTATCCTGGTTGCCGCGTCGGGCGATTCGAAACCAGCAGCGCGCCGTGGCTATCACGGCGAATGGCGGTACCAGTCGAAGGTCAGCGGCATCAGGCCCGACGCACCGTCCATCCAAGTACCGGCCCCCAGCAGTCCCTGTCGTGGATAAGCCGATGCTAGGTGTCGCTAAGACTCCGCTCGCGGCAGTGAGGACCGGCGATCATGGGTCCTGAAGGAGCCCGAGGACGTTGCCATCAGGGTCGGTGACGGTGGCCACCAGGCGGCCGCCGCCTACGTCGCGCACGGGGTCCTTCACGCTGGCACCGGCAGCGGTAACTTCGGCCAGTTTCGCCTGGATGTCCGACACGTGCCAGTAGGCCACGGGAGAGGCCATGCTCTGCGGTCCACCCCCCGGCACCAGCCCGATGTGCTGGCCCTCTGCCTCGAAGCCGACGTAGTAAGGCGCGTCGGCCATCGGTGGGACCCCGAGCAGGGCCTCGTACACGGGCTTGGCTTTGGCTAGGTCGGTCACGGGATGTAGCAACGTTTTGACTCCCTGGGTGGAAGATCCGGTCATGGTCACTCCTTAAAGTGGTGGGTCAGATCGACCCGGTGAGACTGTCAGGCCGAAAGACGAGCGGCAGGCCTGAAATTTGCCCTTGGCCATGAGTTCGGTGTTGGTGGGGGGCTCTTCGCCGGCGCCGCGGGGTCTGCGCACGCTGGAACCAAGATGATCGAAGTGCCAGACTGGCCGGTAAGGTCGACAGTGATCCAGACCATCTTGCGCGGCCCGCTGCCGCTGGCCACCTCCAAAGGTGACGTGTCTGGATAGCAGAATTGGGACGAATTCGGGTCGGTATGCGGGACGGCGGTCCGGGAGGTCCTGACTGCCATGGCGGTCATTCTAGGTGCGATTCCCGATCTCCGCTTCTCGATTCCTGATCGGTTTGGGCACCTGTGCTGCTGACGATGACGGCAGCCTGAGGTCGAAGGCCCGATGCGCGGCATCAACCCGTGGCCGCAGGCGAGCCGTGGCTCGCGGCTGAGGTCTACGCGCGACATTCGCGCGCACTGGGCCGGTCGCGACGTCCTGCGCTGGCGCCTACTCCCGGCTGATCCCGTCGCGTCCGCCGGGCCGCCACACGAGGCCGCGCACCTGTAGCTTCGCGGCGGGTCGGCTTGTCGCTACCGCTCGGAGGGTGGTCTGGGCGCGGTGGGTGAGCAGGGACCTCGGCATTGATGAAGGTTCAGCTTCGGCTCCGTGCTTGCTCAACGCGCAATCCGTTTCAACACGACCCGGTCTCCCATCTAATGGGCCCCAACTTGTGGATGGGAGTTTGCGGCGCCCGGAGGTGGCTCTCGCATTTCGCAGGTTGCGCCTGAAACGAGCTCAGCCCAGCGTCGTCTACTGGCCGATGCGACCGTCGATCCTCTCTCGCAGGAGGTCGGCGTGTCCGCAGTGGCGTGCGTATTCCTCGATCATGTGAACCATTACCTCGCGGAGTTGCAAGCTGCTGCCGTCCGAGCTCTGTCCCCGAATGCCAAGATCGCTTGTCTCCAAGACGAGCCTCTCGGAGTTGGAGACCTCCGCCCGCCACGCCGTCCACGCTTCCTCAACGACTGCCGGATCCGCCACCGCTCCCTGCCAGGCATCGCTGCGGGCTTGGTCGGGCTTGAACAGGTTGGGGACTTCTTCAGCCGCCAAGACCCGTCGGAACCAGTGGCGCTCCACCTCGGCCATGTGGCGGATGAGTCCGAGCAAGGACATGTCGGACGGCGGGACTGATCTGGCCGCCATCTGGTAAGCGTCCAAGTCGGCGCACTTCATCTTCAGGGTTAGGCGGTACGCATGCAAGTAATCGACCAGCGTCGCCTTCTCGTCTTCCAGCTCTGCGCCAGTGTCGCGGGCGTCGTCGTCCGGGTCCACCCACATATCGGCGTGGACAGTTGCAGCCGTCCACCTCGTCGGCACTGCCTCTGGCGATCTTTGCTTTGACATCTCCCATTCCCCAATGCTTGAAGAGCCAAGTAGGACGATGCACGTTCCCCGGTGCGACGGATACGGGTCATCCTCAGCGTAAGATCAGGTTAGCATCTTCGGCGGTAGTCGCCTCCACGGGGCATGCGCTCCGACACTGCGAGTCCGAGTTCGCGCCGCTCGCCGAGTCGACTGCAGCGCCTGCCAGCTCTCGCGCCGGTTGGGCCGTAACCCATAGGTGAGGCAATCCAGCTAGATTGGCCGCCTTCGGAGCCGCAAGGGACGGGCTGGCCAAGGATCCACGCTGGGGCGTGGCTGCCGCGACTGAACTGGGAGCAACCAGAAGAACCGTTACAAATACTGCCCAGCTTGGCTGGTTCTGTGATGGGCTATCCATGACCGACGACCGGAGTCGATACCTAAGTCAAGTCCCATCGTTGGTGTAGATTCGGTCGGAATTTAGGGATGGATTCATCAGGCCGCTAACCCGGCAGTCAGGGGGTTGGTGAGGCGGTCTTGGTGGGCGGGGTCCAGCCGGGCCATACGAAACGCGCAAACGCTTTTGGCGACACGCGCAAGATCCTCACTTCGAGCCATTAGCGAGTTTTTGGACGACTTCGAAAATGGCTCTCCGGGGCACCGAACCAGAAGTTGATCCAGCAATCAAGTACGGTTATTCCAATTTGTGATCTTCGGCGCCGTTGCGGTCGGGTTCAGATAGCGGAGCCGGAGCCCAGTAGAGCGGCGAGCTCGGTCGAGGCATCGATAGCTTGCGTCGCCGCGGTCGAATCGATGGGGTGGTGCGAGTAGCGTGCCAAAGCGTACAAACGCGCAAGTGTGTTGGCAGCGCGACCGCGGTGACCAAAATCCGGTATCGCCCTGCCCAGGTACCTCTCGGGCGGTTCCCATTGCTCTCGAGTGAAGCCAAGACTGGTCAGCCGCTCCTCTAGGTCCGCGAACGTTGCGAGAACCTCCTCCCTCGGATTCACCGGCGGGCGACGGGCCCTGACCTGAGTGAGGCTGGCGAGTACCGGACCGGTGGCCGCTGGTGTTTGCGGCCGCCGTACTTTCCAGAGTACCAACACGCTCGCTGCAGCCACTAGGATTCCGCCAGCTAACTCTTCCCAGAGAAGCAGGGAAGAACTGGGACTAGCGTGTCTCTTGCGAGAGCACCCGGCACTCGGTGGCACGGTATCGCAGCTAGATGCTAGGCTGCCTCCCGATAGCGACGGGATCAGGTGGAGTCGGTAGCTGCCGCTCTCGGATACGTGAATTGTGCCAGTTCGCGCTGAGCTTGCCACTACCACGGTCGCGGTCAGCGCCAATACAACTACGGTCAGGCCGAGAGCCGTCCACGCAGTTTGCCCTGTCCACCGCGCCAAATCAGCCATCTACATAGCGCTCTAGTTCCGTGATCCGAGATTGAAGTTGGGCGATCGAAAGTCCGGGAGTCTCTACCATCGAGTTCGGTAGGATCCGGCCTGAAATCTCTTTCAGCATGCGGTGGAGCTCGGGGTCCGCGCCCCCCGATGAGCGGGCGCGCTGGCAGGCGGTGCGTATCGCATCGAGTTCGGAGAGGGTAGTCGGTTGACTGGTTTCGGTCGGATCGCGACCGTACGCCTCCCGCTGCGACGGCTCGGAGGCCGAGAGGTAAGTCGTGAGCCAGTACAAAGCTACAGCGCCAGCTCCGATGACACCGAAGGCGATCGCGGGTGCTACGTTGATAGTGTTAGCAAAGGACAGAGTTCCCCCCGTGTCAGAGAGATGGCCGCCGAACCTCCAGACAGCTATCCAGGTGACAACAGCGTCAATCACGAGCAGGGCGCCGGCTATCCAGGTTCGTGGAGTTGGGGCGCGAAGACCCCGCGGTCCGGTCTGAACATCTCCTCGGGAGGCGGCGCTTCCTGACGGTCCGATCGGCCACGAATGCTGAAGGAGAATGCCACTTTCCCCGCTTGGAGGAGTCTCAGCCGATCTGGCACTGACTCGCACGAAGAGAAGGACGACGGCAATCAACGCGACGAGTCCGATGACGACGTAGGCTATCCCACGCCCCGGATGAATTCGGCTCGACTGCCAGATCAGCTCAGCCAAGCCCGCTGCGAGGAGTGCTCCCACTCCGATTTGAGCCGCGCTCCGCCACAGCTCCGACGGCGCCTCGTGAACAGTTGTCCTCAGATCGATTGCCCACCAGCTTGCCTGAGCGCTCAGAACTAGTCCTCCAGCGATGATTGGCGCCGCCGCCGACGATGGGGACGATTCAGACCTGCCGACCAGAACGAGGATGTACACGAGCAGGAGCGCTGCCTCGGCTGCGGTGACTATCCGCGGGAGCCTGAAGGCTATGGCCAGCGCGACGATTATGACGGCGAGCGCGCCCGCACCCAGTGCTAGCGGAGGGAGCACTGGCTCAAGGAAGAACAATTGCAGCGAAACCACTCCTGTTAGCAGGATCGCCGCACTAGTGACGACAGCGAGCGGAATCAGCCCGGGACGCGCCACTGCCCATGCCTCATTTGGTTGAGCTGCACAAGAACCGAATCGAGAGGTTCGGTCGTATCCCAGCGAATTAGCCGAATGCCAGAGCGTCCGAGCTCGCGACGCTGAGCTAGTCGAGAGAGACGCCAGATGCGACGGCTGATTCCTTCGGTTGCCTCGTGTGCTTGAGCTATGAAACGCTCTGGGTCCACCGCCACGACCGCGAGATCGCAGCCGCGACCGCGTAGGTCTAATAAGAGCTGAACTATCCTCCGATCCGCTAGTGGCGTGATCACGACGACGACAGCCTGTGGTGGCAACGACCGCGGCGGCAGCACCCGCATGGCAGGGCGTTCGTAGCTCGAGACGACCTTGGTGTCGATCAGGGTATCCAAGATTCGAAAGCGCTGCGATACTCCGGCTCCAGGTGCCAGTGACGTCAACACACCGCCGTAGGAGATCACTCCGACGCGATCGCGCCGGTTAAGATGGAACTGTGCCAAAGCTGCTACAGCTCGGCCTTCCCACGCCAGCGTTCCGTCGATACCGACCCTGAAGTCAGAGAAGCTGTCGATCACGAGGACAATGTCGGCGTTGTGGTCCGGGTATTGCAGGTTCACGTACGGCTCGCGTTGGCGAGCCGTAACCGGCCAGTTGATTCGGCGGGTCAGGTCTCCGGACTGGAACTTGCGAATGTCCGCGAACTCCAGCCCCACGGCACGGTCGCGGGCTCGCTCTTCGCCGACATAAACCTGGGTCTTCATGGGCGAGACGCCTTCGCGCAGATTGGGTGCTGCCGGGTACACTCGAAGCTCCGCGCTGGTCTCGCAGAAACCGCGGGATTGGAAGAGACCGAGCATGTTCCTGGCCACGACTTCACAGGGGCCGATTTGATAAACACCCCACCTCTTACAGCGGACGTTTAGAGTAGCCCATCCATCGCCCGACCGACTAGGCGCTATCGCTACCCTCGCCGGAGGCACCTCGGTTTCTAGGCCAGGCTGCAGAACTACGTGGCAAAGTACGCGCTGGAAGGTGGTGGCTCCGTATACGGTGATGGTCGTTGCGACGATCTCTCCTTCTATGGCTCGTTCCCTGTCGAGCGAGAGCGTGACGTGGCATGTCCCGTGGCGTGCGGCGCTTAAGCCCCACAGGAGCCAAACCCCGAGCGGAGCCGCCACCGCAGCTAGAGCCGGCAGGCCAAGCGCCAGAGCCGCCAAGCAGCCAGCTGCGAACAAGAAAATCAGGCTCGCCAGTCGTGCAGTGGGCTCCGGCTGGAGTCGCGCATGAGTGCTCATTACAGCTCCTGGGTTCTGTGGGTCGCGGGCACCGTCCCTGCGTTGGCTGGGAGGCGACAAGACGGAGTTCATCCCATCCCTGAAGAGGCCTCACCTTCCGCCGCTGGCGCCACCGATCTCATCATCTCTGGGGGAAGGGTGGGTGGCACGGGGATGGTCCTCAGGCATTCCACGACGACGTCGTCCGCCTGGATATGCTGCGCCCACAGCTCGGGGCGGAGCGTGAGTCGATGGGCCAATGCTGGCACCGCGACCGCCTGAATGTCTTCGGGAATTACGAAGTCTCGGCCCATCAGAGCGGCGCGGGCGCGGGAAAGACGCAGCAGCGCCAGGGTTCCACGCGGGCTGGCACCAACCAACACGCGTGGGCTCTGCCTTGTAGCACCCACCAGCTGGACGATGTAGTGGAAGAGGTCGTCGTTGACCACCACCCCTTCCACCGCCGCCTGGCAGGCGAGCAGAGTCGGCCCGTCCAGCACCGGGCTCAGACCTACTTCATCACGTCGGCGGAGGTGGCGCTCGCGCACCATTCGCTCCTCATCCGCTGGCTCGGGATAGCCGACGCTGGCCCGCATCAGAAAACGGTCGAGCTGTGCCTCTGGAAGAGGGTACGTCCCCTCATACTCGATCGGGTTCTGGGTGGCCATGACCAAGAACGGCCGAGGCAGATCCATCGTCAGGCCGTCGATAGTGACCTGCCGCTCCTGCATTCCCTCGAGTAGCGCCGCCTGAGTCTTCGGAGGGGAGCGGTTGATCTCATCTCCCAGGAGGAGGTTGGTAAAGATCGGTCCCCGCCGCATCTGGAATTCCCCGGTCTGTTGGTTGTATATGGAAGAGCCGGTGATGTCGGAGGGCATCAGGTCGGGGGTGAACTGGACGCGAGCGAAGACCAGCTTCATTGACTGCGCGAGAGAGCGGGCGATCAACGTCTTGGCCAAGCCGGGGTAGTCCTCCAAGAGGATGTGCCCATCCGCCAGGATGCCGCTGAGGATCAACTCCAGAGCTGCACGCTTTCCGACGACGGCTCGCTCTACCTCCTGGATTACCCGCTCGAAGTGAACTTGGACATCCTCGATCTTCATGCCTCAAGCATCTCACCGACCGTCTACTCTTGCAACTGATTTCGGCTACCTGAACCGCCCCGGGAAAGTTGGAGACTCCATTCGTTGAGAGGATGGAGAGATGACAAGCACGACGAGGTTCCAGCAAGAGCTGCGGGAGCGGGCGGTGAGGCTGGTGCTGGAGCACGGAGGGTAGTAGCGAGAGCCAGCCGTAAGCGCCGCCGGCGCAATCAGTTGCTGGTGCTGGTCGCCATAGACTCTCCAGCTAGCCCACTGCCAAACGGTCGAGCTCGCGCAGGCCCCTAAACAGCCTTTAGGTCGTCCCCGATAATCGGCATCCTATCTCCTTGGATGCTGCGCGCCCGCAAGATGCCTCTCTTACCCCTTTCGGGCGCTTTGCGTGGGCTCAGTAAGATCAAATGCTCCGATTTTAGCTTCGAAATAGAAAGAGGCGCCCGAGTTTGCCTCGGACGCCTCTTCGCTATGACACTCGCAAGGGCTTAGCGATTAACTCGAAAATGCCTCCCATCAGGAGCAGCCAGACGTGCTCCCACAGTTCATGCACTTGTAGCACGCGCCGTTGCGCACCATGAGAGAGCCGCAGTCCGAACAAGAAGGCGCGTCCTCCTGGTTGCGGAACGTCAACTCTGACGACAGTTGCTTCGCGCTGGCCTGCCCAGGAGCGGGCGGCAAGGTCACAGTGAGCGGAGACAGCGCGGCGGTGCCGGATACCGCCGCCAGATCTTCGCTCTCCTCTCGGCGGCTGATGATTCCCAGCGCGTCTCGGTCCTCGGCGGAAAGGAACCGCGCCGCCAGCCACCGGAAGATGTAGTCGACGATCGACTTCGCGATCGGAATCTCGGGGTTTCCTGTGTACCCTGCAGGCTCGAACCTGGTGTGGGCGAACTTTGCGCAGAACAGTCGAAGAGGAACTCCGTACTGGAGCGCCACCGAGATCGAGGTGGCAAACGAGTCCATCATGCCGCTGAGGGTGCTGCCTTCTTTGGCCATCTTGAGGAAGATCTCGCCCGGCTGGCCGTCCTCGTACAGGCCGACCGTGAGGTAGCCCTCGTGACCCTGGATGTCGAACTTGTGGGTGATCGCCGCGCGCTCGGAAGGCAGCCGATGGCGGGCGGGCCGCGCCGCCGGCTCATCCTTCTCTTGACCGTTGTAATTGGCCTGCTTGCGGGACGTGGAGAGCGGCTGGCTGCGCTTGCTGCCGTCGCGATAAACGGCGATCGCCTTCAGCCCCAGCTTCCAGGCGTCGGTGTAGGCCTGCTCCACGTCCTCCGGTGCTGCGTCCTGGGGCAGGTTGACCGTCTTGCTGATGGCCCCCGAGATGAACGGCTGGACCGCCGCCATCATTCGCACGTGTCCCTGCCAGGTGATGGAGCGCTGACCGTTTGCCGGCGGGAAGGCGCAGTCGAAAACGGCCAGGTCGTCCTCACGGAGGTGGGGCGCACCCTCGATGGTGTCGTGCTCGTTTATGTAGGCCAGGATGGCGGAGACCGCCTCTTCTCCGTAGCCCAGCTTCCGCAGCGCTGAGGGTACTGTTCCGTTGACCATCTTGAGCAGTCCGCCACCCACCAGCTTCTTGTACTTGACCAGCGCGATGTCAGGCTCCACACCTGTGGTGTCACAGTCGAGCATGAAGGAGATGGTTCCGGTTGGAGCCAGTACCGTCGCCTGGGAGTTGCGGTAGCCGTGCACGGCGCCTAGCTCGTGGGCGTCGTCCCAGGCGGTGCGGGCCGCCGCCAACAGCGGCGCCGGAGCACTCTCGTCGGAGATCTTGTAGGCGGCACCGCGGTGCTTCTCGACCACCCGCAGCATCGGCTGACGATTGACCTCGTAGCCCTCGAACGGTCCGACTTCCTTGGCGATCCGAGCTGACTGGGCGTAGGCCTCACCGGTGAGGATGGCGGTCAAAGCGCCTGAGTAGTCACGGGCCTGGGGGCTGTCATAAGGCAGACCCAACGCCATCAGCACCGCACCCAGGTTGGCGTAGCCAAGGCCCAGAGGACGGAACTTGTGGCTGTTGATGGTGATCCGCTCGGTGGGGTAGGTGGCGTAGCCCACCATCACCTCCATGGCGGTCAGCATGATGCGGATGGTGTGGCGGTAACCGTCAGCGTCAAAGCTCCCGTCGTGAGAGAGGAACTTCATCAAATTGATGCTGGAAAGGTTGCAGGCGGTGTCGTCCAGGAAGACGAACTCCGAGCAGGGGTTGCTGGCGTTGATCCGCCCCGAGTTGGGGCAGGTGTGCCATTCATTAATGGTGGTGTCGAACTGAAGTCCCGGATCGCCACAGGCCCAGGCGGCGTCGGCGATCTGACGCATCAGGTCGCGGGTCTGGTAGGTGCCCACCACCCGATTCTTGTCGGTGACCGCGTAGGTGCGCCACTCCTTGTCTTCTAGAAAGGCGCGCATGAATTCGTCGGTGACCCTGATCGAGTTGTTGGAGTTCTGAAAGAAGACGGAGGCGTAAGCCTCGCCGGTGAAGGCGCCGTCGTAGCCGGCCTCGATGAGCGCCCAGGCCTTGCGCTCCTCCTTCACCTTGCAGTTGATGAAGTCGACGATGTCCGGGTGGTCGGCGTTGAGTATCACCATCTTGGCTGCCCGGCGGGTGGTGCCTCCGGACTTGATCACCCCGGCGAAGGCGTCGAATCCCTTCATGAAGGAGACCGGTCCGCTGGCGGTTCCGCCGCTGGCCAGGTGCTCCACCGAGGAGCGGATTGAGGAGAGGTTGGTGCCAGTGCCGGAGCCGTGCTTGAAGAGCATCCCCTCAGTCTTGGCCAGGGTGAGGATCGAGGTCATGGTGTCCTCGACCGAGTTGATGAAGCAGGCGCTCACCTGGGGATTGGGATCAGCGCCCAGGTTGAACCAGACCGGGCTGTTGAAGGCGGCGATCTGGTTGACCAGAATTGCGCACAGTTCGGCATGGAAGGTGTTGAGATCCTCTTCCGTGGCGAAGTAGTTGCCGTCGCGACCCCACTCCCTAATGGTGTCCGCCACCCGGGAGATCAGCTGCTTGACACTGGACTCGCGCTGGGGACTGCCCTGGAGCCCACGAAAGTACTTGGAGACCACAACGTTGGTGGCCAGTTGGGACCACGACGCCGGAACCTCGACGTTCTCCTGAGTGAAGACCGTCTCGCCCTTTTCGTTGGCGATGATGGCTGTGCGCTGCTCCCATTCGATGGCTTCGAACGGGTGCACTCCTGGTTCGCTGAAGCGTCGTTCGACCTGCAGGCCGAGGCCTCCGGCCGGCTTGGCAGGGGGCTGCCCGGCTGACCTCTTGGTCGGCGCGTGGGCGCCCCTCGACGAGGCGGAGGAGGCTGGTTCTGGGTCGCTCGCAGATCGGTCCACTGGGATTCCCTCCTGGCAGGACGAGTGGGGTTTTGAGGTAAGCCTAGGGGGCTGCCGGACAACATGTGGTGGTTGCCACAGTCCCTAGGCGCAATATCTTGGGCCCTTAGACCCTCGGAGTCAAGCCCCTGCCCGGGGCTTCTCCTGCCTCGCCTAGAATCTCATATAGAGCTAACTGAATTGGTTAGCAAAGGGGCCCAGATCGTCGGCTTCGTTGCAGTTTAGCCAGGAGATTCGGTGCCGAAGAGAACCCTGGAGGTGACCCTTCCCCAGATGGGCGAATCGGTCACAGAGGGGGTGGTTGGGAGCTGGCGGAAGCGCGTCGGCGACCAGGTGGCTGCCGGCGAGACCCTAGTTGAGGTCCAGACCGACAAGATCGACGCGGAGGTGCCCTCACCGGAATCGGGAACGCTGTCACGGATCCTCGCCGAGGAGGGCCAGACAGTGGCAGTCGGCGCCGGGCTGGCGGAGATCGAGCTCGGCAAGCCCAGCAATGGCCAGGCGCCGCTTCCACCTCCGCCTGGAGCTCCGCCGGCTGCCGAAGCGGAGACGTCGCTCGAAGCTGTGGCCCTCGCGGAGACCGCCAGCCCAGAGGTGATCCCAGTACCCCTGCCCGCCCTGGGCGAGTCCGTCACCGAGGGGGTGGTCGGCGGCTGGCTCAAGCAGGTTGGCGACCAAATCACAGTCGGCGAGACCCTGGTCGAGATCCAAACCGACAAGGTAGACGCGGAAGTTCCCTCGCCAGCGACTGGAGTGGTCACTGAGATCCTGGTCCCGGAAGGTGAGACGGTGGCCGCCGGGACGATCCTGGCGCGGATCACCGGTTCGACTGCCGGAGTTCAAGAGACAGAGAGGGCGACACTGGCCGAGTCTGCCAAGGCGCAGCCAACTGACCAGACTGCTAGCGCGGCACTGGTCGGGGCGACTCCCTTGGCCCGACGCCGGGCGGCGCTACAGGGCGTGGAACTGGGTGCGGTCCAAGGGACCGGCCCTTCAGGGCTGGTGCGAGGCTCCGACGTAAACGCGACCCGGGCGACCAGCTCGAGCTCGACAGGCACCCGGGAGACCGAGCCGATCAAGGGGGCCCGGCTGGCTCTGGTCCAGGCGATGGAGGAGAGCCTGGGCATTCCGACCGCCACCAGCTTCCGGACCATCGAGGTGCTGGCGCTGGAAGTCCGGCGTCGTCAGCTGAATGAGGGATTGGCCGCGCACGAACCCCAGCTGAAGCTTTCCTACACCCACCTGATCGCCTTCGCGCTCACCTGGGCTGCTCGCGAGATGCCGGTGTTCTCGACCAGCTTCGACCGGGTCGGAGGGGTCCCCCAGAAGGTGGTGCACCGGGGCGTCCACCTGGGGCTGGCCGTCGACGTGGAGAAGAAGGACGGCAGCCGCTTCCTGATGGTGCCGGTGCTGAAGGGGGCCCAAGGGCTCGACTTCCCGACCTTCCGGGAGCGGTACGACGAGATGGTCGGCAAGGCCAGGTCCGGGTCTCTCCAGGTTTCCGATCTGGAGGGCGCCACGATCACCCTGACCAATCCCGGGGGAGTCGGGACAATGGCCTCGGTACCCCGGCTGATGGCCGGTCAGTCGGCGATCATCGCGGTTGGAGCGATCGGAATCGCGCCGGGGCTTACTCCGCTGGACGATCGATCGGCAGCTGGTCTAGTGGTGTCTCCGGTGACGACCGTGACCAGCACTTACGATCACCGGCTGATCCAAGGGGTGGAGTCAGGCTTGCTGCTGCGCCGGCTGGAGCAGCTGCTCCAGGGAGGCGACCAGTTCTATGAGGTCCTAGCCCAGAGCCTGGGAGTGACGCTGCCGGCACTGCCCACGGCCGCACCCCGGATCACATCGAACCCCACTGCTCCCAACCTGCCGGCCAATCAGGAGCTGATGTACGCGGTGGCGGCAGGGATGTCGCTGGTCAAGGCCCACCGCACCCACGGCCACCTCGCGGCCCACCTCGATCCGCTAGGAAGCGAGCCTCCCGGGGACCCCGCCCTGGAGCCGGAGACGGTGAAGCTCACCCCCGAATTGATGGCTGCGGTGCCGGCCTGGATGATGCGCGTTATGGTCCCCGGCGACACCCTGGCCGAGGCGCTGCCGCACATGCGCCAGACCTACTGCGGGACCATCGCCTACGAGATCGAACACATCTCCAGCCATGAGCAGCGGGTCTGGCTCCGGAAGCAGATCGAGTCTGGGGTCCACCGGACCCCCCTCTCTTCCGAGCAGCAGCTCGAGCTGTTCACCCGCCTGGCCGAGGTGGACGCCTTCGAGCGCTTCTTGCGCAAGACGTACTTGGGGCAGCACACCTTCTCATTGGAGGGTCTGGACGCCTTGGTCCCGATGCTGGAGCAGGCGATCTCCTTGTTGGCCCAGGCGGGGACCCGCGAGGTGGTCCTGGGGATGGCTCACAGAGGCCGCCTCAACGTGACCACCAGAATCGTCGGGCGCTCCTTGGGGGAGATGATCGCCGAGTTTGAGAGCGGCGCCTATCTCGGCGGCGCCAGCACCGGCGACGTCAAGTACCACTACGGCGCGGAAGGCAGTTACCCGACTCCCCAGGGCGTCGAGGTCGGGGTGGTGCTGACCCACAATCCGAGCCACCTGGAGGTGGTCGACGCCGTGGTCGAGGGGAGAACCAGGGCGCTTCAGACCCGGGACCGGGGAACGGTGGCGAGCCAGGACACCAACGTGGCGGTCCCGGTCCTGATCCATGGCGATGCCGCCTTCACCGGGCAGGGGGTAGTGACCGAGACCCTGAACCTCCAGGGGCTTCCGGGGTACCGGGTGGGCGGAACCATCCACATCATCGCCAACAATCAGATCGGTTTCACCACCGATCCCCTGGAAGGTCGCTCGACTCGTTACGCCAGCGATGTGGCCAAGGGCTATGACATCCCGATCATCCATGTCAACGCGGACGACGTGGAGGCGAGCCTCGACGCGTCCCGGCTGGCAGTGAGCTACCGGGAGACCTTCCACCGGGATGTGCTGATCGACCTGATCGGCTACCGCCGCTTCGGCCACAACGAGGGGGATGAGCCCGCCTACACGCAGCCGTTGATGATGGAGCGGATTCGCCAGCATCCTCCCGTGGTGCAGGTGTACGGCGCCCTCCTCGTCGAGCGCGGAGTTCGCAGCAAAGAGCAGGTGGAGCAGGAGCAGGTCGCTGCCTATCAGCAGATGGTCAGCGCCCATGCCCAGACCACCCAGCAGGGCGCGGCTCTGCTGGAGGCGGCCCAACCGGCGGGGACCATGGAGGAGTTGAGCCAACTGCCCTCGATATCGACCCAGGTAGCGATCGACACGCTCCAGGAGCTGGACCACCAGCTGGTCGAGTTGCCATCCGGATTCCAGATCAATCCCAAGCTGGTCAGGCAGCTGGGCCAGCGGGTGACCGCCTTCCAAGACGGCGGCCGGGTGAGCTGGGCCCAAGCCGAGGCGCTGGCGCTGGCGTCACTGCTGACCGAGGGGGTGCCGATCCGCCTCACCGGCCAGGACACGGTTAGAGGGACCTTCAGCCAGCGCCACCTGATGCTCACCGACACCAGGTCCGGCGAGCAGTACGCGCCCATCCAGCACCTGCCCCAGGCCAAGGCGCTGATCGAGCTCTACAACAGCCCCCTCTCCGAGATGGCGGCCTTGGGGTTCGAGTACGGATACGGGGTGACCGAGCGCCGGGCGTTGGTGCTCTGGGAGGCCCAGTACGGCGACTTCTTCAACAACGCCCAGGTGGTGGTCGACCAATTCGTGGCCGCCGGCCAAGCCAAGTGGAATCAGGAGTCACGACTGACCCTCCTCCTTCCCCACGGTTATGAGGGCAGTGGGCCGGAGCACTCCAGCGCCCGGATCGAGCGATTCCTCGAGCTCTCAGCGGAGGGGAACCTGCGGATCGCCTTCCCGACCACTGCCGCTCAGTACTTCCACATCCTCCGGCTCCAGGCGTTGACCGAGGAGCGGCGTCCCTTGATCCTCTTCACTCCCAAGAGCGGGCTCCGCCTGGCAGCGGTGGGCTCAGCGCCAAAGGAGCTGGCCCAAGGTCGCTTCATGGAGGTGCTGGACGATCCCCGAGCCGACCACTCGGTCGTGCGTCGGCTGCTGCTCTCGACCGGAAAGATCTCCTGGGAGCTGGCCGCCCGCCGTGAGCAGCTGGGTGCCGACACCGTGTCAACCCCAAGGCTGGAGCTCCTCTATCCCTTCCCAGCCACCCAGCTGGAGCAGCTGGTGCGGAGCTATCCCCAGCTGGAGGAGCTGATCTGGGTGCAGGAGGAGCCGCGCAACATGGGCGCCTTCTCCTTCATCTACCCCCGCTTGCGGGAGCTCCTGCCCGCCTCGGTCAGGACCGGCTACGCCGGGCGCCGTCAGCACGCCGCCCCCTCCGAGGGCTCGATGAGGGCACACCTGATAGAGCAGGAGCAGCTCCTGCAGCAGGCTTTCGCCGGGCTCCCTGTCACCGAGTCGGCTCCGGCTGAGGGTGGTAGTTGAGCCCACGGGTGGTGGTCCTGGGTGGGGGTCCCGCCGGCGACGTGGCGGCCCTGCGCGCCGCCCAGCTGGGAGCCCAGGTGGTGCTGATCGAGCGCCGGGAGCTGGGTGGCACCTGCCTCAATCGAGGCTGTGTTCCGAGCAAGGCCCTGCTGGCGATCTCGGCTTTAGCCCGCAAGATCCAGCACGCCGACGACTTCGGGCTCCGGGTCGGGGAGCTCAGCTTCGACTTCCCCAAGATGCAGGCCCGCAAGGACGAGATCGTGCTCAAGATGCGCCGGGGGGTCGAGGCCGCCTGCAAGCGACACCAGGTCAAAGTGGTGCAGGAGGAGGGCCGCCTGGAGGGCGACCGGGTGCTAGCCGGAGGGGAGAGCTTTCCCTACGACCAGCTGATCATCTGCGTCGGGACCGAGCCCTCGGGACTGCAAGGGATCGACATGGCCCAGGAGCAGGTGATCACCTCGGATGGGGTCTGGACGTTGGATCGGATCCCCCAGCGGTTGCTGATCATCGGCGGCGGGGTGATCGGTTGCGAGTTTGCCAGCCTCTTCGCTCCACTGGGGACGGAGGTGACCGTGGTCGAGCTTCTGCCCCAGCTGCTCACCGGGGTGGACCGGCGCACCGCCCAGCAGTTCCAGCGACTGCTGGAGGCGGATGGGGTGAAGGTGCACCTGGAATCCCGGGTCGAGTCGCTGGAGTACGGGAAGAAGATCGTCCGCTCGGTGCTCTCGGGCGGCGCTGAAATAGAGAGCGACCTGGTGCTGGTGGCGGTTGGGCGGGCGGCCCAGACCAAGGGAATTGGGCTGGAGGAGGCGGGGGTCGAGCTCAATCAACAGGGCCAGCTGCAGGTCAACGAACTGCTTCAGACGGCCAACCCCAAGATCTGGGGCGCCGGCGACTGCATCGGTGGATTGCAACTGGCGCACCTAGCCTCGGCCGAGGCGGCCCGCGCGGTGGAGAACGCTCTGGGGCACGGTCCCCAGCGGCCTCTCGACCGAACCGTGGTGCCCAACTGCATCTTCACCTGTCCCGAGATCGCCACGGTAGGTCTGAATGCGGACCTAGCCAAGCGGCAGGGCCTAGAGATCAAACTGGGTCAGGCTCGCTTCGTGGGGGAGGCCAAAGCGCTGGCCGAGGGCGAGTCAGAGGGCTACGTCCAGCTGGTCGCCGACGCCCGGACTGACTTGCTGGTGGGCGCCACGATCATGGGGCCGCACGCCGTCGAGCTGATCCATGAGGTGGGGGTCGCCATCACCGACGGCTTCACCATGGCGGAGCTGGGCGAGGTGATTCATGCCCATCCCACCGTGAGCGAGGTGGTGATGGACGCCGCCCAGCAGGGGTGCGGCGCGGCTCCTTACCTCAGCTGACCAGCTCGGTCAGAGCCAGACTTGGTGATCTGGTGGAGCGGCCTACTCGACCGCCAGGCAGGTGATGGTTCTGACCACTCCGCTCACGCCCTGGAGCTGGTCCACGATCAAGGCGCCGATTCCCTTGACGTCCTGCGCCTCCACCTGGGCGATGGCGTCGAACTCCCCGGTGATGGCGTCGACCTGGCTCACGCCCTTCTCGTCGCGCAACCGCTTGACGACGTCAATCGCCTTGCCCGGCTCGAGCGTCATCAAGATGTAGGCCCTGACCATCTCAGGCCCTCCCTCATTCCACAGCTGACCGTGGCGCTGCTGCGCCACGCTTCTCAGCCCACCATAGCCGATCCATCCCAGCCCCGCAGCCTGCGGTCATCGCATGATTAGGCGAACGTCCTTGGCCCCTCCTGAGGCCCACGGAGGCGCACATCAGTTGCAAGCGGTGGTCAAGCCCGCTCCCGGACCGGGAGCCTCCTGGGCTACAGTCCCAGAGCGTGCGCCCCTCCCCGGGGAGGCGCAGCTCCAGCTGGTGGCCGCCGGCATCTGCGGGACCGACCTGCACATCTTGAAGTGGAACCCCTGGGCGGCCGGTCGGGTGCACCCGCCTAGGGTGTTGGGGCACGAGATGGCCGGTATGGTGCTGGCGGTTGGGGAGGGGGTGGAGACCCCCCGAGTGGGCGACCTGGTGGGAGTCGAGAGTCACCTGGTCGACCTGACCTGTCCCCAGTGCCTGCGGGGCGACTACCAGGTCTGCGAGAACACCCGAATTCTGGGGGTGGACGTTGATGGGGTATTCGCCGAGCGGGTGATCGTTCCGGCCCGCAACTGCCGGGTGGCGCCGCCCACCCTGGACCCGGCGGTGGTGGCCTTCCAGGAGCCGATGGGGAACGCCGTGCACGCCGCCGCCCAGGGCGAACTCAAAGGCCAGGTGGTGGTGGTGACGGGCTGCGGCCCGATCGGCTGTGCCGCAGTCGGGGTCGCCCGCGCCGAGGGCGCCCGCTCGGTGGTGGCGGTCGATCGAGTGCCCGGACGGCTCAAGATCGCTGAGCAGATGGGGGCGGACGCCTTGGTCGACACCTCCTCGACTACCGATCTCGCGGCTAGCCTCCGGGCAGCCTGCCGTGGTGAGGCCGACGTGGTCTTGGAGATGTCCGGCCATCCTCTCCTCATCCAAGGAGCCTTGGCCGTGATTCGACCCGGAGGGTGGATCAGTCTTTTGGGACTGGGGGACGGCGAACTGTCCCTGGACCTTTCCAGCGAGGTGGTGATGCGCGGGATAACCCTGTTCGGGATCACCGGACGGCGCCAGTTCGAGACATGGGACGAGACCGGGGCCTACCTCAGCTCCGGTCGGGTCGACGTCAGCCCCATCCTGACCCACCGGGTGTCGCTTCTCGACTTCGAGCACGCCTTCGAGCTCGCCGGGACCGCGGAGGTGGGCAAGGTGGTGCTCTATCCTCCGGAAGGTGGCTGGTGATGACTGACTTCGAGGAGAGCCTGGACGGAGAGCTGGCCCAGCTCCGCCAGGAAGGCCGATGGCACCCGCTCACGGTGCTCGAGAGCCCGCAGGACTCGGAGGTCGAGATCGACGGCCGGCGTTTCATCAACCTCTGCTCCAACAACTACCTGGGCCTCAACACCCACCCCCGCCTGATCGAGGCGGCAGTCTCGGCTACCAAGAAGTGGGGCGCGGGCTCCGGCGCGGTTCGCACCATCGCCGGGACCCAGCTGCTTCACGAGGAGCTGGAGGCCAAGCTGGCTCTGTTCAAGGGGACCCCGGCGGCGCTGACTCTGCAGAGCGGATTCACCGCCAATCTCGCGGTGCTGGGGGCGACGCTAGGCGAGGCCGATGCAGTTGTGAGCGACGAGCTCAATCACGCCAGCATCATCGATGGGATCCGGCTCACCAAGGCCCGTCGCTACCTGTTCCCCCACAAGAACATGGAGGGCCTGGAGCAACGGCTGAGCGAGGCCGGCAAAGACGGCCGCCGCCGGGTGCTGATCGTGACCGATGGAGTCTTCAGCATGGATGGGGATATCGCCCCGCTGCCGGAGATCGTTGCCCTGGCAGAGGCCTATGGCGCGGCGGTGATGGTCGATGACGCCCACGCTTCCGGGGTTCTGGGACGCAACGGCCGGGGTTCCGTCGACCATTTCCAGCTGGAGGGTCGAGTAGAGGTCCAGGTCGGCACCTTGAGCAAGGCGGTCGGGGTGCTTGGTGGATACGTGGCCGGCTCTCAGGCGCTGCGCGACACTCTGATCCACAGCGGGCGGCCCTTCCTCTTCTCCACTTCCCACCCACCCGGCGTGGTCGCCGCCTGCATCGCCGCGCTCGCGGTCATGGAGGAGGAGCCCGAGCTTCAGGCTCGGCTCTGGGAGAACGCCCGCTACTTCAAGGCAGGGCTGGAGGCCCTGGGTTTTGACTGTGGTCACAGCGAGACCCCGATCACCCCAGTGATCGTGGGGGCGGCTGAGCGGGCGGTCAAGCTCTCTCAGGAGCTGCGAGAGAGGGGGGTCTTCGTCACCGCGATCGGATTCCCGACCGTCGCCCAGGACCGCGGCCGGGTCCGCACTATCGTCACCGCCTCCCACAGCCGGGCCCAACTGGATCGAGCCCTCGAGGCCTTTGCCGAATCTGGCCAAGTTCTGGGCATTGAGCCCCGCCGCCACGCCAGTGCCCCCGCCGGGGGAGCGTAACCGTGGCCCGGTCCCCTGAATTGTCATCAATGGATGACGGTGTCCAGCCGGAGCCCGGAGCGGGCAAGTCCCGCCGCTTTCCTCGCCTGCGCCGCCCCAGCACTCGTCCCACGGAGCAGCTGGAGGAGGAGCGTCGACTGGTGGAAGCGGCCAAGCACGACCCGGCGGAGTTCGCCAAGCTCTACGACCGATACGTCGACCAGATCCACGCGTTCGCCTACCACCAGACCGGCAGCTGGGAGCGGGCCCAGGACGTCACCGCCACAACCTTCATGCGGGCCTACGCAGAGATTGGCCGGTTCGAATGGCGGGGAGTCCCCTACTCGGCCTGGCTGTATCGGGTGGCCGCCAACTTGGTTATGCGCGAGCACCGTCGCCAGGGCTGGATCACTCTCCCAGAGAACATGGTGGACCCCGGCGAGGGGCCAGAGGACGCCGCTATTCGCTCGGAACAGGTCCAGCGCATCCAGGCAGCGGTACGGCAACTCTCGCCGGACCAGCGCCAGGCGATCACGCTGCGCTTCGGCACCGGGCTGCGCAACGCTGAGGTCGGCCGGGTGATGCGTAAGAGCGAAGGCGCAGTCAAGCTACTGATCTTCCGCGGCCTGCGCTCCTTGGAGCGGCGGCTCGGGCCCGAATTCCAGTCACCACCGTACCTGGCGATGGGCGGCGGCGACGAGGGCGAAGGAGAGGAATGAGCCTGTGACCAGCAAAGAAGACAAGCGGCTCGCGGGTGAGATCGCTGGATGGTTGGAAGGGGAGGCGCCCGCCCCGACCAGCGATCCCGCTGCCAGGGCGATCGCGCGCACCGCGGTGCTGCTGGTCGACGCCCTGGCGCCGACCCCGCTCCATCCGGTGACCAGAGCCCGACTGTACGAGCGCGCTCTGGCCGAGGCGCGCCCGGGGACTGTGACCATCAGTTTCGCGGACGCCATGGAAGACCCCTGGGGAGAGTTCTGGCGCGTCGCCCGGCAGGTACCTGCTCCGGTATGGATCGGTTTGGGCGGTGTGGTCGCCGGGGTTGCCTTGGTAGCGATGCTGCTCCGGCCGCGGGATGCTGTCGTCGAGGAGTGACCGCGACTCCGCCGGCGGGGCGGGCAACCACAGCGGACCCATAGGCATAGACGACAGGCGACACGACCCCGCCGTCCAGAAATGCAAACTCAAGGGGCGGAATGATGCGGGGTGTGCTCCCGATCGCGCCGGCGGGCTAGGTCGAATCGCGCTACCCTCGACCGAGCGCTAGTGAAAGATGAGAACGGTGCACGGTCGGCGCAGAGCGATGCGAATCAGCGACGTGACTAGACGCGGCGGGGCCAAGCGTGCACGCTGGGTTGGTCCGGTTGCGTGCGTAATCGTGACGGTCGTGCTCTCCGGATGCGCAGAACCACATAGCTCCACCAATCACCCGTCCCCAGCAGTCGCCTCGACCACCTCAGTTCCTGTGGGCGACGGAGTCGTCGTAGGAAAAATCCAGGCCTGCAACGGAATCGCCAGAGGCGGACCCCAGGGTTTTGTCGCTGGAACTGTGGTCGCCTTGCGCGGGGTGACGAAGGTCGTACCTGAATCAGCCGGAGTCTCGCGCAACGTCCTGCCCACCGTTAGGTCGGGCTCCCAGTCAGTGGGCAAGAACAAAAGGTACCGTTTCGTGCTGCCGGCGGGTGTCTACGTCCTCGCGGCGCACTACGCGACGGGTGGCAATGTCGAGCCCTGGATTCCGGTCACCGTGCGGGCGGGTGTCGTGACGCATCAGGACATTCCCAACGAATGCATGTAGTCGGGTCATCATCCGCTCCACTCCGCCCTATGGCGACCCCAGCGACTGCGGTCACCCCCAGAAGGCATGGCCCGAGCCTACCGGTCCCCTGCTGCGGCGTGAGCGATTGCCGGGTCCTAAGTTGCTGTCTCAAAGGCTATCCGCTTTGGCAGCGTCATACAATTAACTGAGCGAGTCCAGTCTTCCTGGTAGCATGAGTAGGTGCCACTCGAGGTTAGGGTCAGCCCCAATGAGCGGATCCGGGTTTCCGGCGAACGGGTTACGGCGCTCCGAGTGGCAATTCTGGACCTTCTCCAAGAGCTGGGTCACGCCAGTGCAGAGCAGCTAGCGCACGCCTCTAGAGCGCGTCTAGGATCGATCTCCCTGCAGGCGGTCTACGACTCGCTAGGGGTGCTGGGCCAGGCTGGCCTTGTCCGCCGGATTGAGCCAGCAGGGAGCCCCGCACTTTTCGAGATGCGGGTGGCTGACAACCACCATCACCTGGTCTGTCGCAGCTGTCGCGGAGTGACCGATGTGGATTGCGCAGTCGGCCACGCCCCGTGCCTCGCACCGATCAGCGACTACGGATATCAAATCGATGAGGCTGAGGTGACGTATTGGGGCATTTGCCCGAAGTGTCAGGCGGTGCCTGTGGGCGCCTCAGGGCCAGCCGTGGGAAAGTGAAGTGAAGGAGGACAGCATGAGCGAAGGTCCGAAAGTGACCACGACCGACGCCGGGATCCCCGCAGCCAGCGACGAACATTCGCTGACGGTCGGGCCGGATGGGCCGATCCTCCTGCAGGACCACTACCTGATCCAGAAGATGGCTCAGTTCAACCGCGAGCGGGTGCCCGAGCGAGTGGTGCACGCCAAAGGTGGTGGCGCGCACGGTTTCTTCGAGGTGACCGACGACGTTACATCTTTCTGCCGGGCCGATTTCCTGCGACCGGGTAAGCGCACGCCGATGCTGGCGCGCTTCTCCACCGTGGCCGGCGAGCTGGGCAGTTCCGACTCCGTGCGCGACCCTCGTGGTTTCGCCTTGAAGTTCTACACGGAGCAGGGCAACTACGACATGGTGGGTAACAACACCCCGGTGTTCTTCATCAGAGATCCCCAGAAATTCCAGGATTTCATCCACTCCCAGAAACGGCGGGCCGACACTCACACTCACGACAACAACATGCAGTGGGACTTCTGGACGCTTTCACCAGAGTCGGCGCACCAGGTGACCATCCTGATGTCGGACCGTGGCATTCCCAAGACTTGGCGCCACATGAACGGCTACTCGAGTCACACCTATCTTTGGGAAAACGCGGCCGGCGAGAAGCACTGGGTCAAGTACCACTTCCATACCGATCAGGGCATCGAGTTCTACACCGCGGCCGAGGGCCAGGCGATGGCGGCCGAGGACCCCGACTGCCACATTCGCGATCTGCACCAGAGCATCGAGCACGGAGACCACCCGAGCTGGACTCTCTCGGTGCAGCTGATGCCCTTCGCGGAGGCCGCCGACTACCGCTTCAACCCCTTCGACCTCACCAAAGTCTGGCCGCAAGGCGACCATCCTTTGCATAGGGTCGGGCGGATGGTGCTGGACCGCAACCCGGACAGCTATTTCGCAGAGATCGAGCAGGCCGCCTTCGAGCCCGCCAACATGGTGGCCGGAATCGGCGCCAGTCCAGACAAGATGCTGCTCGGCCGGCTCTTCTCCTACCCGGATACGCATCGCCATCGGATTGGAACCAACTACCTGCAACTGCCGGTGAACCGTCCCCGGTCGGAGGTCAACTCCTACAACCGCGATGGCGCCATGCGCTACTCCAACCCGGGTGATCCGGTCTACGCGCCGAACTCCTACGGCGGCCCGAAGGCGGACCCCTCCACGGCCGAGCCCACCTGGTACACGGCTGCTGGAGAGATCGTGCGGGCGGCGTACACCAAGCGCCGAGACGATGACGACTTCGGACAGCCGGGCACGCTCTACCGCAAGGTTCTCGACGAGCCGGCCCGGCAGCGACTGGTTTCCAACATCGCCGGGCATGCCGGCCAGGGCGTAGAGCCCCAGGTGATGGCCCGGGTGATCGACTACTGGAGCAAGGTCGACGCCGAGCTGGGAGCCCGGGTGGCTGGGGCCACCAGCTCTGGCAACGGGCACCAGCCGGGCGGTGCGGTTCCCGCTGGGACCGGGGCCGCAGCTCCGTCGGGGCAGGTTTAGGTCCCCTTCCCGGCCCAGCCGTCCGGCCCTCAAAGGGGACCGGACGGCTCCTCTTTGCTCGTGACGATCAGGCCCCGTCCCTAGAATCCCTGGTCGTGGGCGCAGTTCGAACGGTCGTGGTGCCGGCTGGCGGACTCGGCACTCGCTTTCTTCCTGCCACCAAGGCGATGCCCAAGGAGATGGTCCCGGTCGGTGACCGCCCCTCCATTCAGTGGGGCATCGAGGAAGCGGTGGCCTCCGGGATCGAGCGGGCGGTGATCATCACTGCCCCCGGGAAGGAGCTGATCAAAGCTCACTTCTCCCCCGATCCCGAACTCGAGGCGACCCTCGAAGCCCGCGGCTCCGCCGACTTAGCCCAGCGGGTGAGGATGATCTCCCAGCTCTGCCGAATGGAGTTCGTCGAGCAATCGGAGCCACTCGGTCTAGGTCATGCCGTCTGGTGCGCCGCCTCACACGTCCAGGGAGAGGAGGCGATCGGGGTCATGCTGCCTGACGACCTCTTCGCTGGCACGCCACCGCTTCTTGGGCAGCTGATCGATGTCTACCAGCGGGAGCGGTGCACGGTGCTGGCGCTCCGGCGCTGCCCGAAAGAGGAGATCTCCCGCTACGGGGTCGCTGCGGTGGAGGGCGAAGGACCGGTCTACCGGGTGCTCGATGTCGTCGAGAAGCCCACGCCCCAAGACGCCCCCAGCGATCTCGCCCTGATGGGGCGATACGTGCTCACCGCGGACGTGCTGGCGGAGCTGGAGACCACCTCCGCCGGCGCCGGCGGCGAGATCCAGCTGACGGACGCCATCCGGCGGCTCACAACCAAGGGCAAGGTGGTGGGGCTGGAGTTCACCGGACAACTGCTCGACGTGGGCACCCTGGAAAGCTGGCTCTCCACCAACGCCGAGATCGTCTGGCGGGATCCCGAGTTGGGACCGATGCTGCACGCCAGGATCCAAGAGTTGGAGTTGGACGAGAGCTAACGGGCTCCGTGGCGGTCCGATCCACGGCCCTCCAACTGTTCTGTTCTAGTCACCAAAAGTCTCTGCCGGACGGAGTTATACTGCCGAGCCAGATGGCAATCGGTGCGGAGCAACCCGTCCTCAAACCTATTCGACTTCAGGTAGTGCAATGGCAATGCAACGCCCGCGGCGCGGTGATGACCTTCTGCGCTACCGCAGCCAGGAGGGAGATTTCGAGGTAGAGGTCTCGCACACCCTCAACAAGTGGTGTGTTTCGGTGCTGCGGCTGGAGGACTCCAGCATTGTGGCCCAGGACTTCTACCCAGAGCGCTGGAAGGCGATGGCCCGCGCCCAGGATTTCCTGCGGATCCTCAACATGCGCAATCGGCCGGGGACGGAAGAAGAGAACGACCATCCCGACGACGGAGATCGGCCGGCGCCTACTTCGGCGGTCGGACCGGGTCTCGGCCGCTGAGCCAGGCTCCGGGGCGGCTCACCGCCACCGTTCCGATCCCGCTCGGCCATGGGGTAGCCGATCCCCACACCCACACTACAGCCAGTGACGGCATGGTCAGCCCTCGACAGCTGGTCGCGGCCGCTGCCGGGACGGGACTCAGCGTGGTCGCGATCACCGACCATGACACCTTCTCCGGCTGCGCTGAGGCGCTGGGCGCCGCGCAGGAGTACGGGATTGAGGTGGTGGCGGGCGGGGAGGTGACCACCTCATCGCCCGCCAACGTCCATGTGTTGGGACTCTTCCTGGACGGGCCGATAAGGATGGGTATGCCGGTGCGGGATACCATCGCCGCCATCCACGACCGGGGGGGGTTGGCGATCATGGCGCACCCCTGGATGCCGACCTATTTCGCCTCGATCTCCCCCGGCGGCCTGCGCCGATTGATCGGGCAGCTGCCCGTCGACGGCATCGAGCTCCGCCACACCTGTCCGACCACCAAGGGTCGGATCACAGGTCTCGATCAGTTCTACCGGCTGCACCAGGACCGACTCGGTGCAGCGCTCGGCTCCAGTGACAGCCACTTCGGTGGTCATGACCTGGCCCGAACCGTCACGGTCTTCCCGGGAAGCACTGCCCTCGACCTGCGCCGCGCCATCGAGAGTTCGTCGACCAGACCGCTCGAGAGGTACCGCCGGCCTCAGGGGCCGCCGCTCACGCTCCGGCTCCAACAGCAGGCGCGCAGCATGGGCTGGCTATCCTGGCAGAGGTGGCGGGGACGAATTGGCCGTGAAGGAGCCTGAGCTGAGTTGAACCGGGACTACATGAAGCGGGAGTGGGGAGCCGTCCTGTTTGTTATCACGGCCCTGCTCGGAGGCCTGGCCGTGCTGGTGGCCCTGATCGTCAAGGCCGCTTCGCCGACCGCGATCCCGGTTACCCCGCCCTGCCCGAGGACAACCGCCGTCGTGATCCAAGCCCAGGGCTCTCCGGCCGCTTCACCGACGCCCTCCATCTCGATCAAGCCCGTGCCGTTCGGGTGCCCCACCGCCCAGGTGACGATTCAGGCGGCGACCCCGACTCCCACGGCGTCGGCATCTCCGAAAGCCACCGCCAAGGCCACGGCGACCGCCACCGCTACGCCATCCGCCAGTCCCTCGGGGTAACCGCGGAACAGAGCGCGGCACCTGAGATGCCGGCCCGCTGCGTGCCGGCCGACCAGCTTTCATGGATGTCACATCCTGGGGCTCGGTGGTGCTGAACTTGGTGTGGAGAGCACTGCGCGCGGACTCGCACCGGTTCGGCCGCTGAGAGTGGGAAACCAACCGGTCAATTCCCGGCCCAGCACCGCGGCCGCTGGCTTCGAGGCGCTGTTTCAAGCCGAATACGCCTCGGTGGTGCGGGTCGCAGCCCGTGTGCTCCTGGAGCAGTCGGCCGCCGAGGACGTGGCTCAGGAGGTCTTCCTCGAATTTCACCTCCGTCATCCCCATGGTCACCCAGCTGCTCCCGGTTGGCTTCGGCTGGCCGCGGCCCATCGAGCCCTCAACCGGCTGCGGGGTGATCGTCGGCGGTTCCAGCGCGAGCTGCGGACCGACCAGGAAGGAGTGTCCTGCGGAAATCCGGAATCCGTCGCCCTTGCCACCGAGACCCGGCGCGAGGTCCGCGAGGCCCTAGGCCGCATCAAGCGTCGCCACGCCGCGCTTTTGACGCTGCGGTACAGCGGCCTCTCCTACTCCGAGGTCGCCTCGGCCCTATCGATTCCCGTGAGCCAGGTGGGGGTGCGCCTGCGGCGCGCCGAGGCGGCACTACGCAAGGAGGTTGATTGTGATGACCCTGTTTCATCCGGCTGACGGACAACTGCGGCGGATCGTCGACGAGCCGCTGCTGGTGCCTGACCGTGTCAAGGCTCATGCCCAAGGTTGCGTTCGCTGCTCGAGCCGCCTTCTAAGCTTCCGCAACGACGTGGCGGCCGTTCGACAGCTTCTTCCCCTGCAGGCGGCTCTGGAGTTGGATTCGCAGGCGGCCTTGGCTGCGGTCCTGCGCGGGGTGGTCAGCGCCGGTCCTGGCCCCAAGGCCACGTGGACCGATCGACTGCCCCGCCGTCTCACCCACCCCGGCCGACCGGCCGCGGTGGTCGCGGGGATAGCCGTACTCGCCTTGGCGACGGGCACAGGCACCGCCCTGGCCGGGGTGCAGTGGACCCAGATCTTCGCGCCCACCAAGGTCGCATCCTTGCCGGTTACCAGGAGCGAGTTGCTGGCGCTGCCCCACCTAGCTGAATTTGGTCAGCTGACCCAGGCGGAGAAGCTGAAGCTCACCCCCGAGCCCAACCTCGCGGCAGCGGAAGCGGCGGCCGGGGTGACCATCTCGGTGCCCGACTCACTGCCCCAGGGGGTCACTGGTTCTCCCTCGTTCTTCCTGGTTCCCCGCTGGAGCTCTACCTTCACCTTCAGCGCCGCCAGCGCCCAGGCCGCCGCCCTGGCGGCGGGGGTGGCACTGCCGCCATTGCCGGCCGGATTCGACGGGGCCGAGCTTCGCGAGTCGGTCGGGCCGGGCGTGGTGATGGTGTACGGGAGCGGCAGCGGCTCCCTGCCGCTCTCACTTTCGGACCTGTTCGGAGCTCACCACAGCGGGCACCGGAAGGCCTGCGCGGCCGGGAGTGCCTGCGCTCAGCCGACTTCCAGGCCCGCCTCATCTCTCCCACTGCCCACCTTGGCGCTGATGGCGGTGCAGCCACCTGTTCTGGACTCGACCGGTATCACCGTCTCGCAGCTGGAAAAGTACCTGCTCAGCTTGCCCTTCCTGCCCACTTCTCTGGCGACGGCTATCCACCAGTTGGGTAACCCGATCACCAGCTTGCCCATCCCCGTCCTGACCGACTTGGGACAGTCTCAGCCCACCACGGTCAAGGGCAACCAGGCGGTGCTGTTCGATGCCGAGAGTCCGTTGCTCTCAGCTGTGGTCTGGGAAGAGCAGGGGACGATCCGTGTCGTCGGGGGGCTGCTGGACTCCGGTACGGTGCTGAGATTGGCCCGTGGCTGAGGCGGACACCGAGCCGTCCTGGGCAGGTGGTAACCCACCTGAGATAGCGCCCGCCGGACTCTCGGTCAGCCCCGCGATCCACGTCAGCCAGTTGACCAAGCGTTACGGCCAGACCGTGGCGGTGACCGACCTGAGCATGTCAGTTCCCCGGGGAGAGGTCTTCGGCTTCCTCGGCCCCAACGGCGCCGGCAAGACGACCGTGGTGAAGCTGCTCTTGGGATTGGCCAAGCCCACCTCCGGAGAAGGGCTGTTGCTCGGATCGCCGCTGGGCTCCCTCGACGCTCGCCGTTCCGTCGGGTACCTGCCGGAGCTCTTCCGTTACCAGGGCTGGCTTTCCGCCCGGGAGGTACTGGTGCTGCACTGTCGGTTGGCCCAGATGGAGCGCTCCTCCTGGCCCGAGGCGATCACTGGAGCCTTGACCACGGTGGGGCTCGCGGAACGCGCCGACGATCGGGTCGCCGGCTTCTCCAAGGGAATGCAGCAGCGGTTGGGTTTGGGGGTCGCTTTGCTCGGGAACCCGCAGCTGGTTCTCTTGGACGAGCCGACTTCGGCGCTGGACCCGGTCGGGCGCCACGACGTCCGGGAGATAGTCCGCGGTCTGCGCGAGAAGGGGGTGGCGGTTTTTCTCAACTCCCACCTGCTCTCGGAGGTCGAGCAGGTCTGTGACCGGGTGGCGGTGGTCGACCACGGCCGGGTCATCGCCGCGGGCCGGTTGGACGAGTTGCTGGCTCGGCCCCAGGTCAGGGTGCGCTGCACCGGGCTCGGAACAGAGGCCCGTCAGCAGCTCAGAACGTTCGGCGCCATCACCGAGGACGAGGGCTGGCTCACGGTGTCCGGGATCGATCCGGGTCGGGTGCCGGACCTGGTCAGCGCCATCGTTGAGGCGGGCGGTCGGGTCTACGCGGTCGATCCTGGGCAGCAGACCTTGGAAGAACGTTTCCTGCAACTGATCGAGGCGGCTTGATGGCGACCTGGGTGATCGCCAGTCTCACCTGGCGCGAGTTGGTGCGACGCAAACTGGTCCTGGCCCTCCTTGCCTTGACCGCCATCGTCATCGGGGTCTCCGGTTGGGGGTTCTCGCGGGTCCCGAGCCTGCACTTGGCGGGCCACCCCCTGACCCAAGGCGAAATCCACACTGCGGCGGCCCAGCTGCTGCTGCTGGTGATGTTTATGTTCAGCTTTGTCCTGGCCTTGACCTGCGCCTTCCTGGCGGCCCCGGCGATCGCCGGGGAGTTGGAGTCCGGGGTCGCTCAGGGTCTCTTGGCGCGCCCGCTCCGGCGCCGGGAGCTGGTCCTGGGCAGGTGGCTGGGCCTCTCCCTGACGATCACCGTCTACACCTTGCTCTCGACCACGCTGGAGTTCGGCTTGGTTCGCTGGACGACCGGCTACTGGCCGCCCCAGGTGATCGCCGCGGAGGCGGCGCTATTGGTCGAGGGCTTGATCCTGCTGACTTTCACGCTGGCCCTGAGCACCCGCATCTCGGCGATCACCGCCGGGGTGATCGCGGTGATTGCCTTCGGAGCAATGTGGCTCGGTGGGGTGGCGGGTGCCTTCGGCCAGGTCTTTCACAATGCCGCTATCACCAACGTGGGGGTGATCACCCACTTCCTACTCCCCACCGACGGACTGTGGCACGCGGCGGTGTACGCCATGGAGCCCAATTCGTTCGCCGCCGCGGCCATCCGGGGTCTCAACAGCTCCTTCGAGTCTTCCTCCGGACCGACCGTCTGGTACCTGGTCTGGGTCGCCCTCTGGATGGTCGCGGTGCTGGGGCTCGCGCTGGTCAGCTTTGAGAGCCGAGAGGCCTAGCCGGCGGTCAGTCCCGCCCGCTCAGAGCTCAGTCAGCGAGCGCGTCCCGTTCCCCTCGACGATCTCAGCCAGCGGCAGGGAGAGGTCGATCTCCGGAAAGGAGTCCGACCCGATCTTGACCGAAATCGGTGAGCTGAGGCGCAGCCCGGCAACCCGGACGCAGTCGCGGAGGAAGGGGAAGGCCAGCAGCACCAGCTGGTTGGAGAGCCGGTTGAGCAGTGCTCGGTTGGGATCCGGCAGGATCTGCTCCAGGCTGCGGTCCCGAAACGCCATCACAATCACCTCGTCGGTGAGCTTGATGGGATCGGTCCAGCCGTAGGCCTCCCCGAGCTCGTCGCAGTCGACGTATTGCTCCCGCAGCGGGAAGAGCCGCAGCGGATGGTCCAGCGAAGCCATCGACTGTGCGTCGCCCTCCACGAAGAAGGGGATGTCAGGTAGTCCGGCGGCCTCCGTCTGGCTCGGGCAGCGGACGCTGAAGCCGACGGTTTCCACGCCCCAGAACGGATTGGGCACCTTGATCCAGAAGTCAGTGGGGCTGGGCACGCTTGTTCGCCGAGCATAGCGCACTGGGTCAGGACCGGACAGCCTCCGGCGAGCGATCAGTTGCTCGCGGAGAGCGTCCTCAGCCAGAGGTCATCCAGCAGGGCTCTGGTGGCCTCCAGGCTACCGCTGTTGTCGATCACCCAGTTGGCCAGCTCACGCTTGCGGCTCAGCGGCATTTGGGCGGCGATCCGGGCTCGAGCCTGGTCCTCGTCGAGCCCGGTCCTCAGCCGGAGTCTAAGGAGCTGGGTCAGAGGGTCGACCCAGACCACCAGGGTGCCGTCAAACTCCTGCTGGCGGGAGGTCTCGAAGAGGAGCGGGACGTCGTAGACGATGAGCTGGGCGCCGGCCCCGGCAGCCTTGCGGATCTCCTCCCGGCTGAGCTCCAGCACGCGGGGATGGACGATCGCATTGAGCTGCTCTCTGGCTGAGTCGTCCGAGAACACCACCTCGCCCAGCTGCGCGCGGTCCAGGGACCCGTCGCTGGCGAGGACCGCCTCGCCGAAGGTCTGAGCGATCTCCTCCAGCGCCGGGCTGTGGAGCGACACGACCTCGCGGGCCAGCTGGTCCGCGTCCACGACCCACGCCCCCCGTTCACCGAGCATCTGGGCCACGGTCGACTTCCCGCTGGCGATGCCCCCGGTGAGTCCGATGACCCGGCTCAAGCCGGCGCTCCGCCCGATCCGCCCGTGCCGGTCGCCGGGCGGACGAAGCAGTTCTCGGGCTCCAGCAACCGCTCCAAGCGGGTGCCGGGAGTGTGCACCCGCACCCCCCTCTTAGCGGGTACGCCGATCTCCCACCCCTGCCGGTAGAGCTCGCGAGCCTCGGCCAGGGTGGTCACCGTCGAGATGGCGCTGCCGTCGGTCATCTGCAGGCTCGGGGTCCGGCTGCCGGGGTAGCCGAGTGCGACCTGTCCGCCGCTCTCCAGGAGAAAACTCAGCTCTAAGAAGGCGGGCTCGCCGAAGGAGGGCGGCGCTTCGGCCTCGATCAGCTGGGCCAGCGACGGGGCATCTCCCTCTTTGACCTGCTCGCGCACCTCCTTGCGGGACTGAATGTGGCGCTGCCGCTCGCGCCGACGGACCTCGGTTTGGACCGCCGCCGCATCCTTGGCCAGTCGGGTGAGGCGGAGCTGAAAGGGCGCCATCTGCTCGCGGATCCGGCGCTCTGCCGACTCGACCATCTGCACCAGCTCCCGGAGCTGCTCGTCGGTGAGGCCGGCGAACTCCTCAGCCGGCGGCAGCGAAACCTCGGCGGCTTCCAAAGGCGCCTCGGGATCGGCCACAGAGCTAGCCTACACAAGGCACGGGCACCAGGCTTATTGAAACGGGAGGAGAGCAGACGGCTGATCAGGTCCGGCTGGAGCGGGAGGGCAGGGTCGCCTGGATCACCATCGACCACCCGCCCGCAAACTCCCTCAGCCAGGAGGTGCTGGAGGGGCTGAGATCCGCCTTTGCCGAGGTGGAGGCGGATGTCTCACTGGGAGCCGCGGTGCTGACCGGTGCCGGCCAGAAATTCTTTGTGGCGGGAGCCGACATCGGGGAGTTCCTGAGCCTCGGTCCGGACGGCACGCGGAGCAAGATCGCCGACGGCCAGCGGCTGACCCTGGAGATGGAGCAGCAGCGATATCCGATCGTGGCCGCCATCAATGGGTTTGCCTTGGGAGGCGGGCTGGAGCTGGCCATGGCTTGTGACCTGCGCCTGGCCAGCTCCAGTGCCAAGGTGGGCCAGCCGGAGATCCTGCTGGGGATCATCCCCGGCTGGGGGGGCACCCAGCGGCTGCCGCGACTGGTAGGGCGGGGACGGGCCTTGGAGCTGCTGCTCACAGGGGCGCCAATCGACGCGGAGAGAGCACTCGAGCTGGGGCTGGTCAACCAGGTGGTGGCCCCGGATCAGCTGAAGAGCTCGGCCCTCGAGCTGGCCGGGAGGCTGGCGGAGCAGGCTCCGCTGGCGGTGGCGGCGATCAAGCGGGCTGTCGGCGGCGGCTTGGGCCAGCCCTTGCCCGAGGGGCTGGCCCTCGAGTTGCAGGAGTTCGACTCAGCCTTCCGCAGCGCCGATGCGAAAGAGGGGATCTCGGCGTTCCTGGAGAAGCGCTCGGCCAAGTGGTCGGGGCGGTAAACGAGCTCCTTGCCCAGCTTGGATCGAGCTATACCATCACCCAGGTGAGCGCTCCCCCATCCCCGGCCGAGGGCGGGCCGTCGAGGGATCCCAACACCTCGGTGGCCGGCGCACACCAGCGCCGAGGCCCCTTCTGGATGGAGGAGCCGCATTGGTTTTGGGTGCTCGCCGTCGCGATCTTCCTCCTGGGCGCCGCCCTCTTCTTGGTTGCGGTGGGCTTCGACCGCCCGTGATCTGGCTCAACCCGTTCGCGCTGGTGCTGCTAGTCGGGGTAGCCGGGTTCTTCTTCGTCCGCCGGCTGGGGCCACTGTGGCGCTCGATGTGTGCTGCCCAGCCTGACCCGCGCCGCGACCACTTGAGAGAGCGGGTATGGGGAGTGGTTGTCTTCGTCTTGGGTCAGCGCCGACTGCTGCGCTGGCCTTTGAGCGGGCTTGCCCACTTCCTCATCTTCTGGGGCTTCGTCATTCTCAACCTGGAGATCCTGGAGGCGGGGCTCGAGGCCCTGGTACCGCCGCTGAACTTGGAGCAGCAGCTCTGGTGGGGCCCGGTGGCCTTCGCCCAGGACCTCCTGGCGGTGGCTGTGCTGACCGGACTGGCGGTGGCCGCGCTCAATCGCTACCTGCTGCGGCCGCGGCGATTTCAGGGCAGTCACCAAGGGGACGCCACCATCATCCTGGTCCTGATCGCTCTGGTGATCCTGACCCAGCTGGGTCTCTACGGAACCCAGATCGCCGCCGGCACCGACCACCTGGTCAATCTGCGGCCGGTGTCCGCCGCGGTCTCCCAGCTCTTCCGGGGGGTGCACGGGGAGGGGATTTGGGCGTGGCACGAGTTCTTCCTTTGGGCTCACCTGGGGCTGATCGCCGGCTTTGGGGTCTATCTCGCCCACAGCAAGCACCTGCACATCCTCACGGCTGCTCCTAACGTCTTCTTCCGCAGCCTGGAGCCGGCCGGTCGGCGCCTGCCTACGCTGGACATCGAGAAGGCTGATCACTTCGGGCTGGCCAAGGTGGACCAGCTCACCTGGAAGCAGGAGCTGGATCTTGCCACCTGCACCGAGTGTGGACGGTGTCAGAGTCACTGCCCCGCCTTCAACACCGGCAAGCCGCTCTCGCCCAAGCTCTTCATCACCGATCTCCGCGACGGCTGGTACGCCAAAGCTCGCGGCGAGCCGCCTCCGCCCAGCTCCTGGGCGGCCGAGGCTGGAGCTGCGACCATGCCCGAGGCCCCCCAGGACGGCCAGCTACTGGACTGGAGCGTGATGGAGGAAACGCTTTGGTCCTGTACCACCTGCGGCGCCTGCGTCGAGGAGTGCCCGGTTCTGATCGAACACGTCCCGGCCATCGTCGAGATGCGCCGGAGCCTGGTGTTGGAGGAGTCGCGCCTGCCTAAGGAGGCTCGGACCGCGCTGGAGTCACTGGAGCAGCGAGGCAACCCCTTCGGGATGGCGGCCGACTCCCGGATGAAGTGGGCGGAGGGGCTGGAAGTGCCACTGATCTCCGACAACCCGGACGCCGAGTATCTGTACTGGGTCGGCTGTGCCACCGCCTTCGATGAGGCAAATTGGCCCATCGCCAGGGCGACGGTGGCGATCCTCCAGGCGGCCGGGGTGAGCTTCGCGATCCTGGGCCAAGAGGAGGTCTGCAACGGAGACCCGGCTCGGCGGTTGGGCAACGAGTACCTGTTCCAGACTCAAGCCCAGCTGGTGGTAGAGAAGCTCAAGGCGCGGGCGGTCCGCAAGGTGATCGCCAGCTGTCCGCACTGCTTCAACACCCTGGCCCGGGAGTACCCCGATCTAGGCGGTACCTACGAGGTGATCCACCACACCCAGTTGCTAGCCCAGCTGCTCGACCAGGGCTTAATCGAGTTGAAAGAACCCCTCAAAAATGGCGAGCTCACCTACCACGACCCCTGCTACCTGGGCCGATGGAACGGCGAGTACGACGCTCCCAGACGGGTTCTGGAGGCGATCCCAGGTGCCAAGCTGGTGGAGATGAAGCGGACCCGCAATCAAGCCATGTGCTGCGGAGCTGGCGGGGGCCGACTCTTCATGGAGGAGAACCGCGGACCGCGAATCAACCGGGTGCGGGTGCAGCAGGCAGAAGAGACCGGGGCCGGGACCGCAGCAGTGGCCTGTCCCTTCTGCGCCACCATGTTCGCTGAAGGGATCAGCTCCCAGGAGTCGGCGATGGAGAGCCGGGACATCTCGGTGTTGGTGGCTGAGTCCATGGGATTGGAGTACCTGCCTGAGGCCAAGTGAGGCAGCCGCACACCTCGATCGCCAGCGGCCAACCACCACCTCTGCCCACCGGCGCGTCACCGGGGCCCTGACGGAAGCCGCGCGATCTTTACTGAAACAAGAGGAGGCCGTACTCCAGCTTGTCATAATCAACCCGTGGCGGCGGAAGTTGGCCCGGCCGCGATCGACCACGTCGGCCTCGCCGTCGCAGATCTCGAGTTGGCGGTGGCCTTCTATCAACGCCTGCTGGGGGCGCCCCCAAGCCATCGCGAAGAGGTGCCTCAAGATGGGGTCACCGCCGTCTTCTTCGACCTCGGTCAATCTAGCCTGGAACTCCTCGGGAGCACGCGCTCAGACTCTTCGCTGGCCCGCTTCCTCGAGCGCCGGGGAGAGGGACTGCACCACTTGGCCTACCTGGTCTCCGACATCGAGGCGGAGCTAAGCCAGTGGCGGAGCCGGGGGGCGGAGCTGGTTGATGATCACGGCCGACCGGGGGCCCGGGGAAGGCTGGTGGCGTTCATTCACCCCAAGTCGGCGGGAGGCGTGCTGACCGAGCTCTGTCAGCTGCGCGACGGCGCCAGATGACAGCTGATTCCAGGCTGCCCCGGCCCGACGAGACGGAGTCCCAGCTGCCGCTGGAACCGTGGTACGGAGAGCGCGGGCCAGAGCCCTCGCCGCCTGGGGAGCTGCCCTACACCAGGGGAGTCCGCCAGGACGGGTATCGAAAGCGGCTCTGGACCATGCGGCAGTACGCCGGATTCGGATCCGCCGCCTCCACCAACGAACGATTTCACTACCTGCTGGATCGCGGCCAGACCGGCCTCTCCGTCGCCTTCGACCTGCCCACCCAGATGGGCTACGACTCAGACGCCCCCGAAGCGGGGGGCGAAGTCGGGAAGGTAGGCGTGGCGATCGACACCCTGGCGGACATGAAAATCCTCTGCCGGGGACTGCCGCTGGACCGAGTCACCACCTCGATGACCATCAACGCTCCGGCCAGTCTGCTGCTCTTGATGTACCAGCTTGCCGGGGAGTCGGAAGGGATCGCCTCCGAGTTGCTCGGGGGCACCATTCAAAACGACATCCTGAAGGAGTACGTGGCCCGCGGAACCTACATCTTTCCACCCCGTCCGAGCATGCGCCTGGTCACTGACACCCTGACCTACTGCCACGAACACCTGCCCCGCTGGCATCCCATCTCAATCTCCGGCTACCACATGCGCGAGGCTGGCGCCACCGCTCCCCAGGAGTTGGCCTTCGCGCTGAGCGACGGCATCGCCTACGTCGAGGCGGCTCTCAGCGCCGGCCTGGAGCTTGAAGAGTTCGCGCCCCAGCTGAGCTTCTTCTTCAACGTCGGCAATGACTTCTTTGAAGAGGTCGCCAAGTTCCGGGCCGCCAGGTTGCTCTGGGCCGGGATCATGCGAGATCGCTTCGGTGCGCAAGGCGAGCGCAGCTGCCAGCTGCGCTTCCACGCCCAGACAGGTGGTGCCACGCTGACCGCGCAGCAACCTCTCAACAATGTGGTGCGGGTATCGCTACAGGCCCTGGCCGCGGTTCTGGGAGGAGCCCAGTCGCTGCACACCAACTCCTTCGACGAGGCGCTGGCTCTCCCCTCGGAGCAGGCGGCCAGCCTGGCCTTGCGCACCCAGCAGCTACTGGCCTTCGAGTCAGGGGTGGCCCGGGTGGCCGACCCCCTGGGCGGCTCGTACCTGCTGGAGCGGCTCACAGAACAGCTGGTCGAGGCGGCCACCCTTCTGATTCAGGAGGTGGATCGGCGGGGGGGCGCGGTGGCGGCGATCGAGCACGGCTTCTACCAGGACCAGATCCAGGACTCGGCCTACCGCCACCAACAGCTGGTCGAGAGTGGGGAACGGGTGATCGTAGGGGTCAACCGATTCCAGGATGACGTCCCGGTCGAGATCCCCATTCTCAAGGTCGACCCCGAGCTAGAACGCGGCCAGCGGGAGCGGCTGGTGCGTCACCGCCAGGAGCGGGACGCGGCGGCCACGGAGCTCGCGTTGGGGCGGGTCGAGGAGGCCGCACGCGGAACCACCAACCTCCTGCCGGTGATGCGCGGCGCGCTGGTCGACGGAGCCACGCTGGGAGAGATCTGCAATTGCCTGCGCCGGGTGTTCGGGACCTTCCAGCCGATCTCCAGTGGCTGAGGCGCGCTTCACCTCGGATTTCAACGGACGATTGACCGCCGCTTTGGGCTTGTCCTGAGCGACGTCCCGAGCACGCTCGGGTAAGCGACGTCGTGATAGAGCTTGGCTGTAACCGGACGCAGCCCCAATGGAGCCTTCACAAAGAGCCAGGCCGCCGCCAGCGCTCCCAGCGGTGGCCCCACCAGGTAGATCCAGAGCGATGAGAAATCCGAGGAGATCACGGCCGGGGCCAGGCTTCGGGCCGGATTCATGCTGCAGCCGGTGTAGGGAGCCCCGCGCCATACCAGTAATGCGATCACGATCCAGAGAGCAAGTGGGGTCCAGCGGGCGGTCCTGGCGGATGACGTAAAGGAGAAGATCGCCAGGATTAGCACGGCTGTCAGCAGGGCCTCGATCCCCACCGCTGCCACCGGGAGCACACCGGGATGGGGACTGGTTCGACCGTCCTGGAGCCCAACTGCCGCCCGACTCCAGACCAACCGCAGGATTGCCACCCCCAGTAGGGCGCCCACGAACTGAGAGGACAGGTAGCCAAGCAGATCGGAACGGGAGACGTGCCCGCTGGTCCAGAAGGCCAGAGTCACGGCAGGGTTCAGGTGCGCGCCGCTCAGTCGGCCCAGCGGCGAGATGGCGACCAGGCTGCCGGTCCCGGCGAACAGGAGGCCCGTGATCAGCAGGCGGGCCGAGGTGGAGGGGACTAGGTGGAGCATCGGAGAGCCGGTGCCGAAGTCGAGGCAGACGGCGCTGAGTCCTCCCAGAACCAAAATGGCGGTGCCAATGCCCTCGGCGCTCCACTCGGACCAGTGCCAGCCGTTGCGAGGCGGATGGCCGAGCGACGGCGGCGTCACCTGACCTCCCCGACCGACCCCGGTGAGGGTCGTCACCCGTAGGGAGTCCGGGGCGCGCGCAGGCCGGGCGGCCGCCGTTCCGACGACCGATCGGCGAAGATGGCAACGTGTCCAAGCCCAAGCCGCGCACGGCTGGTGCGGGCGCCGAGAGCCAGGCCAACCAGCCTGCCAAGCCCGGACGGCGCCCGGCGAGCGCTCCCAGCGCCAACGAGCGGCTGGTCAACCAGCTCCGAAAGCGTCGTCACGACGCGGTCCATCGCGGTGGGGAACCGGAACGGCTCCAGCGGAGCAAGGGGAAGCTGACCGCACGCGAGCGGATCCGGCGCCTGCTCGATAAGGGAAGCTTCGTGGAGTTGGACGCATTTGTGACTCACCGATCGACCCAGTTCGACATGGCGGAGCGTCGAGCCATGGGCGATGGGGTTGTCACCGGGTACGGTCTGATTGGAGGTCGACAGGTCTTCATCTTCTCCCACGACGCCTCCTTCATGGGGGGCTCACTGGGCGAGGCGTTCGCCGAAAAGGTGTGCAAGGTGATGGACCTGGCCGAGCGCACCGGGACCCCGGTGATTGGCATCAACGACAGTGCTGGAGCGCGCATTCAAGAGGGCGTGGTGTCGCTCGCCGGATACGCCGACATCTTCTACCGCAATGTGCGCTCCAGTGGGGTGATCCCGCAGCTCTCGATCATTGCTGGTCCCTGCACCGGAGGCGCTGTCTACTCGCCGGCCATTACCGATTTCACCTTCATGGTCCGCAAGGTCGGCTATATGTTCATCACCGGCCCGGACGTAGTGCGAGTCACCACTGGCGAAGACGTGGACCAGGAGCAGTTGGGCGGTGCAGACATGCACTCGCAGCGCAGTGGCGTCGCGCATTTCGAAGCGGCGACGGAGGATCAGGCGTTCGCGCAGGTGCGGGAACTACTCTCCTATCTCCCGCAGAACAGTTGGGAGGCGCCACCGGTCGCGGAGACCGAGGACCCCACCGACCGTGCCGACGTAGAGCTGCAGGAAATAATCCCCGAGAGCCAGAACATTCCGTACGACATGCGCGACGTGATCCACCACGTGTTCGATGACGGCCAATTCATGGAAGTTCAGCCTTTATTCGCCCCCAATCTGGTGATTGGATTTACTCGCTTGGATGGTGAAAGTGTTGGGGTGGTGGCGAACCAGCCACGTCATCTAGCGGGCGCTCTTGACATCAACGCGTCGGTTAAAGGCGCACGATTTGTGCGGTTTTGCGATGCCTTCAACATTCCGCTGCTCACCTTCGTAGACGTGCCCGGATTCCTTCCCGGGACAGAGCAGGAGTACGGCGGGATAATTCGCCACGGCGCTAAGTTGCTGTATGCCTTCGCGGAAGCCACCGTCCCCAAGCTCACCGTCATCACCCGCAAGGCCTACGGCGGTGCGTATGACGTGATGTGCAGCAAACACATCGGTGCCGACTACAACGTCGCCTGGCCCTCGGCAGAAATCGCGGTGATGGGGGCTGAAGGCGCGGTCCAGTTCCTGGGCCGACCACGAGCCGGCCAGGCCACCGTTGACCGGGCGGCGCTGATCGCCTCTTACCGAGAGCAGTTCGCCACCCCTTACCAGGCTGCAGAGCGTGGCTACATTGACGATGTGATTGAACCCCGGCACACTCGGCCGTCGCTGGTTTCCGCGCTGCGAATGGCGCGGAGCAAGCAGGTGTCGTCGCCTCGGCGTCGCCACGGCAACATCCCGCTCTGACCAGAGTAAGGATTCGCCAGGGACCCGACCGGGCTGTCAGCCCCGGGGTGCCCGGCGCGATCGACCCCGAGGTTGATCGAGACAGACGACGGTCGACGAATGCGCCGACTGGCGATTTTCGGTTGGACCCAGTGAAGGATCGGAGCGCTCTGGCGCGGCGGCAGGTACCCCTCAAGGCCAATTTCACAGTTGGTCGACAGTTGGTCGGTTGTTTAGGCGCAAGAGTTGGATGGATCGACAGCCGAGTTAAGTCCAGGTCGTCAGACCTAATTCCGGTCGCGGGCGGGCGACACGCAGTCTGGCGGGCGACTGCGGCCGCTCTTCCCCTGGTGATTCAGTGGGGGAGGAAGTAGGGCCGGGCTGCCTCCTGCTCTCAATCAATGGCACAGGGTCCGAGCCCGTCGGTCAGCCTCGTATTCCCGGCGCAGCTTGCGGGGCACCCAGGTCCGCGGTGGCAGTCGGCCCGTGCCGGCGGGCAGTGCCTCTGGCAGCGGACTCAGCACGGCGCGCCATAGCGGCATTGCAACCCCAAATTGGGGGAATAGGGTCCAGTTCTATGATCTCAGGCGGCTCTGGCGGCGAGATGAGATTGGGCGGCGGAGCTTGTGGGGTAAACATCCTCCGGAATCCTCTCGAGGGTTCGGTTGGTGCTATCATAACAGATAGCATGATAGATGCAAGTTCTCACCTACGACTTAGGCGAACCCGCGCCGGGCTTTCGCAGCGCGAGCTGGCACGGCGGGCTGGGACTTCGTCCGCCACCATGAGTCGTTACGAGTCGGGGGCCCTGGTTCCCAACCTGGCCACCCTCAACCGGCTGACGGCAGCCTGCCTTCCGAACCACCGCCGGTGGCCATCCCTGACCGCTCTGGCGCCAGCGCTTGCCAGGACCAGAGCGGCGCAGGGAAGCACGGCCGCCTGGCGACTGGTTGGCGAGGTTCTCGACGACGAAGCTCGGGGCACCACCGCCGACACCAAGTTGGTGATCGCCGACCCACCGGGGTACACGGGCGATAGTGCGGCAGACGCCTTGGTGGCCGGACTGGCGGAATACCTGAGCCTGCGCCGAGGCATCCCAGCTCCGGGGTGGACCAAGGATCCAGACCGAGTTTCGCGGCCCTGGTGGTTCGTAGCGGATGCACCGGCGTGGATTCCGACGAGCCTTCGGGAAAGCCCTCGATCCTTTGCCACCAGAGGCGTCTTCGTCACGGCGGCGGGACTGGAGCGGAGATGACGGTGGCGGGCAGTGATTTGCTCAGCCGAGACGATTTCATCGTGGCGCTAACCAAGCTGGGGGCCAGGTTGGAGGCAAGGGGAATCGTCGGAGATGTCTACCTGGTCGGCGGAGCGGCGATGGTTCTGGCATACCGGACCAGAGAGATGAGTCGCGACATTGACGCCGTTTTTGCACCCAGCGCAGAGATTTACCAGGCCGCCACCGTAGTAAAAGACGAGATGGGTTTGCCCGACGGCTGGCTAAACGATGCAGCCAAAGGCTATGTGCCCGGTGAGGATCACAATGCCATCCCGGTCATGATTGTTCCGGGACTCCGCATCACCGCTGCGTCCCCTGAATTCATGTTGGGGATGAAGCTTCTGGCGGCACGTCCCGAGCAGGACCGCGAAGACATCGCCTACTTGGCTAAGCTTCTGAACTTGGAGGAGAGCGACCAGGTTCTCCAAGTTGTAGAGCGGCTGTATCCACCAGAATTGCTCACACCGCGCACCAAGTTCCTCGTCCAAGAGATGTTTCCCAAGAGCTCGGACGCGCAAGTGGACAGGCAAGCGCCGGCTGACCCGAACAGTCGGAGGCCTCCGGAGAGAGACGAACTCGTCGATACCTGAGGCTGCGAGAGACAGTCGCCATGGCTGCGAGGCTGAGAGACGCTCGGGCAGCGACGCTTCCCCAATGGGTAAGCACCCCTTTCTCCGTTGCTTCGCGCCGGATCAGCCCTGTCAGCTCTCTGGTGCGGCACACGAAAATCGCTAAGTGTGCAATATCACCACGGAGGAGTTGCGGTGCACGAGTCATCGCGCCCGGAGTGACTTTAACCGTGGTAATGCGACCGGTTCTCGGCCGAAGTCCATCAGCTCATCAGATTCCAGTTCCCGGCCGTTTGGCCTCCGCCGCGCGAAAGCGGTGGCGGGCCGAGCGATGTGGCTGGACACCTAGACTGAGGGCGACGAGGCGGCGGCCGGTAGCACCGGCCCACGGGAGGTGCCGGTGAAGCTACTGGAGCATCAGGCCAAGGAGCGCTTGCGTAGCGTGGGCATCGAGTGCCCGACCGGCCGGGTCGCCCGCTCCCCCCAGGAAGCGGAGAAGGCGGCCCAGGAGCTCGGCCCGGTGGTCATCAAGGCCCAGGTGCCGATCGGGGGGAGGGGCAAGGCGGGTGGAGTCAAGCTAGCCAAGACTCCCGCCGAGGCCCACGACGCCGCCTCGGCGATCCTGGGAATGTCGATCCACGGTTACAGCGTGCCCTCCGTCCTCTGCGAAGAGGCGCTGCAGATCGCCAAGGAGATCTACCTGGGGGTCACCGTCGACCGGGATCGCAGGTCGATGGTGGTGATCCTCTCCTTCGCCGGAGGGATGGAGATCGAAGAGGTGGCGGAACACTCTCCGGAGAAGATCGCCAAGCTCTGGCCAGATCCCTTCGCCGGACCCCAACCGTTCGAGATTCGAGAGTTGACGCTGCGGGCTCTCGAAGCGGTCGGCGGTGACCAGACCCTGCCCAAGGGGCGGTACCTGGCGGAACTTGTGCCGGTGGTGCAGCGGCTCTTCCAGCTGTCGCAGGAGCTCGACGCCAGCCTCTGCGAGATCAATCCCCTGGTGGTGACCAAGTCAGGGCAGGTGATCGCCGGCGATGCCAAAATCGAGATCGACCAGAATGCCGAGTTTCGTCATCACGACTTGGTGCGCCAGCTGGGGCCAGACGCCCTAGCTGCCACCAGCGGCGACGATCCACTGGAGGTCGAGGCGCGCAGGCGGGGTCTCACCTACGTCCACCTCGGCGGGACCGTGGGGATCATCGGGAACGGGGCCGGACTGGTCATGAATACCCTGGATTTGGTCAAGCAGCACGGCGGCTCCGCAGCCAACTTTCTGGACATCGGCGGGGGAGCCAAGGCGGAGGTGGTCAAACAGGCGCTGGAGATGCTGCTGCTGGACCCCGCGGTGAAGGGGGTCTTCGTGAACATCTTCGGCGGGATAACCAGGGGCGATGAGGTGGCCCGTGGCTTGATCGACGCCCGCGATGAGTTGGGTATGAAGTTGCCCCTGGTGGTCCGGATGACCGGCACCAGAGAGGAGGAGGGGCGTCATCTGCTGGAACAGGCCGGGATCAACCCGGCGGTGTCAGCCCCAGAGGCGGCCCGCATGATCGTCCAGCTCATCGACGCTCAAGGAACCAGCTGACGTGAGCATCCTGCTCAGCCGCGACTCCAAAGTCCTAGTCCAGGGCATGACTGGGAGCGAGGGTTCCTTCCATACGCAGCAGATGCTTGACTTCGGCACCCAGGTGGTGGCCGGGGTATCGCCCGGAAAAGGAGGCAGCCGGCATCTGGGGCTGCCCGTTTTCGACACCGCGGCCGAGGCGGTCGACGCCACCGGGGCAGACACCGCCGGAGTTTTCGTGCCGCCGGCCTTCGCCGGCGACGCGATCATGGAGGCCTCAGAGGCGGGGATCTCGCTGGTGGTCTGCATCACCGAGCTGATCCCGGTGAACGACATGGTTCGGGCGCGGGCCTTCATCGACCGGAGGGGCACCCGGCTGATCGGCCCCAATTGCCCGGGACTGATGTCTCCCGGGGAACGGGCCAAGGTCGGGATCATTCCCAACCACATCGCCAATCCCGGCCGAGTGGGTGTGGTCTCCCGATCCGGGACTCTCACCTACGAGATCATCCAGGCGCTTGCGCGTGACGGATACGGTCAGTCCACCTCAGTCGGCATTGGCGGGGATCCGGTCCTCGGTCTCAGCTTCTCCGAAGTGGTCCAGCTCTTCGCCGACGATCCCGACACTGACCTCGTGGTGCTTGCGGGGGAGATCGGTGGCTCGGACGAAGAGCGAGCCGCCGAGTTGATCGGACAGGGCTATCCCAAGCCGGTGGTCGGGTTCATCAGCGGCCGCAGCGCCCCGCCCGGCAAGCGGATGGGCCATGCCGGAGCGATCATCAGCGGCACCACAGGCAGCCCCGCCTCCAAGGTGGCAGCTCTGCAGCAGGCCGGGGTAGAGGTCGCCGACACGATCGAGCAGATCGTCGAGTTGGTCCGGGAGCGGCTGGGCGCCGCTCTTCGCTCCTAGTCGCCATGGGACTGAGCTTCGAGCTGAGTCCTGAGCAGGCGGCCATTCGCGACACCTGCCGCGAGTTCGCCAGCCAGATGGTGGCCCCCCAGGCGGCCGAGTGGGATCGCCGCGAGGAGTTCCCCTACCCGGTGGTCGCCCAGATGGGAGAGCTGGGGCTGTTCGGCCTGCCGTTTCCGGAGTCGGTCGGCGGCGCCGGCGCCGACTTCACGAGCTACCTCCTGGCGCTGGAGGAGATCGCTCGGGCGGACGCGTCTTTGGCGATCACCCTGGAGGCGGCCGTCTCACTGGGGATTGCGCCAATCTTCCAGTTCGGCACGGCTGAGCAGAAGGCGCGCTATCTCCCCGAACTGTGCGCGGGGCGCCAGCTCTGGGCCTTCGGCCTGACCGAGCCCGACGCCGGGTCGGATGCCGGAGGAACCAAGACCAGGGCGCGGCATGAGGGCTCGGAGTGGGTGATCGACGGGTCCAAGTGCTTCATCACCAACTCGGGGACCGACATCAGCGCCGGGGTGACTCTCACCGCGATCACCGCAGAGGACGGCGGCCGCAAGCGCATCAGCGCCATTCTGGTGGAGCGGGGTGCTGCTGGTTATGAGGTCGCCGCCCCGTACCGCAAGCTGGGCTGGCACGCCAGCGACACCCGGGAGCTGACCTTCGCAGGCTGCCGGGTTCCAGATGCCAATCTGTTGGGGCGGGAAGGGGGTGGGCTGGGGCAGTTCTTCAAGGCCCTGGAAGCGGGACGGGTGGCCATCGCCGCCCTGGCTGTGGGCCTGGCCCAGGCCTGCCTCGACGCCTCGCTCAGCTACTCGCAGCAGCGCCGCCAGTTCGGCCGGCCGATCAGCCATTTCCAGGCGACCCAGCTCAAGCTCGCCGACATGGACACCCAGATCGAACTGAGCCGCCTGATGGTCCTGCGGGCGGGTTCCCTGATCGACCAGGGCCAGCCCGCCGGCAAGTTCGCCGCCATGGCCAAGCTTCACGCCTCGGAGACCGCGACCTGGTGCGCCAATCAGGCGGTCCAGATCCACGGTGGGGCCGGCTTCATGGAGGACCTGCCGGTGGCTCGCTATTACCGGGACGTGAAGATCAACGAGATCGGCGAGGGAACTTCCGAGGTGCAGCGGCTGATCATCGCGTCCCACCTCCTGGGACTGGGTGGATCCGTCTCCAAGCTGCTGGACCAAGACCAGACCTGACTGAACTGGGGCCGTCTCTGCCAGGTGTACGATGAAATGGTGAGTGACTACGACCCGATGATCGTGGGGGTGGCGCGCACCCCGTTCGGCAAGCTCGGCGGGGCGCTCAGCTCGGTGGCAGCCGTGGACCTAGGCGCCCACGCCATTCGGGTCGCTCTGGAGCGCGCCGGAGTCGCTCCAGACCAGGTGGACCAGTGCATCATGGGCACGGTGATCACGGCCGGCCAGGGCCAAATTCCGGCCCGCCAGGCGGCGCTCAAAGCGGGGATCCCCTCCAGCGTGTCCTCCCTCACCGTGAACAAGGTCTGCGCCTCCTCCTTGAAGGCGGTCAACCTGGCGGGACTCTTGATCAGGTCAGGGGAGGCCGAGGTCGTCGTCGCTGGCGGGATGGAGTCGATGTCCCAGGCCCCGATGCTGCTTCCGGGGGTGCGGCGCGGGGTTGCCATGGGGAACATGACGCTCTACGACTCGATGCTCTGGGACGGCCTCACCTGTCCCGTCGACGACGTACCGATGGGGGACCACGGAACCGAGGTCGCCGCCGAGCTCGGAGTCAGTCGGGAGGAGCAGGACCGATATGCCCTCCTCTCTCAGCAGCGCTACGAGGCGGCTCGGCTGAAGGGACTTATCGCGGAGGAGCTGGCGCCCATCTCGGTCGCTGCCAAGTCAGGTTCGGTCCTGGTCGACCGGGACGAGCAGCCGCGACCCGACTCCACGATCGAGAAGCTCTCAGCTCTGCGGCCCGTTTTCGGCGGCCCCGAGGGCAGCGTGACCGCCGGCAACGCCCCGGGGATCAATGACGGCGCGGCCGCCATCGTGATCATGAGCCGAGCGCGCGCCAAGTCCCTCGGCGTCGAGCCGCTGGCGCAGTGGCTCGGCTACGGGGAGTCCGCGGCGGACCACCCCTACCTCGCCACCGTCCCCGCGACCGCGCTGGCCCAGGCGCTGGCCAAGACCGGCGGTGGGTTGAGCACCACCGACCTCAAGGTGGTGGAGATCAACGAGGCGTTCGCCTCGGTCGTGATCACCAGCTCCCGGATGCTAGAGCTGGATTTGGACCAGGTGAACCCCAACGGCGGCGCCATCGCCGTGGGCCATCCGGTCGGAGCCTCGGGTGCCCGAATCCTCGCCAGCTGCGTCATGGAGCTCAGGCGTCGGGGCGGTGGTCCTGGGGCGGCGACGATCTGCTCCGGCACGGCGCAGGGTGAGGCCACTCTGGTCGAGGTGGCCTGACCGGGGACGACCTGGGTGGCCCCGCCTACAATCAATCAACCTGGGTAAAAGCGGCTTTGACCCCAGCGGAGGATGGCCGATGGCAACGGAAGTAAAGGAAGACCTCGCAGCCATCCAGGACTCGGTGCGCGAACTGGCGCAGGTCCGGATTGCCCCGCGGGCCGCCGAGATCGACCGAACCGCTGAGTTCCCCTGGGACGTGGTCGAGCTGTTCCGCCAGCAGGATGTCTTTGCGATCGCCTTCGCACCCGAGCATGGAGGAATATCCGGGTCTGCCTTGACCCTGGCAATCGCTGTCGAGGAGATCGCCAAGGTCTGTGCCACCTCGGCGCTGCTCTTGGCGGTTCAGGGGCTTGGCGGATACCCGATTCTCTTGGGTGGCAGCGAGAAGCAGCAGCAGGAGTTCCTGCCGGAGCTGGCCAGTGGACGCAAGCTGGCCGCCTACGCCCTGAGTGAGCCCGACGCCGGCAGTGACCCGGCTTCGATGAGCACCAGGGCCCGGCGGGACGGCGACGACTACATCCTGGATGGAGTCAAGACCTGGATCACCAACGGCAGTGTTGCCGGCCTGATCGTAGTCTTCGCGGTAACCGGCCAGGGGCAGGCAGCTAGGGGCATCTCGGCGTTCCTGGTCGACGGCGAGAGCGCTGGCCTGGAACGCAATCCGATCCACGGGAAGCTGGGGATCCGGGGTAGCGACACCGCAGAGCTGGTCTTCACCGGGTGCCGGGTGCCGGTCGGTCGCCGACTCGGCGAAGAGGGAGACGGGTTCAAGATCGCCATGGGAGTCCTCGATCGATCCCGCCCCCAGATCGCCGCCCAGGCGCTAGGGATTGGGGCGGGGGCCCTGGACCAGGCGGTGGCGTACGCCCAGCAGCGCCATCAATTTGGCCGACCGATCGCCGAGTTCCAGGGCATCCAATTCATGCTCGCGGACATGGCCACCCAGATGGAGGCGGCCCGCTGCCTGACCCACGAAGCGTGTCGGGCGGTCGATGCCCGCGACCCCCAAATGACCCGTCTCGCCGCCATGGCCAAGCTGGCTGCCTCGGATGGTGCCATGAGAGTCACTACCGACGCAGTCCAGGTTCTAGGTGGGTATGGTTATATCAACGAGTTCCCGGTGGAGAGGATGATGCGCGACGCGAAAATCACCCAGATCTACGAGGGGACCAACCAGATCCAGCGGCTGGTGATCGCCAAGCGACTGATGGCAGGGCACTCTGAATCGTAGGCTGTTGCATCACCGGGGGATGCACTCTGATATGATGTAGCGGGCCATGTATTTGGGAGAGTCTGGCCCACCTCCAGTTCGAAGAGGCGCAGATTGAAGCAACCTGGTCGCCCCAGTTGGAGAGATCCCGGGCTGCTGGTGCTGTCAACCCTGGTCGAGGGTCCGCGCCACGGCTATTCGATCGTTCAGGAAGTACGCAAGCAAGCTGGGATCAACCTGGGACCGGGAACGCTCTACGGAGCTCTCTCGCGGCTCGAGGCGTACGGCCTGGTCGCGGGGCTCCCCGCCGACGGCCGCCGCCGACCCTACCGGCTCACCGACAAGGGGCGGCAGACCCTGGAGGCTCAACTGGATGCCATGGCTAGGTTTCTGAGGATCAACGGACACCTGGAGGAGCGCGGACTCTTTCATCCGGTCCCGAGCGGCGCCGGGAGGTCGTGAGTCCGTCCCTGCTCCGCCGACATCGCCTGCTGATGAGCCTGTATCCGCGGCGCTTCCGGGAGCGGTACGGTGCTGAGCTGCGGGCCCTGGTGGAGGACACGTCGTCTTCCGAGCGAATGACCCTTGATCTGGCGCTCGGAGTCTTGAAGGCGTGGACCGGGCCTAGCTCCGCGGGGATGCCCGAGTAGAGAGGTCCGGCCGGAAAGCCACCACCCCGACGGACCTCTTGGGCGAGGGCAACCTCATTGGGAGCCTGTCCCAGTCACACGCCACTCCCCCATCGTTCGGGTGGGCGCCCGGTGACACTTCCCGAACCCTGAGCCGTTAGAGGAGTTGAGTCCGTTCCAGAACTCAGAGCCGAACACCGGTTGGTGCTCCGGTTAGGTGGGTGATTATGTCGAGCATGTGCCCGGTCTGCGGTGAGCGACTCGCCGAAGGGGTGCTCTCCCGAGCTGACCAGGTCGTCGAGCCACCCTGGTTGGATGACCTGCTAGAGCCATGCCTCCCTATCGAGTCCCAGAACCGCTGCGAGCCGGAGAACCCGGTCGACTGAAGTGCGAATGCGACCATGCGCTCCCGCCCTGTCGGGTCAACTTCCCGGCTCCGCTCAAATCGGGGCCGGCACTCGTGACCGTCTTTCGACTCGGTCGCCGCTAATCGCTTATCCGGTGTTCGGTAGGCCGAAGTCGCGGCAAATTGGCGTCGACTCACCAATACACCATGTGGACGTCGCGACATGCGCATGTATTGCTCCCGTGTGCGGTCAGCAGATCGCGAACGAACGCCGTCGGTAGGCAGAACTTCCCCTGCCCCAGGATCTGTTTAATTCGGCGCGTACCGCGCGACCACATACGTCAGAACCAGCCTGATTTTGCTAGGGATTTGGCAAGTCTGACGCTACCGCAACGAGAACGCGTGCTGGTCTGTTCACGTGACCGAGTACGGCATGGTTTTGTGCAATGGCGTGACACCAAATCACGCATACGAAAGTGGCCGACTCCCGTGACCGTGCTATCTCAGCCGCGATGACGCTACCGTCTCACCGCACCAGTCTTTTGAGCGTAACTCCGATTGGGCCCTGCCTCTAACCGCGACGACCCGCTACGGCCCGTCCGTGAGTGGCGGAGCGGTGCACGCCGCGCAGCTGGCCCGCCATAGTCCCCCAATACCTACCATGGGTCGCCGTGGAAATTGAGCGGTTGCTGGCCGGTGATACCCGAGCCCTGGCCCAGGCCATCTCAGCGATCGAGACTCGCCAGCCGGGTACTGGGGACCTGATCGAAGAGCTGGTCCAGAGGCGTGAGGCTGGAACTCAACCGGCGACCCAGATCGTCGGTCTGACCGGGCCTCCTGGGAGCGGCAAGAGCACCCTGGCCGACGGGCTGACCGCACTGTGGCGAACTCAGGGCCGCCGAGTCGCCATCCTGGCGGTCGACCCCAACAGTCCATTTACGGGTGGTGCCATCCTCGGAGACCGGGTTAGGATGCAGCGGCATGCCCTCGACCGCGGGGTCTTCATTCGCAGCATGGGAGCGCGGGGCCACTTGGGCGGCGTCTCGCTTGCCACCAGGGGCACCGTCCGCCTGGTCAGCGCGTTGGGCTGGGAGATGGTGCTGGTGGAGACGGTCGGGGTGGGTCAGTCAGAGTTGGAGATCTGTGAGATCGCCGACTCGGTTGTGGTGGTCACGACACCGGCCGCGGGCGACGGGGTCCAGGTGATCAAGGCCGGGATCACCGAGATCGCCGATCTGTTTGCCGTCAATAAAGCCGACCTGGCCGGGGTGGAGCGGGTCGTCCGCGAACTCCGCGATCTGGTCAGGGTTCATCGCGAGGAGGGGGTCTGGCAGGTGCCGGTCATCCCCACGGTGGCGGCCCACGGCTCAGAAGGGGTGCAGGAGCTGGCCCAGGCACTGGACCGGCACCACGCCCACCTGATCTCCAGCGGGGCGCAGGAGTCGAGGGCGGAACGTCGGCTTAGGGACGAGGTAGTGGAGCTAGTGGGTGCCTACGCAGCTGACTTTGCGCGCCGTCTGTTGTCTGGGGGCGGACCCGAGCCGTTCCCGGAGGAGCTCTCGTCGAGCAACCCGGAACGGGTCGCCCAGGAGGTGCTTCGACGCCTCGCATCCGAGGAGAGCAAGATTGGAGCCGCCGACCGAGACCCGGCGGCTCACGATCGGAGGAGCGAGTGATGCTGGAGCAGCAATCGGCGGAGATGGTCGACGACGAAGCCGCCTTGCAGCGGTGGGCGGAGCGCTACCGTGCCTCCAGCCTTCGGCCATCCCACCCGGGAACCCGTCCGATTCCCGAGACCCTCTCAGGGCTCCCCGTAGATCCCCTCTACACCCCCCAGTCACTGCGGGGTCAGGACTACGCCGGCACGATCGGCTATCCCGGGGAGTTTCCCTACACCAGGGGGGTCTACCCGTCGATGTACCGGGACAAGCTGTTCACCATGCGCCAGTTCGCGGGGTTCGGCAGCGCCGCCGAGACCAACGAGCGATATCGGTTCCTTCTCGCCGAGGGGCAGACCGGACTCTCGGTGGCGTTCGACCTGCCGACCCTGATGGGCCGGGATTCCGATGATCCGGAGGGTCAGGGCGAGGTGGGCCGGTGCGGGGTTGCGATCGACTCCCTGGAGGACATGGAGCAGCTGATGTCAGGGATCGACCTGGCCAAGGTCACCACTTCGATGACCATCAACTCACCGGCGGCGGTGATGCTGGCGATGTACGTCGCGGTGGCCGAGCGTCGGGGAGTACCGCTGGCGCAGCTGGGGGGAACTCTCCAGAACGACATCCTGAAGGAGTACATCGCTCAGAAGGAGTACATCTACCCACCTGAGCCGAGCCTGCGTTTGGTGACCGACGTAATCTCCTTCTGCGCCCGCGAAGTGCCCAAGTGGCACCCCGTTTCCATCTCCGGGTACCACATCCGGGAAGCGGGTTCGACGGCGGTCCAGGAGCTGGCATTCACCCTGGCGGACGGCTTCGCTTACGTGGAGGCGGGAATCAAGGCCGGGCTGGAGGTCGATGAGTTCGCCCCCCAGCTCAGCTTCTTCTTCAACAGTCACGTCGATTTCTTCGAGGAGGTGGCCAAGTACCGAGCTGCCCGCCGGATCTGGGCCAAACGAATGCGGGACAGTTATGGGGCTCGCGACGAGCGCTCCTGGCTGCTCCGGTTTCACACCCAGACCGCCGGTTGTTCGCTGACCGCTCAGCAGGTCGAGAACAACATCGCCCGCACCGCCTTGGAGGCGTTGGCGGCCGTCCTGGGGGGCACCCAGTCGCTGCATACCAATGCCATGGACGAGGTGCTGGCACTGCCCACTGCCAAGGCCGCCCAGATCGCCCTCCGCACCCAGCAGATCATCGCATTTGAGACCGGCGTCGCCGCCACCATCGACCCACTCGGCGGCTCCTACTTCGTGGAGGACCTCACCAACCGGATGGAAATGGAGGCTGAGGCCTACTTCACCGAGATCGATGTCCGGGGCGGAGTGCTCGCTTGCATCGAGTCGGGCTTCTTCCAAAGTGAGATCGCAGACGCGGCGTTTCGCTACCAGCAGCAGCTGGACCGGGGGGAGCGGATCGTGGTCGGGGTCAACGCCTTCACCTCCGACGACGATGTGGCACCCCCCCTGCTGCACCTCAATCCGATAGTGGAGACGGAGCAGATCGCCCGGCTGGAGAAAGTCCGCCGCGACCGGGACGGGGAGGCGGTACACAACCGGCTGGAGGAGCTTCGGGTCGCTGCCCAGGGAACCGAAAACCTGATGCCCAGGATGATCGAGGCGGTCAAGGCGCTCTGCACCGAGGGCGAGATCACCTCAACTCTGACCGAGGTGTTCGGGGGATACCGGGAGCCGGCCGTCTTCTAGAGCCGGGTGTGGTTCACCTTGAGGGCCGCCTCTTTTTCGAGAACTTCTGGAGCCAGGCCTCGGTATCCCGGCTCGATGGCCCAGGCTTCTCCTCGCCTCCACTGCCTGTAGGGGCCCCTCCTCCGCGGTCGGTGGTGCCTCGGGGGTCCAGCTTCTGGATCAGAGCGTCTCCCCCGATGGTCGAGCCGCCCTCCCGCCGGACCAGGTCGCGCAGGCCGCGATCACTGGTCGCCACCACCGCCGCCGTCCCTCCGTGTACCGCCTGTGCCACCAGCTCCACGATCCGGTCGTCAGCAGTCTGGCCCGGGTCGGGGTAGAGCACCCGGACCCCAGCCGAGCTGCCCGGTCCGGCCGTGGGTGGAGGGCCGTCGAACACGAACGTGAGCTGAGAGTAGGCCGACCGCAGCGCCGACTGAATCAGGGTGGACACCAAGAGCCGCTGGGCTCCGGCGTGGTCGTTGCGAATCAGGCAGGGTCGGCTCCGCGGCCAGGCCCAGGCGATGTTGGTCCCGTCGACTAGCAGTTCGCTCCTGCCCACGATCGAGGCTCAACCGCCCTGACCGGGCTGGAGCACGGTGGCCGAAGCCGGAAGGCGGGACGCGTGGTCTTGGACCTCGAAGTCGACTAGACGATCCGCCAGCGCCTCCAGCCGGAGCCGAAGCGGCTGGTCGAGCTTTGCCAAGCGGCGAGACGAAGGATCGATTCCGAAGGCCGCCCCGCCCAGCCCCCCGGCCAGCGCCATCGCGCCCGGGGAGGGCCTCTCCTGGTTCTCCACCTCTTGTAGGACGGCCTCAAGATCAGAGCCGGCCGAAATAGCGTGGATCGCCTGGCTGAGCACCGCCACGGCGTCGTCGCCCGACTCAGGGGACTCATCTCGGGCCGGTAGATGAAGGGCTCTAGAGAGCCTAAGCGGAGCCTCTTCGCGGAGAGCCTGGGCGACTCGGGCCAGGCTCTCCTCCAGGCCACGGGTCAGCAGGTCCCGCGCCAAGAGGCAGCTGCCGACCGTTGCCATCCGGGAGGTGAGGTCGCTGTGGGTGACCGAGGCGCTCTGGTTGGCCCAGCGCTTCAGTAGCGCCCCGTCCCGGCGGGCCGCAATGGCCAGAGGTACCGCTCTCGGGAGTGGACCGTCCCCGCTGCGGTCCGGTACGAGTCGGGCCGTGGCTTCCGCCAGGCCGTCCGCCGGGAATCCCTCCTCGAAGAGCCGCAGAGCCTGAGCTGTGATTGATCCCGGCGGTGGGCTCGACGCCGGTTCAAGCCGCTGCCACCGCTCCAGCAGCAGCTCGGGCTCGATCTCACCCCGGCCGATTACCGATTCGCCCAGCTCCAGCGCCAGGTGGGTGAACGCCAGGGTGCCGTAGATCGACTCCCCGCAGGCCAACCCGAGCAGGATGCCGCGGGAGCGGTCGCGCAGGTCGGGCTCTGAGATGACGGGCAGCTCCACACTTGGAATATTGCAGCTTGGCGGAACTGCTGGCTTGTCTAACTGGGACCGGTCGGTTATCGTCTCCGGCAACGGCGCTGACGGAGACGAGTAGCGAGCCGACCCGGACCTAGCGAGCCGCCGGTAGCTGAAAAGGTGGACCCGGAACCTCGTGAACGACCCTCCCGAGCTGCGAGGACCAACGGCCCCGGCCAACTAAGCCTCGACGACTCGCCCCCGTTAGGGGCCAGAGGGTCCGGCGCGAGCCGGAGCGAAGTGCGGTGGCACCGCGGGATCCCTCCCGCCCGCACCCCCAGGGTCGTGGAACGGGAGGTGCCAGTTGAGCCGGGTCTGGTCGGACCGACTTGGGCAGGCAGTCGGCCAGCGTGTGCGGTTGGCCGGGTGGCTTCATCACCAACGCCGCCTCTCTCAGGTGACCTTCGTGCTGCTGCGGGACGGTCGCGGGATGAGCCAGCTGGTGGTGGAGGACGGCGCATTGAGGATGGAACTTGCCGGCTGGCCCCCGGAGACCGTGCTGCTGGTTGAGGGGCTGGTGGTCGAAGCGCCGCAGGCTATCCAGGGCGCGGAGCTCCACGATCCTCGATTCACGGTGGTGGCGATGCCGGAGGAACCCCTGCCGTTTGAGCTGCGGAGGCCCCACCTTGGGGTCCAGCTGCCGACCTTGCTTGATCATGCGGCGCTCGGCTGGCGCCACCCCCGCCAGCGGGCGCTTGGTCGCCTGGCCGCCGCAGCCGTCTGGGGCTTTCGGACCTCGCTCGATGACCGCGGCTTCGTCGAGGTCCAGACCCCCAAGCTGGTAGCGTCGGCCACTGAGGGGGGCGCCAACGTGTTCCCAGTCGATTACTTCGGTCGACCAGCCTTCCTGGCCCAGAGTCCGCAGTTCTACAAGCAGACGATGGTCGGGGTGTACGAGCGGGTCTACGAGACAGCACCCGTCTTTCGCGCCGAACCGCACGACACCGCCCGCCATCTGGCGGAGTACTTCTCGCTCGATGCGGAGATGGGATTCATCACTGACCATCGAGATGTCATGGCTCTCTTGTCAGAGGTAATGGCGGCGATCTTCCAGGCGGTTGCCGACCGGGCGCCATTGGCCGTCGAGCTGCTCGACATCTCACTTCCGGACTTGTCTAGCGAAGTTCCCAGAATCCACTTTCGGGACGCGCAACTGCTGCTCGAGCGTGAGACGGGGGAGGCGGTTTTGGGAGAGCCTGATCTGGCCCCTGCCCACGAGCGATTTCTCGGCGAATGGGCGGAGCGGGAGTATCAGTCGGAGCTGCTGTTTGTGGTGGGGTACCCGATGGCCAAGCGCCCCTTCTACACCCACCCTGACCCTGAGCACCCAGAGTTCTCAAACAGCTTCGATCTGCTCTTTCGCGGCCTGGAGCTGGTCACCGGCGGCCAGCGCCTGCACCGATACCGGGACTACCTCAATGCTCTGGAGCGCCAAGACACAGCTCCTTACCAGGGCTATCTCCAAGCCTTCCGATACGGCATGCCGCCGCACGGCGGATTCGCGATCGGACTGGAGCGGCTGGTGGCGCGACTGGCCAGGGTGGCCAACGTCCGTCAAGTGACCCTGTTTCCCCGCGACCTCAACCGGCTGGAGCCGTAGGGGCAGGAGCCGAGCCGACAAGGGGCGGGTAGATGAGCCGGACGTCAGCCCAGGCGCAGAACCCGACCCTTGGCATTGACGACCACAGTCGCCGTGAGCGTGCGAGCTAGCCAGCGGCCGAGTCCCGACGAGACAGTCGCCGTCGCCACCAGCCGAACCGTGCCATCCAGGGAACCCTGCTCGGTGCACGACTGCCCAGTCACCTCCTCGAAGTCGCTGGAGTCCAGGGTCAGCGAGCAGGTCGACTGGTCCGGATCCCGGGCTGCGAAGTACTCCAACGGTGAGGTGCCTTCTTGCGCGTCCCAGGCCTGCCGACCGTTCCAGCAAACATCCGCGTCCAAGTTGACGGCAGCCCCAAGTCCATCCCCCAATTCGCGGGATACGTCCAGGCTGGCGCAGTGGGCTCCGCCGACGGTGATGGACGTGCTCGGGGACTGGTCCACGGCCAGCGTTCGAGGTGGCAGTGCGACTACCGCGCCGATCCAGATCCCGAGCACCACCAAACTCGAAGCAAGCGGTGCAGTAATTCTCCAGGTCGACGCACGACGGCGATCCTGGCCACGGCCGTTGTGCTCGTCGGGGGGATCGTCGTCTAGCCATGCGTATGTCACCGTCGGCAGCAGCGTCAGCAGCAGGACGAAGGCTCCCAGGTAACGAGGGCCGCGGGTGAAGAACAGCAGTGGGGGAGCGGATGATCCCGCTTTGTGAGGCAGTAGGAGCGAATCGACGACAACCGTCACTACCAGCAACAACACTCCGGCCCCAATTCCTCTGAAAGCAATCCGAAAACTGCGATCTCGCACCTGGTTCTCGCGCTCGTCGAGCCTTGACGGGCGGCGCCAGACGCGGCAATGTGTTGCCTGGGCGAGAGCGACTCCGAGGCCGACCAGCGCTGCCACCAACAAGGGGGCACTACCTCGCAGCGAGGTCGGGACCGGCAAGGCGAGCAGTGTCCAGATGAGGACAGTCGCCACCACCAAGAGGCGGGTGGTCGTGCGACGGGAGAGGAGCGGTGCGTGGGGCCGGAAGCCGGATTCACTCACGTTTAGCTCCTGAGCCGTCCTCTCCGATCCACTGTGAACGTGATGTCCACCTCGCGGCTCAGAAAGGACAGAACCACCGGCTGGAACTTGGCGGTATAGGTCACCCGGAGAGTGCCATTGGACGCAAGCCGCGCACGACATGCCGCAGTCGATGCCGTGACCAAGTACGCTGACGTAGCGCAACTGATCCGCTGACCTTGAAAGTCGACGACGCGGGCGCGTTGATTATTCCAGCAGACATTGACGCCTAGAACTGACGACGTGCTGAACCACCCGCCGACCATGGCGACGCGCTGAAAATGTCCGCACTGAGGACCCATCGGCGTGAGGAACCGGCCGGCCGGTCCCACCTGGGCCGGCGCGGTCAGAACCATCGCTGCGCCGGCGACGGGCGCCGCCAGCGAGACGACGACCATCGTCATAGTTAGGCGGCTAGCGAACAAACTGGCTCGAGAGACCGGAGGAGATGGAGTCGCGCGATCCGGTTCGAACCAGGCGATCAGCATCGCCGGGAGACAGATCAGGAGCGCGATGAAGACCACAACCGGTCCCCCTTCCACCGATGCTCCTAACCAAGCTCGGCTACTAGCCGTCGCGAAGTAAGCCACCACGACCATTACGCAAGCACCGCCCGCGACAATCCAGTAGGCGGAGGGGAAGCCGAGATCCCGAAGTGAACCCTGACGTTCATCCAAGTGAAGCGGGAGAGACAGGGTGATCTGGCTTGTGGCGCGACCGAGAAGCACATTGCAGAGAGCCAAGACGATCACCAAGAACGCCACCGTTCCGCCCAGGAGGTCGGGCGGAGCGATAAGCAGTACCAGGCAGCTCAACCCAGCGACCGAGACCACCACTCGGCGCACCAATCGGCGACCCAGCCACGGTCCTGGGCGACTCGAGACCCGGCGGACCACGAATACAGTGGCGACCACGAACAGGAAATACCACAGCGTCAGATCGCCCGAACTCAGTGCTGATTGATTATTTTCCGACATCCAGGCGGCCGTCAGGACGAGACCCGCCAGACCCAAAAGGAGAGCCAAGACGGGAATGGGTGAGAGGATGCGGCCGCTTCTTGGAAAGACCATCAGCGGGAACCTGGGACTCGGTCACGGACTGGGGCATAGAGCTCTTCGCTCATCGGCCGCAGCGGCTTCCGAGAAAAGATGGCCTCTATTGGGAGGTCGAACAGTTCCGCCAACCGCAGGGCGAGCTCCAGGCTGGGGTTGTACTCACCCCGCTCCAGATACCCGATCGTCTGGTAGTTGACCCCGACGGCGTCCGCCAGCTGGTAGCGGGACAGCTCCCGCTCGGCCCTCAGGACCGCGATCCGGTTGTAGAGCCGTCCAGAGCCTCCCCCGACTCCGGCGTCGTGAGCAGGTCGTCTTGCGGTCATAGAGCGGACTGTATCAGTCGTACAACAGAATTATCAAACAGTCTACACCGAAAGGTGGGCTAGACTGGGGCCATGAGCGCGAGACCGGTGCGGATCCTCACCGCCAAGGTCGGGCTGGACGGCCACGATCGGGGGATCAAGGTCATCTCCCGGGCCTTGCGCGACGCCGGAGTCGAGGTGATCTACACCGGGCTCCACCAGACCCCCGCCCAGGTGGTGGAGGCGGCGATCCAGGAGGACGTCGATGGGATCGGCGTCTCCTTGCTCTCTGGGGCCCACATGACGCTCTTCCCAGAGGTTTTACGCCTGTTGCGCGAGCGGGGCGGGGAGGACATCGTGGTCTTCGGAGGCGGGATCGTGCCCCCGGACGATGCCGTCCTGCTTAAGGAGATGGGGGTAGACGAGGTCTTCACCCCGGGCACCAGCATCCGGGCGATCGTGGAGTACGTGGAGCGTCGATTCGGGCTGGAGAAGGTGGGCGCCGGGGCTCGCTGATCCCCGGATTTGGTACGATCAGGCAGCTTTCGCCGATCTCAGCTGAGGTCGGCGTCCCGGGTCGGCAGGGCTTGGTGGAGGCTCATGGATTTCACGCTAGGGGTGGCGCCGCGCACGACGGTGGGCCGTCACGTCTCGGGGCTGCGCCGCCAGGGACTGGTTCCCGGTATCGTCTACGGCCACTCGGTCAAGCCCATCACCGTTGAGATCCCTGGCAAGGAATTCGCCAAGATGTTCCACCGAGCCGGGCGCAGCCACCTGCTGCAACTGATGGTGGAAGGCGAACGGGTCGCGCGCCCAGTTTTGATCAGGGAATTGCAGATCAACCCTCGCAACTCTGAGCCGATCCATGTGGACTTCTTCCAGGTCAACCTCTTGGAGAAGCTCACGGTCCAGGTGCCGGTGGTGCTGGTCGGCGAGGCTCCCGCCACTCGGTTCAACGCCGGCGAACTGCTTCACCTGATTCACCAAGTGGAAGTCAGCTGCCTCCCTAACGCCATTCCAGGAGAGATCGACATCGACATCTCCGGGCTGGCGGAGATCGATGACGCGGTCCGAATTTCCGAGATCCGGCTGCCGGAGGGCGTGGAGCTGGCGGCCGCCCTCGACCCCGAGGAAGTGATCGCCAAGATCGCCGCGCCCAGGGTTCAGGAAGAGGAGGAGGTCGTCGCCGAGGTTGAGGAGGGCGCAGAGGAGGCAGCGGAGGGAGAGGAGCCGGCGGAGTCTGAGTCCAGCTCCGAGAACTCCTAGAGACGGGACCCCTGGAACCCCGCTAGCTCTCTCGGCGGTCGCGGATCCGCCGCAGTCGATCTGCCATCGCGACCTCTTCCCCGTGATCGGACGGCCGGTAGTACTGGCGGCCGACCAGAGCATCCGGAAGGTGCTCGTGGCTGACGAGTCCCTCGGCGTCGTCATGAGCGTACTGATACCCCTCGCCGTACCCCTTCTGGCGATCCCGCCCGGTCACCGCGTTGCGGAGATGGAGGGGGACCGGAAGGTGGAGTTGCGAGCGGACGTCGTCGGTGGCTGCGGCCAGCGCCGCGGTGACGCTATTGCTCTTGGGCGCCAGCGCCAGGAAGATGGCAGCTTCGGCGAGCGGAAGGCGGCATTCCGGCATGCCCGCCACCCGGACCGCCGAGTGGGCGGCGACCGCTATCTCCAGCGCCCGGGGCTCCGCCAGCCCCACGTCCTCGGCGGCCAGGATCACCATGCGCCGCGCCGGAACCGTCGCGTCTTCTCCGGCCTCCAATAGTCGGGCCAACCAGTACACCGAGGCATCGGGGTCGCTGCCCCGCATGGACTTGATGAAGGCACTCAGCAATTGGTAGTGAAAGTCGCCCGCGCGGTCGTGGCGCAGCACCGGACTGCTGAGGGCGCGCACCGCGGCCGCCTCTTGGAGCACGGACCGGTCGGAGGTCGCCGCGGCAGCCTGCTCCAGGGCGTTGAGCATGGTTCGGGCGTCGCCGCCCGATCTGGCCACCAGAACCTGCCGAGCACCCTCGTCCAATCGAAGGTGGCGCTCACCCAGACCTTGCTCCCCGTCAGCGAGGGCGCGGTCCAGCAACTCCGACAGCGCCTCTCTGGTGAGCGGCTCCAGTTCGAAGACCTGGACCCGTGAGAGTAGCGCCCCGGAGAGCTGAAAACTGGGGTTCTCGGTAGTTGCCCCAATTAGGGTGAGTAGACCGCTCTCCACGTAGGGCAGCAAGGCGTCCTGCTGAGTGCGGCTGAAGTGATGGATCTCATCGAGGAAGAGCACCGTGCGCTGGCCCACCCGCTGACGGATTCGGGCCTCGGCGACCGCGGAGCGGACCTCTCCCACCCCCGCGCTGACGGCGGAGAGCGCAATCAGGTGGGCCGACTGGGAACTGGCCAGGAGCTGGGCGATGGTGGTCTTACCGCTTCCCGGCGGGCCCACCAGCACCACCGATGGCAGCGGACCACCGGCCAGCGCCGCCTGCAGCGCGCCTTTCCCGCCAACTAGCTGGTCCTGCCCCAGAACCTCCTGCCAGTTCCGCGGCCGGAGCCGGGCTGCGAGCGGGCTGGTGTCGACCGCCGCCAGCGAGGCCGGGCTGGACGGTGCCGTCGGATTCGCCGCTTCGGGTCCCGGCTCAAGCGGGAGCTCGCCGTCCACAGACCCCATCTTGACGGGTCCGTGGGAGAGTGCCGCGTCAGCGGACGACGTCGACTACCCCCACCATGCCCAGCGTCTCGTGGGGGATGCAGAAGTAGTGGTACACCCCCACGGTCCTGAACGTCAGGGTGCCCGATCGTCCGGACGGCAACTTGAGGTCCCAGCCGTGGCCGCCGCGGGGGATGGTGGCGTCGTCGGCGCTCGCCGCCAGGCTCGGTTCGTCGGTGCTGGTGTGGTCCAGATCGCCGGTCGTGTTCTTCCAGGTCACCGACCCTCCTACCTGCAGGCACACAACGGCCGGTACGAATCGGTAGGAGCCGGTGGCATCCACCATGACGTGGCGCTGGGCGTCACTGGTGCTACACGCGGCGATCGCCTTGGCGAACGTCGGATTAGCTGCCGCCGCAGGTGAGCCAGCGCATCCCACCAGCCAGAGCACTGATGCTCCAGACGTGGCGAGCAGGGCGAGGCTCGGCGCCATTCGCCGTCCTGTCACTAGCTGCCTAGAGCCCCGTTCGAGAGGCTGATCACTCCGCAGGCGGTGGGAGCTCGGCCCTGGCCCCGGCCGTCGATCCAGATTGACCAGGCAGAGAACTTGAGGTTGGCAATGTTCAGCAGTTCTTCGTTGAAGTTTGCGACGCCGTGGTCGTTCGCCCGCACGGTGCCGATCAAGCGGGTTCCGGTCGGTCGCAGTCCGGAGCAGCTGGCCCGAGGCACCAGGAAGGCGCTCGCCGGCGTGTTCGGTGCCAGATGCTCAACTCCCAAAACCACTACCAGCAAGCCGCCGGTGCGATACCAGATCAAGTGGCCGTCGCCGCGAGCGGTGTGGCCGGCGGACGGCCCAACGGAGAGCAGGACGGCGTGTGAACTGGGAAGGGTCGGTTGGCTGCTGGCGGTGAACAGCGCGATCGCGGTCCAGACCCCAACTGCGGCGACCATCACGGCGGCTATGGAAGTGACGGTGGGATGGGGTAGGTCGTGGGCGCTCTGGAGCCAGGGGAGCGGTCGAAAAAAGCCGCCTGACCGACTCCGGACAGGTTGCTGAAGCCGCCGTGTCCGTCTGCTCATCCAAGATTCCGATCGCGTCCGGGACGCGTGGGTGGTTGGAGTGGCCTGGGCGGGGAGGGGCGCACGATGCTGGCCCGACCTCGCGCCGTCGCCAGGAGGCAGGTATTCACCGCTAGCCGACCTCTCAGACCATCGGCCCCGCACGGCTTCTACAGTACCAAGGTCCTCTACGACGGTCGAAGGCCAAGGGCCGTGGCAGCGACGCCGCGGAAGTCAGGTTGCGGGTTCCGCCGGCGCGACAAATTGTTGCTAGCCGGGCTCACCGTTAGGGAGAAGCGGACCGTTAATGGGATGCAGAGGCTGCAATAGCCGAGTAACGCTCCGCGCTAGCTCCACTTGGTAGGCAGAACAGCGGAACCAGGGTCTGGGACGGCTACAAACTTCTGCTAAAGGACCGTCCAGGTCGCCGGCACCCGGCTCAGACCGCGACGACCTCGACGAGACCTCGGAGACTTTGAAAGTCCTCCGAGTTGCGTGTATAGAGGGGCAGGTCCCTGGCACACGCGGTCGCCGCAATCAGGAGGTCCACTGCTCGAGCGCCGCGAGCCTTGCGTCCGCTGGCGAACTCGGCAGCGTAGATCCGGCCATAGGCGCGAGCCGCTTCTCCGTCGAAGGGAAGCGGGTCGAAAGCAGCTTCCGCCCTTTGCAACCGATCCTGGCGGCGAGCTCTTTCATCGACGTCGCCAGTCGCATGAGGTCCGGCGGCCAGCTCTGCCATGGTGATGGCGCTGACGGCCAGCTCGATCGGAAGCTGCAGGGGGTCAAGTTGTTCGAGGCCGGTTACTACCGAGGTGTCTATGACCCCGCGCTGGGCGCGGTCGCTATCAGGCACGAGGGCTGGGGTCCTGCGATAGAAGGGCGTCGAGATCGGCGCGCAGTCGGGCCAGTTCGACGCTCGGCGCACCGCGGAACATCGCAACAGCAGCGTCGGCATTTACAAACCGGTGTCGCCGAAGGGGAGTCAACTCTCCGACCGGAACGCCATTCCTCGTGACGACGAAGCTGTCGCCCCGGTCCAATCCCCTCATGATCTCGCCGCTGTCATTCCGAAGCTGCCGTTGGTTGACTTCCCTTGCCATGGTGTAATCGTAGCACAGCGTGCTACACGCAATCACATGGTACGTTGACGGTTTCTTTGCGGGGCAATAATTGGAGTCGAGGATGCCGGGCCCGAGATCGATCGGCGTGCCACCAACCCGCCTCAGGACAAGCGCTGGCCGTCTGGGAAGACCGCCGATTCATGGGAGCGTCAGCCACGGTATCGGGTGATGGCCAGAAAAGGGCAACGTCAAGCCGATGCAGTTAAAGCAGACCCGCCGCCGTCCTATCCTTCCCACGTCCACCACTTACTCAGTAGGCCTAGGTGGGTGGGTTCAAGGGGTCACTGCAACGAGTGCGGCGCGAGGTGGAGCGCCACGGTGGGCGGGAGCAGTACAGCGCCACTGCTGCGGCTGGCCGAGCCGCACAGCAGGCACGCCGGGCCGAGTGTTGCAAGCTGGCCGATGACAAATCCCCCGTTGAGAGTAGGTGCTTCTCAGCAGGGGATGATGTCGATGCGCGAGTCTAGGGAGCGCATGTGGTCCGCGTCTGAGGTGACGACCCTCCGGCTGCGGACTCGGGAGCACAGCACCACGCTGGCGTCGATCACGTCGGATGTTCCGGCCGTCCCGCACAACTGCCCGGCACTCCTGGCCCCGAGGTCATCGAGAGCAACGACCTTGACCGCCCCCGAGCCCAGCAGTCGAGCGAGACGCACTTGGCGTCGCCCGTCACGCCACACCTGCCCGACGACGCCGGCGGGTGCCGCGAGCATCTCCCCTCGCTCCCGAGCGCGTTTGACGAGCGCAGTAACCTGCCGGTCGTTGCGCTCGAAGGCGATCAACGCCCCGGCGTCGAGGGTGAGACCTACGCCCATCCGGCCTTGCGGTCTATGTCGGCCCGCTCGGCGTCGGTGAGCGGGCCGCCGGTCTCCTCCAGCATCTCGTCCAGCAAGTCATCCAGGGCGTCTGTCTTGGCCTTCTCTTCCAACGCGTCCGCCACGTAGGCAGAGACGTTCGGGGCTTGGCCGGCTGCGACCGCTGCCTTGACGGTCTCCAGGAGTGGCCCAGGCAGGGTGACTGCGACCTTCGATTTGGCTGTCATACCAACCATCATACTATCTGCGCGGACAGGGCGGACGTCGCAATCGGGTGTCAATCTAGGCGTCAAGACGCCACGCGCAACCTCCACGGCACACAGTTGGTTCGAATTCAGACACCTGAAGGGAAGTGGTCGGGAAGGGCGGATTTGAACCGCCGACCTCACGGTCCCGAACCGTGCACTCTAACCGGACTGAGCTACTTCCCGAGATCGCCCAGTATACCCAGCGCCGAAGTGGGCTCCGGCCACCCGCGACCGTAGACTGGCGACCCGATGGCCCTCTATCTGATCCGCCACGGCGAGACCGTTTGGGCCCTTGACCACCGGCACACCGGGACCACCGACGTCCCTCTTACCGCCAGAGGTGAGGCGCAGGCGAGAGAGATGGGATTCCGCCTCCAGGGCGTCGAGTTCGCCCGGGTGCTATCGAGCCCGATGCAGCGCGCGCTGACCACGGCGGAGCTTTCGGGGGTCCGGCCGGTGGCCGAGGTCACTCCTTTACTGAAGGAGTTCGACTACGGGGAATACGAGGGGATCACCAGTTTGGAGATTCAGCAAACGCGACCCGACTGGGACCTGTGGCGAGACGGCTGCCCCGGCGGGGAGACCCCCGGGCAAGTGCTCGATCGCGGCCGCGAGCTGCTGGCGGAACTGCAGCCGCAGGAGGCCCAGAACTATGCGCTCTTCGCCCACGGCCACGTGCTCCGGGCGGTGGCAGTCGCTTACCTGGGCCTTCCCCTCGACCTCTGCCGTCACCTTATGGTCAAGGTAGCGTCCATCTCGATCCTCAGCCAGGAGCATCAGATCGCGGCGATCGAGGCCTGGGACCTGACCTAGGGGCTCAGGCAGCCTTCAATCTGGCGAGGAGACGGTCAGTCCGGGGGGATCCCCGCAACAATTCGCCGGTCACTCGGGCCATGGCGAACTCGTAGGTCGGGGCCACCCGAAGCGACCGCGGCAACACCGGCCGGGTGGCGCGGAGGCTTAGGGTCAGTGCTCGGTAGGCCGCCTCGTGTCCAACATTCCAAGGGATACCGAAACGCGAGCGCACTCGGGAAGGCAGCATCCCAGCTGTGATCAGTGAGGTGATCTTGGCCAGGGCCGGGCCGCGTTGCCCCGGTGCCAGGATCACGCTGGCCACCAGGCGCGAACCAGGACCCGGCAGGGCCCATCCCTGGCGTAGCTGGCGGTCGATCCAGACCCGCATCTGAGCTTCTGTGTCCCAGGTGGACCCGGGTGGCAGCCCCATCAATTTCGCGACCGCATCCCACTCCCTGACAAAGCGATCCCCCTGCGCTCGGCTGATCGCGCCGATCACGGCGCGATGGGTCGACAGCATGGCGTCGATCAAGGAGGCATGGACCCAGAGCAGAAGTTCCTGATCCTGGGCCCGGTAGGCGCTGCCTGACGCCCAAGTAGCGGTGGCGTTATCCGCCGGCAGATCTCCCAGAACCTTGCGGTGGACGCGGTTGACCGCTCGGGTGGCCGCCTGGGCCTCCTCTGTTGTCCCGAACACGACGGTTGTGACCCAGCCGGCGGTGCGCTGGAAGCGACCAATCGGATCTTTGGCGAAATCGCTGTGATCGAGAGCACCCTGGGCGACAAGAGGATGAGCCGCCTGCATCAGTAGAGCCCTCGCCGCGCCCAATATCAACAGTGGTTCGCGCATCACCTCCCAGGTGGCGCTGCGCGGGCCGAAAAGTCCACTCTCCGGGCTCCGATCGCGGAGCGGAAAGTCTCCAGGCGGGGGTAGGCCAGCGGCCAGCACCCGCAGGACGGCAGCTCGCGACAGGAGATTGGAGCCCACCTCGCTAGCCTACCCGGCTGCTCGCCTTTCCCCACGGGCCTCGTTCCGCGGTTGACGGAGTTCTGAGCTAGCCCCTAAGGTCCGGCGATGGGCTCACCGCCGTCGATCACTGACCTGGTGGCCCCTTTCTCGCAGTGGCTGGGTGACTGGGAGGGGGAGGGAGTGGGGCTCTGGCGGGCCGACCCTCCGTTTCGGTACCGCGAGAGCCTGAGCATCGAGGCAGTTCCTAACCGCGCCCTGCTGCGACTGGCCCAGCGCACCTCGGTGCTCGACTCCGGTGATTTGAGCCATTCCGAGCTGGGATTCTTGCGGCTCCTGCCCGACCAGGCAGTGGAGCTGGTGGTTGCCGTTCCCGCCGGTTATGTCGAACTCCACACCGGCCGGTTGCAAGAAGGAGTGCTGCGATTGGTGCCGCACACGCTCAGCGTCTCCCCGACCGCCCGTCCGCTGCGGCAGGTGCAGCGCACGCTGGAACTGGACCACGACGTGCTCCGCACCGGGGTGGGGATCGCAGTCGGCGATGAACCGGTGTCGGCGCACGTCGAAGCCGTCCTTCGGCGCCCCACCGATACGGAGTGATTTCGGTCAGAAGACCGGAATCAAATCCTCTTCTGAGAAGTTGGCTACTTCCTCGCCGCTTATGCCAACTTCGGGCATGGCCGGAAAGGCGATCCCGTGCTTCTCTACGATGGTCTTCATCTTCAGCATCGCCTGCCGCCAGTTCTCCGTCTTCTGCTCCAGAGTGGCCACGCCGAGCCCCGCTCCCCTGGCGATGTCCTCCATCTTGTGGTGCACATCTGCGAAGTCGGGAGGGATGATCCAGAACTGATCCGGTGGCTCAAAGAGGATCATCGACAAGAACACGAATCCCGCGCGCAATTGGCGCGTTACCAGTTGCTTTTCCTCAGGTCCAATGGACTTGAAATGATTCTCCAGCATTCGCATGCAGATGGCCTGGTGGCGCGCCTCGTCTTTGCCGATATTGCGAAAAGCCTGCTGAAACACTGGGTGGGTCGAGTGCTTGAACATGTGGTGAAAAAGGGTGGAAGAGGCCACCTCGCCCATCAAAAATGACGAAAAGAGAATCGCCAGCGGGTATTTGTAAAGCGCCTTGCTGTAACCATTCCAGTAGCGCGCCCCGTTGTAGTACAGCCATTTGAGGTTACGCACCGCCAGCCTCTCCAACTCGGTCTTGGGTTGGAACCCGATGGGACCGTCCTCTCGCAGCGTCTGGATCATGCGGCCGCAGACTTCCTCATGGTTCTGCTCGTCGCGCACGACCGAGAAGAGGCAGCGTCGTACCGGGTCTTCCTCGTGCAGCTCGTAACTGCGCACCATGGCCTTGGCGAAGACAGCCGGACCGGAGGCGTCAAAGTTGGCCAGAACTCCGAACCAGTACATCATCCCGAGTCGCTCTTCCTCATTCCACTCGCCGGGGTCGAGCTCGTTCCACGGTAGGTGGGAGGGGTTCCAGGCGTCTCGCTTGGACTTCTCGTAAATGTCAGTGAGCTGAGGGGTCTCCTCGTGCCACTCGATCGGGAAGATGTTCCCCGCCTCGATCTCGGGCGGAAGGCCCAGGAAGTCGAGCACGATGTCCTCGTGGTTGGTGTTCACCGAACTCATGGGCTTCTCCCGGTGGATCTGAACAGAACCCATCCTACGGCGGCCCTCGCTTCCCCATCGGGCCCGATCCAAAAGGCGCCACCACCCCAATTAGGATGGGGACTATGGGACCAGGGGTGAGTGGCATTCCGGGCGCTAGCCGAAGTGCACTTCCTGCGAGTGGTGAGTGGGTCGGCAGGTGTTCTGGGTGAGCCAGGCCCTCCCCTCGACGGGAGGCGAGCGCTCCTCTGGGCTTTCCTCCACTGCCGCCCGCTACTTGGAGGCGACCTATTACATCTCCCATGAGGGCGAGACGGTCCGCCCCTCCCGGATCGCCGAGTGGCTCGGGGTCAGCGCCCCCACCGTTACCGGAGTAATGCAGCGACTCCACGAGCAGGGGCTGGTCGAGTTCAATGCCGACCGCAGCCTCCGCCTGACCCCGGTCGGTGAGGAGCAGGCCTCGGAGGTCGTCCGCCGTCACCGGGTGGTCGAGCGCTGGCTCACCGACGCCTTGGGGCTGGATTGGGCGACCGCGGATCTGGAGGCCGGACGTATGTCGCATTTCTTCTCAGACGTGGTCCTGGAACGCATCTTCGAAGGTCTAGGAAGGCCCACCACCTGCCCCCACGGCAACGAGATCCCCGGGGCCGGGATGCGGGGCCGCCAGCTAGTTAGCCTCTTCGAGCTGGAACAGGGAGTTCCGGCGGTGATCTCCAGAATCTCCGAGGTGGCCGAGCACGAGGCCCCCCAGCTGCTGCGCCTTCTGGAAGTCGACGGACTCAGACCTGGGGTTCAGGTCGAGGTACGACGGGAGGCCGGGGCGGAGGCACTCACGGTGGTGGTGGGGGGACGCCAGACCGCACTTGGTCTGCGCGCAGCGCGGTCGGTGTGGGTGGAGCGAGCTCGGACTCGTCCGCTCCCGGGATCCGCTGAATCTGCTTGAGAAACTGTTCGTAGTCGTCTGGTTTCAGCCACTCCGGTCCCCGCAGCGCGCCAGTTCGGAGCCAGAAAGCGGTGATGCTGATGGTGGCTAACAGGAGCACCCAGGCGGCGATGTCGGGGGCTCCGAAGGAGTGCGTCGCCCAGGGGATCACCAAGAGCAGGAGCGCCACCAGCGCGTAGACGACCCAGGCCGCCTGCTCAATCCGGGTCATCCGTGTTGGCAGCGGAGGTTCCGGCACCCGGGCTGCGGTCACGTTCCGGCCTTCGCTCTGAGGCACCGAGGCATGGTACCTCCAGCCTTGCGGGAGCGCCCCGCTCGGCTGTCCGAGCTGGCGGGAGTTTGCTCAGCCACCGTCACGGCACGACGCAGCCAGCCCCCTCTTCCGGCGTGGGGATCCTCCCGGGTCATGACGACGGATATCTGCTCGGTGGCTTTCGAGAATTGCGTTCCAGGTTGACAGAATGTCAAGTGCCGGGTATAAATCTCGTATGAATGATGACAAATCTCTGCAGGGTATCCTCCGCCAGGTAGCCGCCGGCGAGCTCACTCCCGAGGAGGGCACCGCCCAGATCGAGAGCCTCCACCAAAGCCAGGTTGCGGTCACGGAGGCGCCGATCCGGACCGTGCGGGTTGTAGGCGCGCTCCATCCCTTGCGGATCACCGGCGATGCCGAGGTCCGCGAAGCGGTGGTCTCTGGGCTGCACGAAGTGCGTCGAGAGGGCGACACCCTGGTGATCCGAACCACGACCGCTGGCGACGACGACGCCGGATTCAGCTTTCGCTGGCCGGGCCGCGCTGGCCTCCCCAACTTCGGCTCCGGTCATCCAGAGCGGTCTCTTCGGCCGATCCAGGTCCGAATGAATCCGGAGCTGGCGTTGGAGGTGGAGATGTCAGCAGGCTTGCTCTCCGTGAAGGGGGTCAAGGGGCCTATCAAGGCGGACATTCAGGCGGGCAGCGCCAAGCTCGAGGGATTCGCCAGTCCATTCGACCTCAAGGTCACCTGGGGGACGGTGTCCGCCACCGGCATCCTCAAAGACGGGCAATCCAAGGTGCGCTGCGAGGCCGGGACGGTGAAGATCGGGCTCGAGGAGGGTTCCAGCGTGAAGGTGCAGGCGCGCAGCACCCTGGGGCGCATCTCCCTGCCCGGAGAGGCGGCCGGGATTGCTGAGGGCTGGACCATGGGCGGGGAGCAACGGGAGGCCACCATCGGTTCCGGCCAGGGCCAGCTGGACGTGGAGACAACCACCGGCGCGGTCTGGGTGGAGGAGGTTGAGGAGTGACGGCGAATCATGCCCCCCGCAGCTGCCCCGTCTGCGGGGAGCTCTTGCACCTGACCAGGCTCTCCTGCCAAGGGTGCGGCACCGAGCTCTCCGGCGACTTCGAGAGCTGCGAGTTTTGCGCTCTCTCGTCAGCTGACCGCGACCTGCTCAAGCTCTTCTTGGGATCCCGAGGAAATCTCAAGGCCATGGAGCGCCAACTGGACGTCAGCTATCCGACGGTACGGGCTCGGGTCGACTCGGTGCTGGTGCGATTGGGAGTGGAGGCCCGCGATCCGCAGCCAGACTCGAGGCTCGGGGTGCTCCAGGCCCTAGCCCGCGGCGAGGTGGATTTGGACCAGGCGCGAGCTAGGCTGACTCCCTGACTAAAAGGGCTCCCCCGAGCGGTCGTCAGCGGAAGCCGTATAGCCCTTCGTGAAAGTCGCCGCTGCTGGACCAGCGCTCGATCACCTGGTCGACCACGCTGTCGTCGACCTCGGTCGCGCCCATGGACCTGGCGTTGCCCTCGACAGCCTCTAGCACCTGGCCGCGTACAAACTCCGGCACCCGCTCGAAGCGCTCCCGGGCGGAGTCGGTCCAGCGGAGGCCGTCCTGGTGGCGCTGCTCGATGGCGTGCGACACCTCCCCCCACATCTCGTACTTCACCTCCATGATCGCAGGGGTGATGGTGGTCCCCAGCCCCTTCTTCATGGCGGTGTACTCGACGCGCCACCGAGTCAGCTCCCGGCAGAAGGCTGGGACCTCCATCAGTCGGGTTTCCGCCTCCGCCGTCCAGGTGAACTCTGGCATCCCGGTCCGGTCACTCAGCGGGTGCCCGTAACCGAGCTTCTTGCCCAAGACGTCGACGAACTTGGAGTCGATCTCATCGACCCCCCGTCGGGCCGCCCTTCGCTCAAGCACGTTCTGGGCCATCTCCTCGGCCTTGGCCTCCGAGATGTGGCTCGTCTCGGCGGCCGAACGCGCCTTGCGCATGGCGGCCACGTGCGCTTCCAGGTCCCACGTCACATCCTGCTGGAGCCCGGTCGCCGGCACGGGGCACCCGGGGGCGGTGCTTGCCGCCGACTCCGCGGGATTCTGTTCGGGGCGGGGAAAGGGGCAACCGGGCTGTTCGTCGCTACTCACTACCCCAAGTGTCCGCTAGGAGGGGCCGCTTCTTCAAGATCGGGATCGGGCAGCGCGGTGGCGCACTCGGCGGGGACCGCTGAGACCAGTTGCTCCAGCGCCTCCCTGAGAGCCTCCAGCTGGCCCTCCTGCAGAGGTTTTGCGAAGTGGGAGCTGACCGAGTCCAGGTGGTCGGGCGCCGCTTGGTCGAGCCGCCGCCGTCCAAGTTCGGTGATCACAGCGAAGTACCCGCGCGCGTCACTCGGACAGGCCTGCCGGAGTACCAGTCCACCGCGTTCCAGCCGCTCCACCAGCCGGGTCAGGCCACTCCGACTGAGCAGCACCCGGTCCGCCAGCTGAGCCATCCGCAGAGCTCCTCCGTCCGCCTCCTGGAGCTGGACCAGGACGTCGTATTCCGCGAGCGGCAGCTGGTGCGAGGCCACCATCTCGCGCTCCAGGGCTCGGGTGATCACGGTGTGGGCTTTGAGGAATGCCCTCCAGGCTGCCAATTGGGCCGTCGATAAAGGTGGGGTCGGGGGCGCTTCAGGGGAGGTTAGTTGCACAAGCAAGTACCTTTGTAATAAGATTGCATAAGCAATTATCGCGCATCTAGAGCAGTGGCGGTTTAGGAGGAACGTAGATGAGCTGGAAGGTAGACAACGCCCACACCTCAGTGGAATTCTCGGCCCGGCACATGATGGTAAGCACCGTCAAGGGTCACTTCAACGATTTCACTGGAGAGGTGGAGATAGATCCCCAGGACCTGACCCGCAGTTGGGCCAAGGCGAAGATCCAGGCGAGCAGTGTCGACACCCGCGAGGAGCGCCGGGACGCCCACCTCCGCTCTGCCGACTTCTTCGACGTCGAAAAGTTCCCGGTCATCTCCTACCGGAGCGGCAGGATCGAGAGCCGTGGCGATAACCGCTTCCTGGTCCAGGGCGAGCTCACGATCAAGGACGTCACCCGGGCGGTCGAGCTGGCGGTTGAGTTCCTCGGCATGCAGACCAGCCCCTACGGATTCCAAGTTGCTGGCTTCGAAGTCAGCGGCAGCCTGAGTCGTAAGGACTTCGGGCTCAACTGGAACGTGGCGCTTGAGACCGGCGGATGGATGGTCGGCGACGAGATCAAGTTGCGGATCGACGCCGAGGTCGACGAGGTGGTCGCAGCAGAAGCGGCGCTCGCAGCGGCCTGAGCCTGCTCAGAGTTCCTGGCCGGCAGGCTGGGTGGCCTCCCCGCCGCCAGCTCGCCGGCTGCTCCGCCGCCTCGGCTTGGCGGAACCCTCAGAGGCTGGCTCAACCGGCTCGCCCTCTTCAGTGACCAGGCCGAAAGTGGCGCCGGGCGCCAGCCGCTCGGAACAGAGGGTGCCGGCCAGATGATCCGATTCATGCTGAACGATCCGGCTCAGCCAGCCCTCGAACTCCCGCTGCATTCCCTTGCCTTGGACGTTCCGGTAGCGGACGGAGATCTTCTCGGATCGCCGTACCAGGCCACTGTGATCTGGCATGGAGAGGCACCCCTCGGGGGCGTCTACCTCCCCTTCGGCGAAGGTGATCTCGGGGTTGCAGATGGCGAATCGGCGCCCTTCGTAGACGATCACGGCCACCTGCACGTTGGCGCCCACCTGGGGTGCCGCGAGCCCGACGCCGTTCCACTCCTCGCAGCGCTCGTACATCTCATCGACCAACTGGCGCAGCCCGGAGTCGAATTTCCTCACCGGGGGGCTCCGGTGATGCAGGACCGGGGCCGGGTCGAGGACCAGGCGCAACGGCGCCGTTTTGGAAGTCACCGAGACATTTTCGCAGGCAGCTGGGCCTAACCGCCAAGCAGCCGGAGCGCGGCGCTGCGATCGGTTCCAGCGAGCCCGGGCAATTCCGCCAGCGAGGTGAGGTGGGAAGGGTCGACTCCCGGGCCAAAGACCAGGTGACAGGCATCGAGGCACTGCAGCTCCTCTCGGTCTGGAGGGCTCACTGCGATCACGCCCCGGACCAGGCCCCAGCCGGCCGTGAGTCGGAGCCCGAGCCCAGCCAGCTTTCGACCGTCGACGGCCATGTCGCTGAAGCCAGGGCACCATGCGCCCTCCACCCGCCCCTGCTGTAGGCGCACCCGCGAGGAGCTGAGTTGATCCTGGATAAAAGTGCGGAGTGCGGAGGTGAGCCGGTCGAGCGGTCGAGGGCAGGGGTCGGGGAGTCTGGCGACTGCTAAGAAGCTGAGCCAGTGCTCGCCGCCGGGTCCCACCGTGCCACCGATCGGACTGGTTCGCACCGCCCCGATCCCCTCGATACCTCGGATCTGCGCGACCAGCTCGGGCCGGCGGGTGAGGGTGCTCCCCAGGGTGACCCCTCTGGACGTCCGCAGGAACTGCAGCGTGATCTCGCCGGCCAGCGCACTGAGGCCGCCTCGCGGGTCCGAGTTCAGGCGAGGGTCATCCTCGTCGGTGACCCCGACGACTGTGACCGGCCAGGGATCGGCACTCCGGGTGGAAGTGCTCACCGAGAGCGGGATTCGTCGGGCTCCAGCCGGACCGGCGAATGCTGCTCCTGGGGTCCGGTGAGCATTCGGCGCAGGGTGCTCAGCGAATGCTTGGCCTGGGCGTCGAGGATCCCCTGGATCCCGAGCCGTCCGGCCAGCGCGCCCAGCGGACCGCCTGGGAGTTGATATGAGATGCGGTAGCTGATCTCAGCCGAGTTCGGTCCCAGCGCCGAACACTCGATCTGCAATGTCCCGCTCGCTCCGAGGGCGTGCCCCCGGCTGCTGAGGAAGGTCGGGCGATCGCATCGGCCAACGGTCCACTCGCTGTCCGCCGCTCGCCCGCCCGCCAAGAGCCGGACCTTGAGGTGGTCACCTGGCAGCAGCGGATGGCGCAGGTCGCCGGTCACCTCCCGCACGCCGAAGACCCACCGGGGCGCGTTCCGCACGTCGGCGGCAAAGTCCCAGGCCGCCTCCTGGGAGACTGGGACTGTGATCCGGCCTCCGGCTTCAGGCATGGGGGAGCTGGAACATCGGTGCTTCGAGGATATCCCGTAGGGTTGAGTCGATGTCTGAGGTCGGACCCTCGGTAGGAGATCTTTACTCCGGGTTGGACCGGTTCCTCCAGTGGGATCTGGTCACGGTGACCCCGTGGGGCGCTCCCTCGATCTCGCCGGTTGGCGCACGGCTGGTCCCCGAAGAGGCCACGGTCTGGACCTCCACCACAGTCGGATATGCCGCCAAGTTGCGGAACATCCGGGCCCACCCGCGGGTGGCTCTGATGAGGGCCAATGCCGAGGAGCCGCCCGTGCTAGTTCGCGGCGAGGCCCGGGTGGTCGGGGGTGACGGCACCCTGAATCTGGCTCAGCTCTTTCGCCTGATGGGAGGGGCAGGCGGTGTGCGCCGATTCTTCGCGACCTCCGCCACCGACCCCTTCTGGAGCCGGCTCTACAGCTCCTACTGGCATCGCTTCCTGATCGCGGTCCGAATCGTGGAGATCTCCACCATGGGTCCGAACGGCTGGGAGCCGATCAAGGTCGCGAACTGGTCCCATGCCAAGAGCGCAGCTTCCCCGCTCTCCCGGCCGCGCCGCCCGCCGAGCCGCCCGGGGCTGGTGGATGCCAAGGGCCGTGCCATGCTCTCGGCGGGAACTCCGGTGGCCCTCGCCACCGTGCGGCGGGAGGGCGCAGCGCCCCTGGTCTGGCCAGTCAGGGCCACCCCTGAAGCAGGCGGCGACATCCGAGTAGACGCGGGATTCCCATTGCCGCCGGAGCGGCTCCCCCACACCTCGCTGGCGGTCCGGGTCCTCGACGACACCTTCGAGGTCGCCCAGATGGTGGGCTGGATCGGGACTTTTGAACCGGGGAAGAGCTCGCGCCTGCTCCGGCCACGCGCCAGCTATGGGTTCACCAAGCCTCCCGGGGTGGTCGGCGATCTGGCGGCTGGGTTCGCCGCCCTGGTCCGGATTGCGGGCCTGAAACACCCCCCCCGGGTGAGCTCTCCCGACATGGCTAGGGCAGTTGAGCTGGGCGGCGCTACGGCCTCCCCCAAGCTGGAGTTACCGGAACCGGGATGGCGGCTGATAGAGCAGATCTTCGCGCGCCGCAATGCCGCGGGCCCCTGGTATTCCGGGATGGCCACAGTGGTCTCGGATCGGCGGCTGCAGCGATCCCTGAAGATCCTCTCCGAGCGCGCCCAGATGGAGCGAGACTGGGCTCTGGGGCTGCTCGCCCGAGGATCGCGCCGGGTCGGTGCAGCACGACTGGCCGCAGGGGCGCTGGCGCTACGTCCAAATCCGGCCACGCCGGAGGCGGTAGTGTCCCGCGAGGAGACTCAAATAGCCGGGCTGCTGAACCGGCTGGTCGCCCAGCTGCCCCCGGGGGTCGCTGGTCCTCCGAAGAGAGCAGAGGTCGATTTGCGGGCCGGGTCAGCGCCGACCGACAGGCGCGGGCCGGATCGAGGCGTTGCCGATGTAACCATGGCGGTGGCCGGATCCCTGGCCGCGGCCGTCGACCGCCTGAAGGAGAGAAGTCGGGGATGAGCTTCGCCGGCCCCGGGGGGGGGGCGCTCCAGTCCACGGGTTTGGTGCTGGGAGCCGTTGCTCAAGCAGGGCTTTCTTATCTCAGTTTCCGGCACCCCCGCTACTTTTGGGTGCTTATGACGTTGGGCCTCAGTGCCTGCGGCCTGCCGGGCCTTCGGCGGCTGCGCGACGAGCCTCAGCGTGCCTCCGTCCGAGGGTTGGGCCTGGGAGTGCTGGCGGGCGTAGCCGGATACGGGATCACCGCAGCCGGAGCCGCAGTTGCCGGGCATTGGCCGTTCGGCCGTCGGTCTCTGGATCGGTTCCGAGAGTGCTCGCAGAGCGTTCCGCGCCCGTTGGCCGCCGTGCTAGTGATCCCGGCGGCGGTTGGGGAGGAGCTCTTCTGGCGCGATTCGGTCCTCGGACGCCAGCTTTCGCCGCCAGCTGATTCCCAGTTCCGCCGGCTGGTTGGTTCGACCCTCGCCTATGCCGCCGTCCAGGCCGGATCACTGCAGCCTTTGCCGCCCTTGGGGGCGCTGCTGCTGGGGGCTGGAGCCGGTTGGATCAGGCTTCGAAGCGGCTCGATTTGGCCCGCCGTGGCGGCCCACCTGGCCTATTCGGAGCTCTCTCTGGTGGCCCCTGGGCTGCCGGGGAGCGGAAAGATGCCGCCGAAGTAGTCAAACCACACGACACAAACGTCACGCTCTCGTCGCTTTGCCGGGGGCCGGTCACTGGCAAGATCGCGGTGTGGCGGCGATACTTCGAGAGGCGACTACGCCGGCGCTCACTTCGGGTGCAAAGTCCGGTCCGTCGAACCGACCGGCTCGAAGGTCGCGCACTCGCGGAAGCCAGGCCCCAGAAGCCTTGGAGCTGGCGATCCGCGATCTGCTTCGGCCGGGAGCTCTGCGGATCACCGCCGAACCGCTCACCCGTCTCCGCGATGGCTCCATCCTCTCGTACGAGGTTCGCTGGCGGGTGCCCCGGATCGACGTGGTTCCGTCTCTTCCGGAGATCTGGGAAGCGGCCAAGGCCGTGGACCTCGTCAACACCCTGGATGACACCCTGCTTCGAGCCGAACTGGAGGTCGCTCGCCAGCTGAGCCCGGGGGCTGTGCTCCTGGAGATGCATCCCTGGCGGCGTCGCCGGCGGGGCGTCGTCGCGGGGTTGCTGCGAGAGGTCCGCGGGGTGGGCCTCGACCCCTCCCAGATCGTTTGGCAGCTGGTGGACCAGGCGGACGAGAAAGATCGCCTCGACTCGGGGCCGATGTTCGGCCTGGCCGCCCAATTGCATGATCGGGGCTTTAGGGTCGGATTGGCCCAATTGGGGGCAGTGCGGACCCAGCTCGCGGCCATCGGCAAAATCGAGCCGGACATCATGCAGCTCGCCCCGGTGCTGATCGAGGGAATTGACTCCGATCGGGGCCAGCGCGCGGTGGTCTCTGCGCTCGTCGGCCTGGCGTCGCACCTCGACTCACGGCTGGTAGCCAGCGGCATCTCGACGGCGAACGAGCAAAGCGTGCTGATCAACCTCGGGGTCGAGTTCGGCCAGGGGCCGTTGCTGGGCGAGCCAGTCACGGTGGTCGGGGACGGAGCTGAGGAGCTGGAACGACCCGGCCCGCCTCAGCTGCTCTCCTTGGACGAGCGTCCCAGCCTCACGTTGGTGACCGGAGCAGACGGGATCGGATCCACCGTGGACAGCGAAGCGGGTTCCGGACCGGTCGACTCCCACCACCTCGGGATGACCGAGATCTTGAGTCAGGCGGCGCGCGCCTTCCAGAGCGAGAACGACCCGAACTCGATCTTGGAGCTGGCCGCGGACTACCTAGATCGGGTCGTCCCGGCGGATGGGATCTCGATCTACGCCGCTGATTGGGACTCGGGCAGGTTCCGACCGATCCTGGCCCGATCGCTCAAGGACCCCACCTACGCCGGGGCGGTCATGGACCACTCCTTCGCCCTCGGCACAGGGCTCACCGGCTGGGCCTTCGACATGGGGGCCCCCCAGCGGGTGAACGACGCCGACGCCCATCCCGCCGCCGGCCACGTGCCCGGCACCACCACCGAAGACGAGTCGATGCTGCTGATCCCGCTGGTATCCGGCGACTACCGGCTGGGGATGCTCAACATGGTGCGCTTCCGCAAGGACGCCTTCCCCGCCTACGATCTCACCGTCGCCGGACTGGTGGCCCACATGGCAGCGGCCGCCTGGCGCAACGTCCAGCTCTACGCCGAGCAGGTTCAGTACGCCATCACTGACTCCCTCACCGGGCTGCTCAACACCCGCTGGCTGCGAGACGCGGCCGGCCGAGAGCTGGCGATCGCCGAGCGCAGTGAGACCTCCCTGGCGATCCTCATGCTCGACCTGGACAACTTCAAGCACGTGAACGACAGCTGCGGCCACGCCGCCGGTGACGCCATCCTGCGCAGCGTTGGCCGCACCCTGCAGCGTTCGGTCAGAGCCGAGGACGCGGCGGTTCGGTACGGCGGTGAGGAGTTCGTGCTGATCCTGCGCGGCTGCGATCTCCCGGCCGCCCGCCGGGTAGCCCGGGAGATCCGCCACGGTCTGGCCGAGATCGCCCTGCCGCCGCAGTGCACCGTGCCCCGAGTGACCGCCTCGATCGGGGTCGCGCTCTTCCCCAAGCACGGCCGCACCATTGGCCAGTTGCTGGGCGTCGCCGACGCGGCCATGTACAGCGCCAAGCGTCGGGGCCGCGACCGGGTCGCGGTCGGTCACTAGCCCAACTTCGCCGGGTCATACCCCTCCGAATTGATCCTGGGACCGTCAGTCCAACCGCGAACAGCCGGCGCCTCCAGCTGGATCGGGTCAGCTCGAGGGGCTAGGAACGCTCCCCGGTCGATCGGGAGCTGGTCGAGATAACTCGCTGGACGGCTCTCAGGACCGTCATCAGCGCCTCGACCTCCCGATCGCTGAACTGACCGACCAGGTGCCGTACCTTCTGGCGCCGGAAGCCACAGGCCTCCTCGGCAGCTGCCCGGCCCCGGCCGGAGAGGGTGGCGTGGACCACCCGGCGGTCATCCAAATCCCGGCGCCGAACCGCCAGTCCGTGCTCCTCCAGTCGATCCAGCGCAGAGCTCACCGACGGGGGGCTGATCTCCAGCGCGTCGGCCAGCCGGCCGACCGTCGCGGGGCCGAGTTCCTGGAGCACCATCAGCAGGTGCATCTGGGCGACTGAGAGATCACGGCGCGCCCAGCGTCCACCCGGGCTCTGGCGCCAGTGGTGCGCCATCAGCTCTTCCAGGGCGCCCAGCGCCGCTGCCTGCAGCTGCTCCCGGGGGGCGGCCGGCTCCGCAGCAGTGGTCGTCATCGGGGCCTAGGTCAGCTCGCCGAGACCAGCTCTTCCTGAGCCGGCTCCGGTGCGCTTTCGGGCGGTGGAGGCGGGGCGGCCCGATCGCTGTGGGTGGTGCGGAGTGGAATCTCCTGCAGGCAGAGGGTAGCCACCACGGCCACCAGCGCTACCACCAGCCCGATCCAAAAGGAGCCGGCGATAGCCTGGGCGAGCGCGTCATGAATGGCCTGCACGATCGCCCCAATGAAGGGGTGGGCCGATGCTGGCAGCACCTTGGCCAGCTTGTCGCCAACGTTGCCGACCCCAGTCAGGCTGCTGTTGCTGCTGGCGGAGAGATGGCTCGCCAGAGACGGTGGAACCTTGGCCTTGGCAAGGTCCTTCGGCAGCTCGCTGGCGAGCGAGGAGGAGAGTGATGTCCCCGCGATCGCCAAACCGATGGTGCCACCGATCTGGCGGATGAAGGTCAGAGTGCTGGTGGCGACGCCCAACTTCGCTACGGGGACTGCGTTCTGGACGACCAAGGTGTAGCCGGACATGGCTGGCCCGATTCCCACCCCCAGCACAAAAAGCCAGATCCAGAGCGGGTAGTCGCCGGTGGTGGCGGTGAGCATGGTCATGAAGAAGATGCCGACGGTCATGGTCACCATGGCGCCGACCAACAGCAACTTGTACTTACCGGTGCGGGCGATCACCAGTCCGGCACCGATGCTGGTGCCCATGAGCCCGACCAACAGGGGCCACAACATGTAGCCCGAGGCGGTGGCGCTGATGCCGCGCACCGCCTGGTAATAGCGGGGCATGAAGATGACCGCGATGAAGAAGGCGAAGGACATGAGGAACATCGCCGCCTGCGAGGCCGCGTAGGTTCGGTTCCGGAACAGGTCGAGGGGAATGATCGGTTCCTTGACCCGGGTCTCGATGTACAAGAAGGCCACCGCCAGGATGGCGCCCAAGAGGAGCAGACCCCCCACCTGAGGAGCGAACCACGAATAGGCCGTCCCAGCGGGGTTGGTGAGGCCCTTCTCGGTGAGTCCGATCAGGATTGGGACAACCGCGGCGGTGAAGACCAGAGCCCCCCAGTAGTCGATCGACGGACTCGCCCCTTCGCGCTTGTGGTTGGGGAGATTGAAGATGATCACCGCGAGGGCGACGGCGCCGATCGGCAGGTTGACGTAGAAGACCCAGTGCCAGCTGATGTTGTCGGTGATCCAGCCGCCCAAGAAGGGACCGACCAAGAAGGCCAGCCCGAACACGGCGCCGAAGAATCCCTGGTACTTTCCCCGCTCCCGGGGGGTGAAGAGGTCACCGATCACGGCCAGCGCGATCGGGAAGAGCGCGCCAGCCCCGAGGCCTTGCAGGCCGCGGAAGAAGATCAACTCGCCCATGTTCTGGGACAGTCCGGAAAGTGCAGATCCGATCAGGAAGAGGCCGATGCCGATGATCAGCAAGAGCTTGCGGCCGTAGAGGTCGGATAGCTTGCCGTAGATCGGTACCGTGATGGTGCTGGTAAGCAGGTACGAGGTCACCACCCACACGTAGAGGCTGTTGCCGCCCAGGTCGGTCACGATTGTCGGTAACGCCGTACCGACCACGGTCTGATCGAGGGCACTGAGGAACAGCCCCAACATCACCGCGATGACGATGGTGAGCTTGGTCCGCTGCGAAAGTTCCATCACCGATTGATTCATTGACACCACAAACCTCGAGCTCGTTGCTAACAATCGGCGCGGTTGCCGATGCGGAAAGGTTAGCCTCGTCCGAATAGTTCTGTCAAGCCTAACCTTTGCTCACGCTGGCCGCCGCCGGGAATCCGATGTGATCCGCGAAGGCCTCTCGCACTGTCGCCCTGATCCAATCCCCCACCCCTTCCGGCTCCGACTCTATCCGGAAGCGCAGACGGCTACCCCGCATCGCTACCAGCCAGGCGCCCTGTGGTGGATCGGACACCAATCGATCCAGGACCCGGCCCAGAAGGCGGGTGGCGGCATCGCCCAGGCTGCGGTCCTCCCCGGAGAGAGAGTGCGGTTCGCCCCAGGGCAGTTGGGGCAGCGGACCGCTCAGCTGGCTGAGCCAATCGGCCGAGGTGGGCAGCGCCTGAAGGATGGGCGCGAGCGAGGCTGGGGGAGGGCCCCCGTCCAGGGCTGACCCCGGCAGCGGCTCGTGGCCGTCACGGCGGGCCCGCTTTCCCTCCAGGGCTCGCTGGGCTGCGACCAGCTCAGCTCCTGCCAGCTCCGCGATCCGACCCAGCCCCTCCCACCCGTCATCCAGAGCTCGGATCGCGACGCGGTCCCGGGCCCAGGCGGCGATCAGCGCCAGGGCGGCCGGTGGCAGCTTGACGTCGAGGACTGGCTGGGCGGCGCGGGCCTTGGTCTCCGCCCGGTCGTCAGGTCGTGGCTCGAGGGCGGAGTAGACCCCGGCGGGGTGGGGCAGGTTGATCTCGTAGCCCGCCAACGACAGCCGGCCCATGAGCCGGAGATCGGCGGCATACGGAAGCTCTGAGCGGTGGGCGGGCAGAGCCTTGGCCCACCGGCTAAGGGCCCGTCCCAGCTGGTCGAGTTTCCAGGCGCCGTCTTCGTCCAGCTCGGTACCGGGTCCTCCCCGGTCCTCGACTGGCTCGTTGAGCCCGACCATGGTGGTGAGGCGGTGCCGCTCCACGAAGTCGGCCGCTCTCAGAGCATCACGCAGGGCGCGGTGCGGGGGCACGTCCCCGATTAGGAGCGGGGGATGCCCGGCGGCATGGGCGTAGCGGAGGAACTGGGCCAATGAGAGATCCCACGCTCCACCGGGAATGGCGATGTGTAGGTCACCCGGGCCGGTGCGCAGCAGGGCGCCCGACCGCGGCCCCGCAGTCCAGCGAGGGGCGGTTGCTGGCCGCGGCCGTCCCCTGCTCGCGAGTGCCGGTCGGGCGGAGAGAGTCAGGTCGTAAGCTGCCCTCCGCTCTGGCGTCGCCACCAACGTCCAGGCCTCCTGGAGTTGGGTGAAGAGCGCCGTCGCCCGCGGCTGGTCCAGTCGGGTCGGGGTCGGCCGGTGGGCTTGGACGTCGGGGTGGAGTTCTCGGGCCCTGGCCCGGTAGCTCCGGCGCAGCTCGTTCCAGCT
>JBAWFE010000044.1:0-68955 GCA_049591595.1 Candidatus Dormiibacterota bacterium
TTCGCCAACTCCGCTGACTACCTGGTCTACGCCAACCATCCCGCCCACCGCCTGGTGGTCACGGAGCTGATCGATCCGTTCGTCCTGGAGCGCAACCGGGCCCAGGTTGAGGTACCCGGTTGACGGCAGCCGCCAGTCCTGCGGTCCGCTGCCTGGTGGTGGGCCAGCTCCCCCACCCCGATCTGGAGCTGGTACGCCGGGCGATCCCCGCCGACCGAGCCGAACTGGTGCTGACCGAGCCGGGCGAGGATCTGGCCCGTCTGGGGAAGTTCGATGTGATCTGGAGGCTCTTCCCGGCTGAGATCGACGGGGTGGCCCGTGACCAGCTTGCGGAGGCGCTGGATACCCACCCCGAAGTTCGCTGGGTGCACACCGCAAGCGCGGGTATCGATCACCTGGCAACTCTCTTCGTCGACCGACCCAACACCCTCCTCACCCATTCGGCGGGGGTCACGGCGATCCCCATCGCGGAGTTCGTGGTGGGCTGTCTCCTGCAGCATTGCAAACGACTCCCCGAACTCGCCCAGCTGCAGAAGCGGAGGCAATTTGTCCAGCTGACGCTGCGCGAGCTCGGGGACCTCCGGGTCGTGCTCTTCGGGCTGGGCGCGATCGGCACGGAAGTGGCCCGCCGCCTCTCTCCCTTCGGCTGCCAGCTGGTGGGGGTTCGGAGGGATCCCTCCCGACAGGCTCCGGCCGGAGTGTCCAAGGTCTTCGGGCCCCACGAACTGGCTCATGCCTGCCACGGCGCGGACGCCCTGGTGCTGGTGGCCCCGCTCACCCCAGACACCGCGCGGGCCGTTGATGCCGAAGCGCTCTCCCAGCTGGCCGAGGAGAGCGTGTTGGTCAATGTCGCTCGGGGAGGACTCGTCGACGAGTCAGCGCTGCTAACCGCGCTGGCCTTGGGCCGGCCGGCGGCTGCCTATCTGGACGCGTTCTTAGAGGAGCCGCTTCCGGAGCAGTCTCCGTTCTGGACCACGCCCGAGGTTCACGTCAGTCCCCACCTCAGCTGGAGCTCGTCCCACCTGAGCCAGAGGACCTCCCAGCTCTTCAGCGACCAGCTGGGCCGGTGGCTGGCCAGCGAGCCGCTCCTGAACCTGGCCGATCCCCGAGCGGGCTACTGAACTTCACTGGCCAGAGTTCACTCGGGGATGTACTCCCGACGGAGGCCCAACAGCTCCGGGGCATGGAGCTGGACCATCTTGGCGGCGACACCCGCCGGCGGCGTCGGGCGCAGCAGGGAGATGCCGATCATGCACCCGAAGGCCAGGGGGACTGTGACGATGGCCGGCTGGGCCAGGATCACCGCCAGACTCGAGTGCTGGGACAGGAAGGCGGCCAGAGGCGTGGAGACCGTGGCCACCATGGTGGTGATGATCGAGCAGGTCGCAATCCCTCCACCCAGGGCCACTCCCACCGAGGCGCCGAGAGTGGTCAGCCGCCGCCACCAGATGCCCAGCACCAGCAGCGGGAAAAACGAGCTGGCCGCGATGGCGAAGGCCCAGCCGACCAGGACGCTGATGTCGAACTGCTCCACCAGCAGCCCCAGGGCGGCGGCGGCCAGGCCGGCGCCAAGCGCGCTCAGCTGGAAGGCACGGCGCCGGGCTGTAGGCCCGGCAGCGGGCCGCAGCCAGCGTCCGTAGACATCGTGTCCGAGGGCGCCCCCCAGGGAGACCAGAAGGCCGCTCAGAGTCGAACTGAAGGCAGCGAACGCACCCGCCGCCACGACCGCGGAGAGGACCTGGCCCAGCCACCCGGCGCCCAGCTGGGACGGCAGGATCAGCACCACCGCATCAGTGAGGTTGGTCCCGTACAGACTGGGGTCGTAGGACCTGCCCAGCGCCCCCAGGATCGGTGGCCAGATGTAGAAGCTGCCCAGCAGCACCAGCACCAGCAAGGCAGTCCGGCGGGACGCCTTGGCGTCCGGGTTGGTGTAGAAGCGGACCAGGATGTGAGGCAGTCCGATCGTGCCCAGCAGGATGGCCAAGATCAGGGAGTAGGTGAAGAGGAGCGGGTGACCGGTGCCGGCGGCGAGCGGCCCGAAGGGAGCGATCCAGGAGGCGGTGGTGCTGGCCGGGGTCTCGCTTCCGAACGGGGCTGGTTGACCCGTGGCGATGGTCAGCGTGTCGTTTGATCGCCAGGTGACCGTTCCTCGGGGCAGCTGACCTTCTCCCGCAAGATGTCGGAGGTGGTCGTGGCTGTGGTTCACGGTCACGGTCGGTGAGGTACCGCCCTCGAACCCGGCTGACGGAGCGCCGGTGCGGGCGGCGGTCTTTTGCTTCTGCCATCCAAAGGAGGCGGGATGGGCCACGTGAACCGTCGTGTTTCCCGGAATCTGCCAGAGCTCGCCCGGGGTGACCTGGAACCTGGTCGTCGTGGTCAAGCGCTCCAGCCCACCGGCCCCCCTGGCGAAGGGCACCCCGGTTCCCGAGAAGTGGATCAGAAGTAGAAACGCCGGTACCGAGATAGCGAAGAGCTTGACCGCGAACTGCAGGCTCTGGACGAAGGTGATCCCCCGCATCCCGCCGCCTACCACCCCGGCCACCACCACCACGGCCACGATCCCGATTCCGACTCCATACGGCAGGCCGGAGGCGGTCTGCACGGTGAGCCCGGCCGCCTTCATCTGGGGCAGGGCGTAGAAGAAGCCGATGATCAGGACCAGGATCACGGCCAGGCGTCGGAAGCGTGGGCTGTCGAAGCGGCCCTCGGCGAAGTCCGGGATCGTGTAGGCCCCGAATCGGCGAAGTGGGCCAGCGATGAAGAGCAACAGCAGCAGGTACCCCCCGGCGTAGCAGACGGGGTACCAGAGCACGTCGTAGCCGAACTGCATGACCAGGCCGGCGATCCCGAGAAAGGAGGCGGCGCTCAGGTACTCGCCACTGATCGCCGCCGCATTGACCCGCGGAGGCACAGCCCTGGCGGCCACCATGAAGTCGGAAGTGGTCCTTGCCCAGCGCCTGGCGAAGAGACCCGCCCCCAGGCTAATTACCGCCATCGCCACCAGGCCCAGTACCGCCGCGGTGGAACTGGTCAAGGACTTCCTCTCAGCTCAGCAGGTCGGTGAACTCGTCATCCACCTCCTCGGCCCGGCGGACATAGATCGAGCCCAGCCAGATCAGGAGCGGGTATGAGGCCACCCCCAGGACCAGCCAGGCGACCGGGATGCCGAAGATCCGGAGGGTTCCCCAACTGGGCCACCACCAGGCGAGCATCGGCTGGACCAAGAGAAAGGAGACGAAGACCAGGGCCACCCCCAGGCTGAGGCGACCCTGGCGGCGCATCAGCGCCTTCAGGTAGAGCTCGCCAACCTCCGTCTGCTCTTCGAACTCCAGCAGGCCGGTGGAAGCGGAGTTCTCTGCCTCACCCTCGAGGGATCCCGGCAGCTGCTGCGACACAGCGGCTCAGAGGCCGAGGGCCAACCGGAGCTGGGGGCCGTGACGACGGGAGACCGGGACCGGGAGATCGTTCACCCCTTGGATCCGGAGCAGGTAGGTGCTGTTGAAGAAGCATTCGACGTTGGTGACGTGGCGCAGATTGACGATGTAGTGGCGGTGCACCCGCATGAACCCCTGCCGGGAGAGTCGCTCCTCCAAGTCGTGCAGCCTCAGCCGGGCGATGTATCGGCCCTCGTGGGTGATCACGGCCACCCGGTCGCCGTCCACCTCAGCCAGCCGGATGTCCTCCACGGGCAGGAGCAGGATCTGACCCCGGTGGGTTACCGCGAGCCGGTCCTCCAGCGCACTGGAATCGGGGCTGGCTTCCCGCCGCAGTCGGGCTGCGGTGTCGCGGGAGGCCAGGGCTAGCCGTTCCAGTGTCAGGTTGAGGCGATCCACCCTCACCGGCTTCAATAGATAGTCGAAGGCGGCGAGCTGGAAGGCTTCCACTGCGTGCTCCTCGAAGGCGGTGACCAACACCACCGGCACCGGGGTGGGAAGCCGTGAGATCACCTGGCTGAGCTGCAGCCCATCCATCCCGGGCATCCGGATATCGAGGAAGATGACGTCGATCTGCTCCCTGGCGAGGAGGTCCATGCACTGGCTGGCACCCTCGGCCTCCAGCACCTCCTTGACCCGCGGCGACTGTTTGAGCAGGTACTTCAGCTCGCCGCGAGCCGGCGCCTCGTCGTCCACCACCAGCGCTCGATACGGAGGTTCCACCGGATCAGGAGGCCTTCACGCCAGGACGGTACTTGGGGATCCGCACCCTGACCGAGGTCCCCTTGCCGGGCTCGGAGACGATCTCCAGCCCGTGTGCCGGACCGAAGACGTGGTTCAGGCGTCGGTCGATGTTTCCCAGAGCTCCCTGGTGCTCGGCGAGGTCCAGGGAGTGCTCCAATCCCTCGCCGTCATCCCGGACCACGATCAGGCATTCGTCGTCCTGGTCATCCGCTTCGATGGTGATCTGGCCCTTGCCCAGCCGCGGCTCGATCCCGTGCTTGACGGCGTTCTCCACCAGTGGCTGGACCAAGAGGGCGGGGACAACCGTGCTCAGCACCTCGGGATCGATGTGGTACCGCACCGTCAGGCGGTCCCCAAAGCGGGCCTGCTCGAACTTGAGGTATTGATTGACGTAGACGAGTTCGTCGGCCAGGGTGGTGAATTCGTGTCCCGGCCCTCGAAAGGCGCGCCGGCTGAAGTCGGCAAATTCAGTCAGCAGGTCCCGAGCCCGCTCGGGGTCGGTCCTGACGAAGCTGGTGATGGTGGTCAGGGTGTTGTAGATGAAGTGGGGCGAGATCTGGGCCCGCAAGGCCCGCAGCTCCGACCGCACCAGGGCCGCCTGCTGCTGGTCCGCCCGCTGCAGCCGGAGCTGGGTCGCCAAAAGGTCCGCCAGGTCGGTGGCCACGCTCAGCTGGGCCGGACTCGGCTCGGCGGTGTGGTAGGTCACAAGCGCCGCCACCGGCTGGTCATCGACCGTAAGAGGCGCCACCACGGCCACTCTCAAGGGACAGGGAGAGGTCGGCTCCAGCGGATGGAGGCGAACCAGTTGAGTGCGGCCCGAGGTGAGTGCCCGCCGTACCTCCTCAGCCTCCGCGGCGACGTGACGGGCATGGTGGTCGGCCCGGCTGCCGGGACGAGCCTGGAATCCCAGCAGGCTGCGGGTGTCGTAGATGGAGGCAGCCGGGCCACCCGACTGCGGGACCAAGGAGCGGAGCACTTTTACGGCTGTCTTGGAGCTCAGCCCCTGGCGCAGGGTGGAGACCGCCGAGGTGGCGAAGGCCAGGGTCTTCAAAGTGGCCCGCTCCTCCACGGTGTTGAAGACCAGGTGTCGCCGGCGCAAGAGTAAGAACACACTGGAGGCCGCCAGCGCGGTCAGCCCCACCTCCACCAGAATCACAGCCGGCCAAGACATGGGCGGAATCATCCCCCGACCGCTCCTGGGGTGCAACGGCCCGACCGTTCGACAGCCGAACTCTGCCACTCAACCGGCCAATCTATGCCGTTCGCCGTGACTCGCTCGCTCTCGGCGCCTTGCGCCACTACCCTGCAGCGAGGAGGGAGCCGCGGGAGAGAGCTCCGACAGGAGATCCTCGTGTGCCCGCGGCAGCTTGGGCTGGTTCGGCAGCTAGGAGGGAGACATGACAGTAGACGCCAAGAGGATCGACGCTCTCCAGGAAGAGGGCAGGTCCTTTCCACCCCCTCCGGAGTTTGCAGCTCGGGCCAACGCGCAACCCGGGATTTACGACCGCAGTCTTGAAGACTTCTGGACCGAAGAGGGACGCAAGCGGGTCACCTGGTTCAAGCCCTTCGACAAGCTGTACGAGTGGAACCCTCCCTACGCGAAGTGGTATCTCGGTGGCCAGCTAAACGTCTGCTACAACTGTGTGGACCGGCACGTCGAGAATGGGCTCGGCGCCAAGGTGGCCTACTACTGGGAAGGCGAGCCTGGTGAGAAGCGGACCGTCACCTATGCCGACCTGCAGAAGGACGTGGTCCAGTTCGCCAACGGCCTGAAGAAGCTGGGGGTCAAGAAAGGCACACCGATCGGCATCTACATGGGCATGTGCATGGACCTGCCGGTGGCGATGTTGGCTTGCACCAGGATCGGGGCACCGTTCACCGTCGTATTCGGGGGCTTCAGCGCCGAGGCCCTATCGGGACGCCTGAACGATATGGAGTGCGAGCTCCTGATCACCCAGGACGAGGGCTGGCGCAAAGGCGGCAAGGTGCCTTTGAAGGTGAACTCGGATGCCGCTGTCGCGATGACCCCCTCCATCAAGCGGGTGGTGGTCGCCCGCCGCACCGGCGGGGACGTCAACATGCAGGCCGGTCGCGACATCTACGTCGACGAGATGATCAAAGACCAGAGCAACGACCCCGCAAGCTGTCCTTGCGAGCCGATGGACTCCGAGGATCTGCTCTACCTGCTTTACACCAGCGGGACCACTGCCAAGCCCAAGGGCATCGTGCACACCACCGCCGGCTACCTGGTGGGAGTCGCCACCACTCACTACTACATCTTTGACATCAAGCCGGAGACGGTCTATTGGTGTGCCGCGGACATCGGTTGGGTCACTGGGCACAGCTACATCCTCTTCGGTCCGCTAACCAATGCGACAACCAGCGTGATCTACGAGGGGATTCCCAACTTCCCCAACGAGGAGCGCTGGTGGGAGATCGTGGAGCGCTACAAGGTCGAGGTGCTGTACACCGCACCCACCACCATTCGCACCCACATGAAGTGGGGGCCGCAGTACGCGCAGAAGCACGACCTGACCAGCCTTCGGCTGCTGGGAACGGTTGGCGAACCGATCAATCCGGAGGCCTGGCTCTGGTATCGCGAACACGTGGGACTGGGGAAGACTCCGGTGGTCGACACCTGGTGGCAGACGGAGACCGGGATGATCCTCATCTCCGCGCTTCCGGGAATCACCACTCTCAAGCCTGGGTCCGCGACCAAGCCGTTTCCCACCATCGACCCTGCGGTTTACGACGAGCAGGGCCAGGAGGTCCCGCCCGGACAGGGCGGCTATCTGGTCATCCGCAAGCCGTGGCCGGCCATGTTGCGGGGCGTCTACAAGGACCCTCAGCGATATGAGGACACCTACTGGAATCGCTTCAAGAACACCTACTTCGTGGGCGATGGTGCTCGCAAGGACGCCGACGGCGACTACTGGCTGATGGGTCGCATCGATGACGTCATGAACATCTCAGCCCACCGAATCTCCACCACCGAAGTGGAGAGTGCACTGGTGGATCACCCGGCGGTCGCCCAGGCCGCCGTGTGTGCCCGCAACGATGCCCAGACCGGTCAGGCCATTGTGGCCTTCGTCACGTTGAAGGCAGGCCAAGAAGGCTCGGTGGAGCTTCTGGCGGAATTGCGCAATCACGTCGGCATCAAGATCGGAAAGATCGCGATGCCGGCCAATATCCTCTTCACCCCCGAGCTTCCAATGACTCGGTCCGGGAAGATCATGCGTCGCTTGCTGCGAGATGTGGCAGAGAACCGGCCCCTCGGCGACGTCACCACCCTGGCCGACCCCGCGGTGGTGGAGGAGCTGCGCAGCCGGGCAGTAACAGAGGAGGGAAAGGAGAACTAGCATCCACCACGCAGCTCTCTTCGTGACTCACGAAATTTTCAGTACATCTCAAGGAGGGGTGACAAAAATCCATGGCTAACAACAGTCCCGGAGGACCTCAGCCGGTCATGCACACCGCAGAGGCTCCCAACCCGATCGCCGATCCGGCGCCTTTAGGGCTTGCCGGATTCGGCACCACGACGCTGATGCTCTCGTTCATCAACGCCGGAATCATCGCCGGCACTGGCATCGGAGCGGTGCTGGGTATGGCTGCTGCCTACGGAGGTACTGCGCAGTTCCTCGCCGGCATGTGGGCCTTCAAGCGCGGCAACACTTTTGCGGCCACCGCGTTCTCATCGTTCGGTGCGTTCTGGTGGAGTTTCTACCTGATCGAGGTGGTGTTTGCTAAGAGCTTGGGAACGGCTGCCGGACCGATCCTTGGCCTCTATCTGGCCACCTGGGGTCTCTTTACGCTCTACATGTTCATTGCTTCGCTGCACGGTACCCGCGCCGTGCAGGTGGTCTTCTTCCTTTTGACGCTGACGTTCTTATTCCTCGCAATCGGTGCGTGGGATTGGTTCACGGCTGGCACCACTCTGTCTCACATCGGTGGATACCTTGGCATCGCGACTGCGGTCGCGGCGCTCTACACGTCATTCGCGGACGTGCTCAACGCGACGGCGAAGCGGGTGATTCTCCCGACCAACTAGGCCGCAGACAAGCATCCGTAGAGCTCGGGTCCGTGGGGCCCGGGCTCTACTTTTTTGTTCTCAGTCAGGGATTACCGGGCAAGCCCGACTCGACCACCCCGGAGTGGCGCGCCCCCGGGCGGCCATCCACACCGCGCCATAATGGAACCAGCACCACCGCCGCCAGCCACATGGCGAAGGCGGTGGCGATGAAGGGAAGAGCTATGCCCGCGCCGAAGAGGGATCCGGCGGCCAGTGACGCCAGCGCTGTGGCGCCAACCTGAGCTGAACCGTAGAGGCCCTGGACGCGTCCCATCTGGCCGGCTGGCACCTGTCGGGAGAGCATGGCCAGTCGGGCTGGCGCTCCGGTCACGGTGAAGATTCCCTCAAAAACGCCCAGGCCGATCAACCAGGCCGGGTTGGGGAGGAAGGGGTAGACGATGGCGAAGCACCCTGAGGCGAGACAGCTAGTGCCAATCAGCCAGCGGTTATCGAAATGGTCGGCCAACCAGCCGGCGGGCCATGATCCGATGGTGAAGGGCAGAGCAAAGAGGGTGAATGAGAGCCCGATCTCAAGATCCGTGGCGTGACGGACGTGCATGAGCAGGCTCCACACCGTGTCGTACATCCCGATCAGGAGCCCTACTGAGGTGGAGGCAATGGTGACGCCGGCGATGATCGGATCCCGCCAGAGTGCCAGTGGGGAACGTTCGGACTCAGTTTCGGAGTGAACCGGAGCGAAGGCCGGGAGAGTGACCAGGATCACCACGGCCACGACCAGAGCGGCGAAGGCCGAGGCCAGGAAAGTTGCCGCCAGAGATACCTGGAAGAGGGCGGCTCCGATTAGCGGACCCACCACCGTGCCCGCCATGTTGGCGCCGGTCAGGGATCCGTACGCGCGGCCGCGACGCTCGGCCGGGACGAAGTCGGCCACCGCGGCCAGGGCGAGTACCGTCGCGGCCCCCGACGCTGCGCCCTGAATTGCTCGGAGCACGATGAACCAAACCGGAGAAGGTGAAACGGCGAAGGCGGCGGTCGCCGCGGCGTAGATCAGCTGCGAGACCAGGATCGGTCCCTTCCGACCGATGCGGTCGGACATCTTGCCCACCGGATACCTGACGGCAAGTCCCGCTGCCCAGAAGACCGCGGTCACCACCCCGACCTCGGCGTAAGACGCGCCCTCGTGGCGCACGAACAGGGGCAAGATGGGAAGGATCATGGTGGCGCCGAGAGAGTCGGCCACGGTTGCCCCCACCAGTCCCCAGAGGGCTAGCTGGGCGCGGCGAGGAACCATCGTCGGGGAGCTCAAGGCGGCACCAGAAATGGGTCCCTTGGTGGGGCCTCGGAAGGGGCGGGACTAGCCACAGTCCGAGTGCGGCCAGGGCCGCTGTCGTGCGCGTCGTTTGAGGAGATGCGAAGTGGGCCGAATCACTAGAATACGAGGTGTACACGGAGGGGTCATTCATGACCACAGCTGGTCAGATCGCGGTCGTTCTCATCATGTTGGCGCTGATCGCAGGCGGATCGCTGATTGCCTGGATCGTTCTCTTTTATTCCGCCGCCAAAACCGAAGGCGCCGAGCCGCCATCCGCAGGCTCTTCGTCGCACCTAGGCGACCATGTCTGAATGACTTACTGGAGACCCGAATGACTAACGCGGATGAAGAGGGAAAGGCGACGCAACCGGTCCTAGCTCCCGCTGGCCTGGAGGGGGTAGCAGTCGCCGAGACCACCATCGGCGATGTGCGAGGCGAAGAGGGCTTCTTCCATTACCGAGGCTACAACGCCACCGTCCTAGCCCGCGAGTGCTCCTTCGAGCAGGTGTGGCATCTCCTAATTCATGAAGAGCTACCGGACCCAGACCAGACCAAGAGATTCCGCTTGGAGACCGCTCAGCTTCGGGCCTTGCCCCAGCAGGTGCTCAAACTGCTGCCGGAGATCGCTGAAATGGATCCGTTCGTGCCGCTCGACGCACTGCGCACCGCCGTATCCCTGGTTGCGAGCGCCATCGGTCTGCAACCGACTATGGACATCACCGCAGAGGAGGTGCGCCAGCAAGCTGTCCGCATGACCGCACTGGTCCCAGTGCTCTTGACTGGCTTGTATCGCGCGCATCAGGGATTGGAGCCGGTGGCAGCGGATCCAGACTTGGATTACGCCGCCTCATACCTGCAGATGCTGACGGGGAAGCGGCCGGCAGTCGAACAGGCTCGAGCTGTGGAAAAATACTTGATTCTGACCATGGACCATGGGTTTAACGCGTCGACGTTCACGGCCCGTGTTATCGCGTCCACCGGGGCCGATCTAGGCTCTGCCTTGGTCGGGGCAATCGGCGCGTTGTCCGGTCCGCTGCACGGTGGAGCACCGTCCCGAGCACTGCATACCCTCGACGAGATTGGAACTGAAGACCGCGCCTACGAGTACCTCAAAGAGAAGGTCATGTCGGGCGAAAGGCTGATGGGTTTTGGCCACCGGGTCTACAAGACCGATGACCCCAGGTCGACCCTGCTGCGCGAGGTCGCGCTCGAGCTTGGCGGTGAGCAGGCGAAGTTCGCGGAGCACGTGGAGCAGACCGCGCTCCAAGTGCTGAATGAGCTAAAGCCAGGTCGTCGGCTGTACACCAACGTGGAGTTCTATGCGGGCGTGGTGATGAATACCGCAGGGATACCCCGCGACATGTTCACGCCGACCTTTGCCAGCAGTCGCACTGTGGGTTGGACTGCGGCCATCTGCGAGCAGGCTTCCCACAACCGGCTGATCCGGCCATCGGCGATTTACGTCGGGCCGCCGCCGCCTCGACCTCTGCCCGAAGGGTATGGCTACGTCTGAACTCCCCCCGCCCAAGGGGAGGTGAACCGGTTTCCCTGTCCACCCGCCCCGGGGGAGGAGCTGCTGTCGAGCGATACTGCTAGTTGAGTCTCAACTCGCCGCCTGGAACCCCAGATCCAGGATTCGTACCGCTACCGGGTTTCCCTTGTACTTCCGAGCGGCTGCCACCACGATTTCACCGGTTGGGATGGCAGTAGGACTCTCCGAAGTAGGCTTCACTCCGAACCCCTGGTACTTCCAGGCCTTGGTCCGGCTGGCGATATTCAGGGTCACTTGAGTCCCGTCCGGCTCGGTCAATACCAGCTGCCCAGCTCCCAAACCGCCTCCGCTGGAGCTATCTGAAACCACTTCGCCGGCCAGGCGGGGAGCGCGCAACGGACGAAGGGCCGCGCCGGCACTGGGGGATGCCGAGGCATTTGGCGCGGGGGTTCCCGCGGCGGAGACCACGATTAAGCCACCGGCGGTCGCACATAGCGCTCCCGCCGCTATTGCCACACTCCGCTTCATGAGCATGCCCACGATGTACCTCCTAGTTCCGACGGCTACAGTCGCCGCAAGATTTTTGTTGTGTTCGCACCCAGAGCGTAGGCAATGGACGGCGTTGGAACCTGAGACATCACTTAGAACGCGACGGTCATCGCCCGGTACTAGCCTGCGATCCGTCCGACGTCCACACCAGAAAGCTAGAACCAGTACCAATCGCGGGGGGGGCTACGGACTCGGCGGACCGCCAACGCTGGCTCGCGGAATCAGCTCGTCGTCAACAAACACACGGCGGGGCGTGTTTTCAGCTCCACTCTTGAAGGAGTGCCGAGAACTGGTCAGGCGTTAGTCGGAGTTCCTCCTCTCCGAGATCTCGGAGGGGAGTCTGCGGCAGGTTTTCCGCGGTGCTCAGGTCGGGGGAGTCGGGATTGACATAAAGCAACCCCGTCACTACTTCTCCTGATCGCCGCGCTTCATCGATAACGCGGAGAGCGGCCATCCGGTCCTGCGGATCGTGCTCCCGACCCAGTTTGCGCAGGCGTAGATGGGATCCGTCGTGCAATTTGACGTCGGTCGCAGTGCCCTCGTCATAGCTCACCTCGACCTCTGCCTGTTGGGGGATGAAGTCCAGTTCCTGCAGTATCAGCTCGTGATCTTTGACGTACTGGTAGCTCTTGGTCGAACCCTCGTGGTCGTTGAAGGTCACACAAGGGCTGATCACGTCGAGCACCGCGGTGCCGCGGTGGGACAGGGCTGCCCGCATCAGAGGCACCAACTGGGCTCCGTCTCCTGAGAAACTGCGGGCCACAAAGGAAGCCCCCAATTGCACAGCCAGGCCCGCGATATCGATGGTCTCAAGCTGATTCACGGTACCCTTCCGCTGTACCGAGCCGGGGTCTGCGGTGGCTGAGAACTGCCCTTTGGTCAGGCCGTATACGCCGTTGTTTTCGACGACGTACGTGCAGTCGACGTTGCGACGCAGGAGGTGGCAGAACTGGCCCAGACCGATGCTCGCGGTATCGCCATCGCCGCTGATCCCGAGAAACAGCAGCTCCCGGTCGGCGACCGCGGCCCCGGTGGTGACGGCAGGCATCCTGCCATGGACTGCATTGAAGGCGTGTGCGCGCTCCACAAAGTAGGCGGTTGCCTTGGAGGAACAGCCGATTCCGCTCATCTTGGCCAGCCGGTACGGATCCACCCCGTGGTCGTACAGCGCCTTGACGATGTGGTTCGTGATCGAGTTGTGGCCGCAGCCAGCGCATAGGGTCGTGGCCAGACCCTTGTAGTCGTCGCGGCTCAGACCGAGGCGATTGGTCTTGACGGTGACAGCGGCCATCAGCTGGCGGCCCCCACGGCAAGCGGACGGTGAACCTCTCCCGCACCGAGGATCTCCTGAGCTTGGATCGCCTCGACCAGGTCCTCGGCAAACAGCGGAAGGCCGTCGTAGTGGCGGACTGAGAGTAGCTTCGCCGCCAACTCGGCCCCCAGCTCGACCTGCAGGATCTGGTGCATCTGGCCATCGCGGTTCTGGTCCACCACATAGACCCTGGCGTGACCGGCCACGAATTCGGCGACCTCGGGAGCAGTGGGCAGGGCTCGCATCCGCAGGTAGTCAGTGGGTAGAGCCGCGGCACCCAGGATGTCTCGCGCCTCCACCACCGCGTGGTGCGAACTGCCGTAGGCGAGGATGCCCACCTCGGCTGAGTCGCCGTCGACAATCGGGGCGGGAAGCCTCTCTCGCCCCGTCTCCAACTTGCGGGCCAGGCGGTCCATGACTCGGGTGTAGGCCTCCTCGCTCTCCGTGTAGTGGGCGGCCTCATCGTGGCCGGACCCTCGGGTGAAGTAAGCAGCCAACGGGTGCTCGGTCCCGGGCACTGTCCGCCAGGGCACTCCATCTCCGTCGACGTCGCGGTAGCGCTCAAAGCGCGCCATCTGGTCCAGCTGTTCCTTGTGCAGCACCTTGCCCCGGTCGAACCCCTTCTCGGGATACGGGAGGGGCTCGGTCATCCAGAGATTCATCCCTAAGTCCAAGTCAGAGAGGACGAACACAGGTGTCTGCAGCTGCTCGGCCAAGTCAAACGCCTGCTCCAAGAACCGGTAGCACTCGAGGACTGTTCCGGGGAGCAGTACCGGGTGGCGGGTGTCGCCGTGGGAGAGCGTGTAGGCGAAGCTGATGTCGCCCTGCATGGTCCGGGTAGGCAGGCCGGTGGACGGCCCCACCCGCTGGACGTCGACGAAGACCCCGGGGATCTCGGCGTAGTAGCCGAGGCCCACAAACTCGGCCATCAGAGATATTCCCGGGCCTGACGTGGTGGTCATGGCCCGGGCCCCGGCCCAGCCGGCGCCCAGCACCATCCCCGCCGCGGCCAACTCGTCTTCCGCCTGGATCGTGGCGATCCGCCGCTCACCGGTCTGGGGGTCGATCCGGTACTGATTGGCCAGAGCGATCACGTGCTCCGCGAGCGAGGAGCTCGGAGTGATCGGGTACCAGGCGAGGACAGTGCAGCCGCCCATGATCGCCCCCAAAGCTGCGGTCTGGTTGCCCTCCAGAAGGAGCTGGTCTGAGGTGCGATCCTGGGGCTGGAGCCGGAGCTTGTCGGTCTTGGTCAGATGGCTCTTGAAGTAGTCGCGTCCCAGAGCAATCGCCTCTCGATTGGCGGTGATGGCCTTGGGCTTGGAGCGGAATTGGTGGTTGAGCGCCTCCTCCAACGCGGCGTCGGGGATCCCCAGGATCTCCGCCACCACGCCCACGTAGATGATGTTGGTCAGGTACTTGCGGAGATCAGGATCCGGGACCGAGGCCTTCGCCAGCTTGCCGAACGGGACCGGGTAGAGGTGAGGTGGAACTCCCTCCTCCAGATGGGGCGCGCCAAAGGCCTCTTCATAGACCATCACGCCGCCCGATTCCAGCTTGGCCAGGTCAGCCTGGAAGGTTGCTCGATTGAGCGCCACCAGCAGGTCTGCCCGCCGCCGGCCCGCCCGATAGCCGTGCGAGTTGGCGCGGAGGTAGAACCAGGTAGGAAGTCCCTCGATGTTTGAGGGGAAGAGGTTCTTGGGCGCGACCGGGATCCCCATTGCGAAGACCGCTCGGGTCAGCACCAGATTGGCCGACTGACTGCCCGACCCGTTGACGGTCGAAGCCACCAGATTCAGGTCGACGGAACCCTGCTCCGCCAAGGTCTCCTCCCACTTGCCGAACTGCCCCGACCTGCCCTGGAACCATCGTAGTCCGTTCTGCCGCCCGGGCACTTCCCCGGGACCGATGGTCGGCCCCGCCTCGACGTCTGACCGGTCCCTCGACGCGCGACCTGAGAGCATGGGTTGATGGCGGGCCGAATCCTCGTCGGAACCTGCAACTGGAGCGACCATCAGGGGTTCTATCCCGAGGGCTTGCCGCCGGCCGAACGGCTTGGCTACTACGCCCGCTACTTTCCGCTGGTTGAGGTGGACAGCACCTACTACGGGATACCGCCGCCTCGGCGAACTGCCAGCTGGGTGGACAACACCCCGGAGAGCTTTCTCTTCAACGTCAAGGCGTATCGATCACTGACCTACCACGAGCGGGAGGGTGGCCAGCCGCGCGAGCCAACCCCGGGTGAGGAGAGCCAGTTCGCGGCCTGCCTTATTCCCCTTCGGGAGAGTGGCAAGCTTCGCGCGCTCCACTACCAGTTCCCCCCCTGGTTCGGAGCCTCGCCCCTCAATCTGGATCGGCTGACCCGACTGCGTGAGCGTCATCCCGAAGACCTGGTGATCGTCGAGATGCGCAATCGGAGCTGGGCTGACCCGGAGCGTCTCGGGCAGCTACTGGACCTGCTCAGCGAGTCCCGGATCTCACTCTGCGTGGTGGACGAGCCCCAGGTGGGGTCGGGCTCATTCCCCCCGGTGGTGGAGATCACCGACCGGCGGCTGAGCGCGGTGCGCTTCCACGGCCGCAACAGCGCCACCTGGTATGCCCGGGGCAAGACCTCCGGCGATCGTTTCAACTACCTCTACCGCCCGGACGAGCTTCGCGGTTGGGAGCCCGACATCCGTCGGCTGGCCACCGAGGCGGACGAGGTCCATCTGCTCTTCAACAACAACCGGTCCAACTACGCGGTGGTGAACGGGCTGCAGATGGCCGAGATCCTGGAGTTAGCCCTACTCACTTCGATCGGGGACGCCCCGAGGGTCCAGCCCCTGCCGGACGCCGCGCCGCAGCTACCGTTTGGTTCTGAGCCCTGAGGTGGCGATCGACCTCAACCCAAGTCACCTGCTTCACGCCTACGGCTACGCAGCCGTGTTCGCGGCTCCCTTGGTGGAGAGCACCGGGATTCCGTTCCCCGGGGAATCGGTGTTGGTGGTCGCTGCCGTCTACTCCGCGACCACGGGCCGTCTCAGCCTGGTCGGGGTTGTCGCCGCGGCCGCAGCGGGCGCGATCATCGGCGACAACCTGGGTTACGGGATCGGGCGCCTTTTCGGACACTGGCTGCTGATCCGCTTCGGGGGCTGGGTGCGTCTTCGGCCCGAGCGGCTGGCCCTGCTACACCGCTTCTTTCAGAAGCGAGGTCCGTTGGCCGTGTTCGTGGCCCGCTTCATTGCCGTCCTGCGTACCTTCGGGGCGATCGTGGCGGGGGCCGCCCAGATGCGCTACCGCACCTTCCTGATCTTCAACGCCTTGGGCGGGGCTGCCTGGGCAACTGCCTACGGACTTCTCGGCTTCGAGTTGGGCCGGGCCTATCACCACTTCGGGGGCAACCTGACCTGGGTCAGCGTGGGGGCCGGGATCGCGGTGCTGCTGCTGGCGGTGTCCGGCCTGGTGCTGGCGCGGGGGCGGCTGGAGCGGTGGGCACTCGGAGATCCCGAAGACCTACCACCTTCCGGGGTCTAGATATCTACTCGACCACGCCGTTTCGGCAGCAGCCTGCCCGCCACCTGGGTGCTGGCGCGAATTCTTGAGTACTGGAAGAGGTCGGCCGCGCGGCGCAGGGCCAGGAGCTCCTCATCGGTCAGCTGGAGATCGGCTGCTGCTACGTTCTTCTCCAATTGCTCGATGGACTTGGCACCGGGGATGACGATCACCCAGGGCTGGGCGATGAGATACGCCAAGGCCACCTGCGAGGAGCTGCACCGATGCGCATCGGCAATCCCTCGCAGCGTCTCGAGTAGGGGGACGGCGGCCAACAGGGCCGCGTCCGTGAACAGAGAGTTGCCCCGCCTGAGATCGCGAGGCGCATGGCCGGCCCGGTACCGTCCGCTCAGGACTCCCTGGGCCAGGGGACTGTAGGCGAGGATGACCCGATGCCGCTTCTGGGCGTACTCCAGTAGGCCGTTCTCCTCTGGGCGACGCTGCAGCAGGTTGTATTTCACCTGATTGGAGATCACCGGCTGTCCCAGGTGTCGCTCGGCGGCGATCCAACGGTGCAGTGAGAAGTTGCTGACCCCCGCGTAGCGACTCATCCCCAAGGACAGGATCTTGCGCATTCCGTTCATCTGGGTGATCAGCGGTACCGCCGGATTGGGCCAGTGAATCTGGTAGAGGTCCACGAGGGGGACCTGGAGCCGGTCCAGGCTCTTGGCGCAGTGGGCGAGCATCACCCGGGGCAGCGGCATTATGGGAAGGAACTTGGTCGCCAAAAATCGGTCCCCTTCCCAGGAGCTGAGCGCGGTCCCGACCAGCATCTCGCTGCGGCCTGACCCGTACAGCTCGGCGGTGTCGAAGACGGTCACTCCAAGCTCCAGAGCCCGCTGAATGACTGCCAGGGACTCGGCTTGCGAGTATTCGCTGCCGTAGCCCCAAAGCTTCTCCCCGAACTGCCAGCAGCCGAGCCCGACCACCGAAAGGCGGCGCCCGTCCAGTTCGAGATAGCGCACCCAGCGATTATGGCCGCGGCCTGGAACCTGGGTGGCTCCCGAGTGCTACCCTCGCCCCGACTGGCGGCGCGCAGGTGGACGTGGGGAGAAGATGGGCGCAGCGGTGGTGGCCTGCCTGTTGGGGGCCGCCTTCTCAGCGGTCGTTTGGAGTCGCTGGTTGCGCAGCCGGCGACCCGCCTTCGCCGCCTGGGGGACCGGCCTGGCGATCTTTGCGGCGGCCGCGCTCACCCAAGCGCTCGGCCAGGACTTCGGTTTCTCGGTCCCTCTCTTTCGCGCGTTCTACCTTCTGGGCGGCGTGCTGGGGGTCATCTACCTGGCCTTGGGGACCACCTTTCTCATGGCCCCCGTCCGAGTCGCCAAGACCTGCGCGGCCATCCTGTTCGTACTCACGGTTTTGCTAGCCGTGGACGCCTCTGTGGTTCAGGTCAACTCGGCCAAGCTCAACACCAGCGCCGGGGTGCTGGGCGGGGCATTGGCCGGGCATGGAACCCCCTTGTTCGTGGCCGCAGTGGCCTTCAACATCCTGGGCACCCTGGTCTTGGCTGGCGGATCCGCCTACTCCGCTCTCCGATTCATCCAGTCCCAGGCCGGCATCGACCGGGTTCTCTGCAACGTGCTGCTCACCGCGGGAGCCCTGGTGGTCGCCTTGGGCTTCTCACTGGCCAAGACGGTCGGCGGGAGCCTGACCCAGCTGGGAGTCTTCGAGTCGATTGGGGCGGCGATCATGTTTGCTGGCTTCTTGAGCCTGGGCCGCTTCGGCGCCTCCAATCCGGTCCGAGCTCGGACGGTGGTCCCATCGACCGTCGAGGAGTGATCCCGAACTAGCTCCCGTCCCTGCGCTGTCCCTATTGAGTCCAGGTGAGGCTCGAGGCCGTTGCAGCGCGTCAAGGCTTGCGAGCACATCCTTCACCGCCCCGTGGTAGGTGCGGACAGAGCCGTCGGTCAAAGTCGTTTGCAGGGGCGGACGGCCCCTCCGGCTGTCCAAATTCGGAAGGAGATCGATGCCCGCGACCGACCTGCTGCCCGATCGGTGGCGCGCCGGCTTCCGGCCGCCGCCAGGACTGCTGGCCAGTGTCCAGTGGATCCTGCTCGCCATCGCGATGGTCTCGCTGGGGCTGGCGCTGGTGATCATCTGGCTCCTCTCCCACGCTCAACTCCAGCTGCGGATCTGCGCCTTGGTGGGCATTGGCTGGCTGGCGTGGTGGTTGATCTCCGGGTACCGGGCCGGCAGGTTCCCGCTCTGGAAGGACGTGCTTGCGCTCTGTGCGCTGTTCGTAGTCGGAGTGGGGGCCTCGGACTCCTACGGGGCGGTGGCGGTGCTCTACGCGGCGCTCTACTGTCGCGCCTTCTACGCCAGTCCCGAGGGGTCGATCGGCGTGGCCGCCGGATTCGTGGCCGCCAATCTCGCCTCGATGGCGGTTGTCGCCAAGAGCGGCAACGCTGCGGCGGCGCTGGAGCACGGCTTCGCCGGCTCGGTGGCGCTGGCCATGGCCGCGGTCATGATGCAGCTACTTCGTTCAGTCGTCTCCCGTCGCCAGGTGGCGGCTCGTCGGGAGCGCACCCTGCGCCGGGCTGGCACCGAGCTCCTGGGAGCGACCAGCCCCGCCGCCGTCTACCGCGCGGTGCGTCGCGTCGCCGCCGAGGTTGTGGGATCTCCCTCGCAGGTACAGGTGTCCCTGGCGCTGCTGGATCGACTCGACTTCCGGGTCATCTCCGCAGACCGGTCCCTGGACCGGCCACCTCAGGAGGCCCGGATCGAGGCGAGCTCGCTGCCCAAGGAGGTGGTCGGGCAGCTGCTGGGCGTGACGCCTGTGAATGGCGATGGATCCGACCGCGCGCCACTCCTCGACGTGCTCCAGATCTCGGGAGGGTTGCACAACCTCCGGGTGATTCCTCTCCACACCGACGGCCAGCCCCACGGCGGGTTCGCCATCGCCACCTCCAGGCAGCTCTCGCAGGAGCAGAGCGAAGTGTTGGAGATCCTCGCCGACGAGTGCGCGTTGGCGCTGAGCCGGTCCGCGATCTCAGATGATCTGCGCCGGAGCGAGGGCCGGTTCCGATCTCTGGTCCAGAACTCGTCTGACCTGATCATGGCCATCGGCCCTGACGGATCGTTCAGCTACCTGAGCCCTTCGGTCGAGGTCCTGCTCGGACGTCAGCTCGAGTCCGAAGAGGAGTTCAACCTCAGCGAGATCCTCCACCCCACCGACTGTGCCCGGGTGTTGGGGGCGATCGAGGAGGCCCGCTCGGCGAGAGGCCCGGGCCGCCGATTGGAGTGCCGGGTGCTCCACCACGACGGTGGCTGGAGACATCTCGAGGTCAATCTCACCAACCTGCTTCATGACACCTACGTGAATGCGGTGGTGGTCACCGGGCGCGATATCACCGAAAGGCGGGAACTGGAGGATCAGCTCCGGCACCAGGCCCTCCATGATCCACTGACCGGGCTGGCCAACCGGGCCCTGCTGCGCGATCGGCTGGAGCATGCCCTGCGGGCGCGCCGTGATGGCCGCTCCACGCTGGGACTGCTCTCGGTCGACCTGGACAACTTCAAGACCATAAACGACAGCTTTGGCCACGCCGTCGGAGACACTGTGTTGCTGGAGGTGACTCGCCGGATCGGGGAGTGCCTGCGGCCCGCCGATACCTTCGCTCGCTTGGGCGGTGACGAGTTCGCCGTCCTGGTCGAGAAGCTGACCGGAACCACGATCGTCACCGCCATCGCGGACCGGATTGGAGAGGTACTCGCTCTGCCGATCCAGGCCGCTTTGGACCTTGAGGTGACGGTGAGCGCCAGCATCGGCCTCATCACCACCAAATACGCCACCGCCGACGCGGAGGCCATCCTGCGCGACGCCGACATTGCCCTCTACCAGGCAAAGGCCGAAGGCAAGGGTCGCTGTGTCGAGTTCCATCCTCGCCTGCACGAGCAGGCGGTGCAACGGATGCACGTGGAGACGGGACTCCGGCGCGCCCTGGAACGAAGCGAGATGCAGATGCTGTACCAGCCGATCCTCAGCGCGGTGCAGCACCGGCTGGTCGGAGTCGAGGCCCTACTGCGCTGGCGGGACCCGGATCGGACGGCGATGGTCTCGCCGGACGACTTCATCGAAGTCGCCGAAACCACCGGCCTGATCGTTCCCATCGGGAGGTGGGTGCTCTATGAGTCCTGTCGGCAGGTGGGCGAGTGGCGCCGGCAGTTCCCCTCCGCGAAGGAGCTGCGCCTGTCGGTCAACGTCTCAGCGCGCCAGCTCCAGCAGGCCAGCCTGGTCGACGACGTCAGGGGCGCCATCGCCAGCTCGGGAATCGACCCTCACCAGCTTCTCCTCGAGGTGACGGAGAGCACCATCGTCAAGGACGTGAAGCAGGCGTCCGCCCAGCTGCGAGCGCTGCGAGCCCTGGGGATCAGGATCGCGATCGACGACTTCGGCACCGGCCAGTCCTCCCTGGCCCAGCTGCAGCATCTCCCGGTGGACGAGCTGAAGATCGATCGCTCTTTCATGGCCAAGCTCACCGACGGCAAGGCTGGGGCAGCGGTCGCTGAGAGCGTCGTGAAGCTGGGCCATGCGCTCTCCCTGACCGTCGTGATCGAGGGCGTGGAAACAGCGGAGCAGGTGGCCCTGCTCGAAGCCATGAGCAGTGACCCCATGTTGCAGGGATTCTTCTTCGCCGAGCCACTGGAGCCGAGAGCCTTGGAGGCTCTGCTCACGTCGGAGCAGGATCGTGGCGCCCCGGCGCGCCCTCGCCGCCGCGCCAAGCGGCCGACCAAGGTCTCCGTGGCTGCCGCTCCTGTCCGCGCCGTCGCACCCCGTCGGAGGCAGGCGCCCGACGCTGTCGGCTGACCCGGTCCCCGTCAGAAGCGTGCCGGGAAGGCTGCCCTAGAGCACTAGCTCCCGGTGATGCCCCGTCTCAGCAGGGTGGCGGCGGTCGCCGCGGCGGCGAGATCCACCAGCTGCTGAGGCACCGGCGCGGGTCGACCGTCACGGGCCCGGACCCACACCCACTCGGTGAAGATCTCGGCGACCAACCGGCCCTCGGGCACCAGCATGACGGTGGTTCGGCGTTGGCCCCTCGCCCCCTTGACCAATTCCACCTGCACCGTGAGCTCCAGCTCGTCGCCGAACCGAGCCGGGCTGAAGTAGGTGATCACGTTGCGGTGGATGACCCAGGCGCCGCCCTGCGCACTGGCCCACTCCTGGCCGAATCCCAGCTGCTCGGCGTGGCGGGTCGCCAGCTCCTCCGCGTAGTTGAGGTACACCGCATTATTGACGTGCCCCTGGCGGTCCACCTCGTACTGGCGCACCGGCCATCGAGCGCTGAAGGTGAGGGGGTCCGACGCCATCTAGCCATTATCGGAATGCCGGTAAGTCTTGCCCGTCCCGGGCCGCTCGCCGTCAGCGTCGGCGCCTATACTCGCCCCTGGGAGCGCGGCTCCCAGCTAGGGGTGCGCCGGCAGGGCGCTGAGAGGCACGTCGCCAACCCTGATGACCGGATCTGGTTAGTACCAGCGTCGGGAAGCCTCTACCTGCCGGGACTCTTCACGTCAGGCACGGTTCAGAGGAACACCGGAATGGATGCACCGCGCCCGTTGGCCGGGCACGACGACAGGGGGTCGGAGCACGATCTGACCAGCCAGGCCCCCGACGACGAGTTCCTTCGGATCGAGTTGCGAGGGCTGGAGCCGGTTCCCCCGGATCGCAGGCACGGTCGGCCACGAGAGCTCTTCTTCATCTGGGCTGGGGCGCTCTCCGACTTCTTCTCGCTCTTCGCCGGCGCCCTCTTGGTCTCTTCAGCAGGGCTGGGGTTCTGGGACGCGGCGCTGGTGCTGATCGCGGGCGCGCTGGCCGGAGCCGCGTTCCTAGGCCTGCTCAGCATCACTGGGGTTCGCTCCGGAGCTCCCCAGATCGTCCAGTCGCGAATGGTCTTCGGCCGTCGAGGGGCGGCCGTGGGCGGGCTCCTGACGATGCTGATCGCGATCGGTTGGTTTGCCTATGACTGCGCGATCGCGGTGACCACCACCCAGGCCCTGCCCCTGCTGCACTCCGCCCCAGACAGCGTGGGGCCGTTGCTGCTGGTGGCGATCGCGGCGGTCTCGTTCCTGGTAGCCGTCTATGGGCACCGCACCATCTCCGTCTTCCAGCACATTCAGGTCCCCGCTTTTCTGCTGGTCTGTGCCGTCCTGGCGCTCTTCACATTTCACCGCTGGGACCTGCTCCTCCAGAGCCGCTTGGCCCTGGGACCTCACCTGGCGGCGATGGCGCTCGGATTCACCCTTACCTTCGCCCTGATCGTCTCGTGGGTCACTTATGCCGCGGACTACTCCCGGTATCTTCCCGCCAGCTCCTCGGGGGTGCGGGTCGCCCTGGCCAGCGGAGGGGGGAGTGCCATCAGCCTGGTGCTCTGCGGGCTGCTGGGGGCAGCAATCCAGACCATCGATCCGGGAAAGCTCCTGCCGAATCTGATCGTGGCGGCCGTCCCGGTCTGGTTCGGGTACTGCTTCGCGGCCTTCATCATCCTGGCCGAGCTCAGCTCCAACTACCTCAACGTCTACTCCGCGGCTCTCTGCGCTCTGGCGATCGGGATTCGGCTCCGCCGCTGGGCTGCGGCCACTGTGGTCGGAGTGGTGGGCGGGCTGATCGCAGCCCTCGTCCTGTTCGCCGGGGTCGGATTCCAGGGCAATTACGTGGACTTCCTCACCATCACTTATGTCTGGTTTCCCGCCTGGGGGGTCGTGGTGATCCTGGACTCCCTCGGGCGCCCACAGGAGGTGGACGCACCTGGGCTGGTATCCCGGCGTGGTTACTGGTATCGGGCGGGCTTCCGCTGGCCGATGATGGCCGCCTTCAGCGCCGGTACCCTGGCGACCCTGCTCTTCTTCAACGAGCCGCCCCCACCCGGGGAGTGGGGCTTCGTCTCCCCGCTGGCCCAGCATCTCTTCTTGGGCCAGCCGGCGGACATCTCGGGCTTCGTTGGTGTTCTGGTGACGGCACTCGCCTACTGGGCTGCCCGCCGTTGGGAGGGTAGCCACGGCCAGAGCCGACCGACGCGCGAGTCAACTCCGTCCATCCTGGATGCGGTCAGGTGAGCCCGGCAGGCTCCTCGGTCCCCATCGTGGCCACCGTCGCCACCACCGACTCCGGCGGGGGTGCCGGGATCCAGGCCGACCTCAAGACCTTCGCTGCCTGTTCGGTGTACGGAGTCAGCGTCGCGGTTGCCCTGACCGCCCAGAACACCGTCCAGGTGCGTTCGATCCATCCCTTGCCGCTGGAGTTCGTCCACGACCAGTTCGAGGCGCTCGACCAGGACCTGCGACCGGCCGCCGTCAAGACGGGAATGCTCTTCTCGGCTCCACATATCGAACAGGTCTGCTCCGAGTTGAGCCACCGCCGCTGGGGGCCGCTGGTGGTTGACCCGGTGATGGTCGCCAAGAGCGGAGACCGGCTGCTCGAGGAGAGCGCTGTCGAAACCATGAGGCGCCTGCTCCTGCCCCTGGCCCAGGTGGTCACCCCCAACTGGCCCGAGGCATCCGTGCTCTCTGGGCTACCGGTCAAGACGGAGGCAGAGGCGCTCCAGGCCGGACGGGCGCTCGGATCGCTCGGGGTCCCCTTCGTGGTGGTCAAGGGAGGCCACTCCGAAGGGCAGCCAGTCGACCTGGTGGTGCACGGCGATGAGGTGGCCAGGCTCAACGGAGCGAGGGTCGAGACGCGCCACACCCACGGAACCGGCTGCACGTTCTCGGCGGCGATCGCGGCATATCTCGCCCGGGGCTTTGAACCACTCCTGGCCATCAGTCGGGCGAAGGACTACGTCACGGCGGCGATCAGGTCTGCTCCCGGGCTCGGCGCTGGCCACGGCCCGCTGCAGCATTTCCCCGAAGGCTGGCCGGAAGGACCCGCGTGACAAGCTAGGACCCGGCGCTGAATTTCCACATCCCCAAAGGGTTTTTCGGCCGATCGTGGGTACACTCGCAGGGGGACAGCAGTCAGGAGGAGCCAGCATGAATTTCGGTCAGAAGCAGCGGCCGATCGAACGATTGGGATCAACTGCCGGCGACGCCGCAGGAGCGGTGGCGGAAGTGATCGGCACGGGGGTCAAGAACGCCGGCGGCGCGGTTGGGCCGGCCATCAGCGCGGTGTCGCAGCAGCTTCCGGAAGTGGCCAGTCGAATTGCCACATCGGTACAGCCAGCGGCTGACACGGCGCAGAAACGGGCCGCCGAGGCGCTGTCGCTGGCCAAGGATCGGTCGGCGGAGTTCGCCGACCTGGTGATCCAGGCTGCCTACGAGGCCACCAAGTCACTTCCCGAAGACACCCGCAGGCGGGTGGTGGGCTCGTTGCGAAAGACTGGGATCGAGCCGCCGCAAAAGCGGCGCCACGTCTCCAGGGCCTGGCTCGCGGCCGGGGTGCTCGCGGCTGCCGGCGTGGCGTTTCTCTTCTCCGGCACCGTTCAGGATCGGGTCTACGACCTGGTTGACCGGATCCGCGGCGAGGGCGATGACGGAGAGGGGTTCGAAGTCCCCTTCAAAGCTCCCACCGCCAGCCCTGAGGCGAGTCCAGCGCCCGAGCCCGCGAAAGAGTAGGCCCAGCCCGGTCAAGCGCCGACCGTGATCGCCGGGCTGGCTCACCGCTGGGCCCCGCCGACCCTCCCGCCAGCCCGGGTCTTGGCACGCTCTTGGGGGCCCTTGGGCCTGATCCTGGGAGGGGCCGCGGCGGCCATGCTGGTGCCCCGCGTCTTCGGCGACCCCCAGAGCGTCGACCCTGATCTCTGGCGGCTCAGTGCTTACTTCGCAGCGATCACCCTGACCGCCCTCGTCGTCCGGTCCTTGCGAAGCCTCGCTCCGCTGTCATTTTCTCTCTTGACCCTGGCCCTGCCCTACTCCTGCTGGCTCTGGCTGCTGGGGTACGGCGGGCCGGCGCCCTCTCTGGTCGGAGCGCCATACGGTCTGGCCCGAAACGCCTACGCCGGGGTCGCCTGGTTGCTAGTGACGGTGGTTCTGGCCGCCGCCTTCTACTTCCTGACGCCCCGGCCCCGGCCCAGGCTCCGGATCTGGGTTAGGCCGCGACGGGGAGCCCTCCTGCTGGCGCTCTCTTTCTCGGTGCTCTTTCTCGCTGTGGCTTTCGCGTTGCCTGGGCCCCTGATCGGCCGAGAGGGGATCCCGCTGCTCTCCCTGGGTGGCTCAGCGGCGGTCGCTTACGGCATCGCCAATGCCACCAGCGCTGTCGCCCAGGAGATCCAGTTTCGTGGCGTCCTGCTGGCCGCACTGGAGCGCCAGCACTCACCTTGGGTAGCGCTGATCATCCAAGCGCTGATCTTCGGGATCGCCCATATCGCGACCCAGTACCAGGGGCCGACGGACAGCTTGATACCCATCGTGATCCTGCTCGGCCTGCTGTGGGGATGGATGACCCAGCGCAGCAACAGCATCCTCCCGGCGGCGGTGGTTCACGTGGTGGCCGAGCTCTTCTTGTTGGCCACGATTGTCAGTGGGCTGTACGGGCACTGAGTCTGTGAGGAGAGCCTCTCGCGCTGCCGTCGGGGCCATCCTGGCTGTGGGTCTGAGCTTGGCCTGGACCGCGATTCCGGCCGTGGCGGCTAGCGGATGGTGGGTGGCTGCGACCACCGGTTCCCCTTCTCTCTCCAAGGTGGCCTCAGATCAGGGATCCACCACCCTGGCGATCTCAAGCGGCGCGCCCGGCTGGTACGCCCCGCGGTCAGGCGAGTTCTCCCCGCTCAGAACTCCTGCTGGAGTGACGTCCAAGGACGGACCCGCCGTCGCGGTTGGCGCGGAGGGCCGGCTGGGGGTGGTCGCTTACCGCCACGGAGAGTTGGCCGAGGCTTCAGACGGTGGAGCGGTTCTCTTCCTGCCACCGGTGCCAGGGGTGCCGAGGGCCGTGGCGGTGGCGGCAAGCGACCCGGTACAGGTGGCGGTCGCCACCTCGCGAGGTCTCTTCAGCGGGAACCTCGGGGGCCGGTTGACGCGGGTCGCTCTGGGAGAAGCCAGGTCGGTACAGGCGCCTCCAGTGTCGAGTCGTGCTTGGCTGGCGCTGGTCAAAGGGCGACTCTGGGAGCGCTTAGGGCATCGGTGCTGGGCCCGGGCCTCCAGTTCTCCCAACTTCGGGACGGAGACGACCGCCCTGACCGAACTCTCGTCTGGCGTGATCCTGGTTGGCCAACCGGGCGGCCTGATCTGGCGCGACGATCGAGGGAGCTGGACGAGAGCATTCCAAGTACTGCCCTATGGCGGAGTGGGTGGGGTGCCCACGGTGACCACCCTGGCGGCGGACGGGGCGACTTCGGCCTATGTGGGAACCGACGGGTTCGGCACCCTGCTCACCCCGGACGGCGGCTACACCTGGTACCGGGCCCCTCCTCCGGTGGGGTCGATCTCGCTGCTTGCCACGGTGGGCCCGGTGTTCGCCGCCAAGGCTCACGGATACGTGGTCGCGCTCTCGAGCGGCCGGGTCTTTCTGCACCAGTTGCGGGCCCTCCCTGAGCCTCCCACCTATTCCCCGACTGGGGAGACGGCTGAGTTGCTCGGTACGGCGGCGGTGACGCTTGCCTCGGCCCTCCTGATCGCGCTCTCGCTCTGGTATTTAGTCCGTCGCCTGCGCCACCTCTCCGTATGATCGACGGGGGGACGGAGGGAGCTGGGCAGGCCGCGAGATACAGGGCGGGTCAGGACATGCTCCGATGAAGGCGGTCGTCATGGCGGGGGGTGAGGGCAGCCGGCTGCGCCCGCTCACCAGTCGGCGCCCGAAGCCGCTGGTCCCGGTGGTCGGGCGGCCCTGCATGGAGCATGTGCTGAGGCTGCTGCGCCGACACGGGATCACCGAGGTGATCATCACCCTGCAATACCTAGGCGCCAGCATTCGAAACTACTTCGGAGACGGCGCAGAGCTGGGCATGCAGCTGGAATACGTCGTCGAAGATCGCCCTCTGGGCACCGCTGGAAGCGTCAAGAATGCCGCCAGCCTGCTGGACGAAACCTTCATCGTCATCAGTGGCGACGCGCTCACCGACATCGACCTCACCCAGGCTGTCGCCTTCCATCGCGACCACAACTCACAGGCCACCTTGGTGCTGTCAAAGGTCGCCAATCCGCTCGAGTACGGGGTGGTGATCACCGGTGCCGATGGTCACGTGGAGCGCTTCTTGGAGAAGCCCTCGTGGGGCGAGGTCTTTAGCGACCAGGTCAACACCGGAATCTACGTGATCGAACCAACAGTGCTGGAGTACTGCCCTGAGGGAGAGCCGGCCGACTGGTCCCAGGACATCTTTCCCGAGATGCTGCGGCGTCGCGACTCACTCTGGGCGACCGTCGGGCGAGGGTACTGGTGTGACATCGGCAGCGTCCAGAGTTACCTGCAGGCCAACTGGGATGCGCTGGAGGGCCGGGTGGTCTGCGAAATCGCCGGTCAGCGGACCGGCCCCTCCCAGTGGACCAACGAGGGCGCCTCGGTGGCCGACACGGCCCGGATCGAAGGCCCCGCCTTCATCGGCCGGGACGCGGTGATCGGGCACGAGGCCTTCCTCAACGGTCCGGTGGTGGTGGACCGGTATTCGGTGGTGGACGCCGGTGCCAAGGTGAGCAACAGTGTGCTCTGGCCGCAGGTGTACGTCGGGGAGCGCAGTCGACTGCGGCAGACGGTGGTCTGCAGTTCGGCCACCCTGAAGCCCGACGTCCTGCTCCAGGACTCCAGCGTGATCGGTGACGACTGCACGATTGGGGCCCGCTCCGTGGTGGAGCAGGGGGTGCGGATCTGGCCCGGGAAGGAGATCGAGGCCGGGTCAGTCGTCCACGAGTCGGTCATCTGGGCGGGCACCTGGCGGAGCAGCCTCTTCAGCAAGGCGGGGATCACCGGCATCATCAATGTCGAACTGACCCCCGAGTGGTGTGCCCGCCTCGGCGCCGCCTGGTCGGCAACCCAGCCCCGGGGCAGTCAGCTGGCGATCTGCCGTGACCGGAGCCCGGGCTCCGGCATGATCAAGCGGGCCATGATCTCGGGAATGCTCTCGGCGGGAGCCCGGGTGGTCGACCTGGCCGAGCTGCCGGTACCGGTGACCTGCCACTACACCAGAGATTCCGGGGTGGTGGGCACAGTCCATGTGCTGGCGTCACCGCTCGACGCACGCTCAGCGGACCTGATGGTGCTTGATGAGCGGGGCATGGCTCTCGACCGTCGCCAGGAGCGGAAACTGGAGAACACCTTCTTCCGGGAGGATTTCCGGCGGGTGCTTCCCGGGGAGATCACCGACATAACCGACGCCGACGGTGCCCTGGCAGCCTACGGCCAGCACGCCGCGTCGCAGCTGCATCTGGAGGCCATCCGCGAGGCTCACCCCCGGGTCCTGGTCGACTTCGGATTCAGCAGCGCCTCGCTGATCCTGCCCTACCTGCTGAGAGAGGCCCACGTGGAGGCCATCACCCTGCGGTCGGGGTTCGAAGAGGAGGCCGCGCTCTGGCCCCAAGCGCGCAACCGGGAGGAGGAGCTGCAGCAGGCTTCCGCGATCACCAAGACCGTGGCGGCGCTCTTGGGAGCCCGGCTCGACGCCTCTTCGCAGCGGCTCAGCCTGATCGACGACGAGGGGGAGATCATCAGCTACGAGGAGGCCACCTGTCTGCTTACGCTGCTGACGCTGAGAGCCAAGGGCCCGGGGACGGTGGTAGCTCCGGTTTCGGCCTCCCGCCGGTTGGAGCGGGTGGCGGCCAACAACGGCGGCAAAGTGGTTCTGACCAGGGCCGACAGTGCTTCGATCGTGCGAGCTGCGACCCGCAACGAGGCATTGGTCGCCTTCGATGAGACGGGCGGCTTCGTCTGGCCGGCGCACCTCAGCGCCTACGACGCCATGTACACCCTTTTGACCACAGTCGAGATGCTGGTCACCACTCAGAGCCGCCTCTCCGAGCTCCGTCGCGAACTGGCTCCGGGCGCGCATCTGGAGGAGTCGGTCGGGTGTCCCTGGGAGGTGAAGGGAGAGGTCATGCGGCTGCTGGTGGACCGCTACCGGAGCGAGCGGCTGGACCTCACAGATGGGCTCAAGGTGGACATCGACGGCGGTTGGGTCCTGGTCATTCCCGACCCCGATCGCCCCAGCTACCGCGTGATTGTCTCGGTGGGGAGTGAAGTCGACGCTACCGTGGCGATGGCGAAGTTCGTAACAGAAGTCTCCCAAACCGTGGATCGCAGTATCCACGCGGATACCGCTGCAGCTCGGCCGACCGGCTCCGATCTGGCCTCCCAGGAACTGCCCGCCTGACCCAGGCTCGGAACCGGTCCCAGGCTTAGGGCCCGGGGCCCGGCGAGGCGCTGAGGCGCCAACTTGGTCACGGTATACTCGCGCCCGCAAGCGGGAGTAGCTCAGTTGGTAGAGCGTCTGCTTCCCAAGCAGAAGGTCGCGGGTTCGAGACCCGTCTCCCGCTCCACTTCGGAGCCAAAAGAGTCGCTGGCCAGTCCGGCACTATCTGCGGTCCAGAGCTGGCAAGCGCGACAAGTACGGATTTAGAACCAAACCTGAGCAAATGCTGCTGAGTCGCGAGTTTCGGACCAAGACCGGTGCAATCCTGAAGGAAGAGTTAGCTATCTTCTCGACGCAAAACTTACCAATCGCGGTCCCTTGTGCGGGTCAGAGCAGACCCAGGAAACCTGCCGGTGTGACGACCGGAGGAGATGCGGAGGTAAGTGTGGTCAAGTCCTTGACACCGGAAACCAAGTAATCGACGTCGGCGATTTGAGCGAGGGCTATGAGCTAGTCATCGGCTCGGTCCCGTGTGAGTCCCTCGCCTGCACGATGGATTGGGGTGCGTAATGGCACCCCGCCGGATCACCTCGACCAGCTCACGGACCGCAGTTAGGGACGTCAGCGCCCGGAATTTCGGTCGGAGCAGCACCCCGCCTAACTCTTCGATTGGATATGAGCAGACGGTAAGTTCGAACTCGCCACTGAGCCACCGGGGATAACGACCGGAGGGAGCGCCCTTCGGCGAGAGGAACGCGGAGATGAGGACGCCCGGATCGAAGACGGGCTGGACCAGCCTATCGGTTGGCGCTGCGGCTGCCCCCCTCCTTTCGCATCGAGTGCAACTCGCTGGAGGCCAGCTCGGTGGCCTCCTCCTCCGAGAGCTCGCTGCGAGCCCAGACCCTCTCCGCTGCGGCAAGTCCGAGGAAGCTACGAAGTGCGGCGTTCACGATCTCGTACTCGCGGTGGCCGGTGCGGGCAGCGAGCATGCAGGCGGCCCGAAGGACATCCTCTTCGAGATACGCGGTGGTTTTGCGCCTAGCAATAGTCAGATTTCGCCGAATTGCGGGGTTGGCGTGAAACCAGCGGTCGGCGGAACGAGTCGATCAGTCGGCACCAAGAGCTCCCCAGAGTCTGAACCTGGCTAGCTGACGCCGAGCACGGCGACCGGGCTGGCGTCGAGGTTCACTAGAACGCGGTCTCCGATCGGCCCATGCAACACGGCGATGACATTCCGCACGTATCCCGGGAGCCTACGAGCGCCCATTGGGCCTGTGTCAAAGGCGACTGGGAGCACGGCTAGGGCTCGTTCGGACGCAATCACTTCCGCCGATTCATATGCCACCCACCGAGGATGTTCACCGGTGAATCTGACCCGAAGGCGATCGTCATCCCCACTGATCATCTCCGCACTAACCAGTCGGTGCCCCCCGCTACCGAACGCAGGCGGCCGCCAGATTCTATCGGCGGCTGCTGCTGCGAGGAGCCAGATCGGACCGCTGCACGCGTCGCTCTCCAGCCGCCAGGCGGGAAGTTGAACCGGCCCCCGGTCAGTCTCGAACGTGGCGACGGCCTGACTGACCTCTTTGACAGGGAGCGCGGCGTCCGAGCCATTTCGCGCCCGCCCAGAACTGGCGGGTGTCAACCGACTGACCTCAGCCGGCGCTGAAGGGGGGAGCTGCCAGTCCCGCCTTATGTAGGCCAACTTCGCGGCTCCCGAGGTGAAGCCGCCCCGGGTCCAGACCTGCCCATCCAACAAGACCAGGGGCCGCGGAGTCGTCTCGGGAAAATCCGCCCACAACCGTATTGCGACCTGGGCCAGGGTGCGATCAGACTCTAGCTGCCGATTCCAGCCGTCCTGCCATTGACTCACCAACCCGTGATATCACACTCCGGAGTCGGCGCTGCCCTGGGGCGAGTTTAGGAGAGCTAACGCTGGGACTGGGGTGGCGCGCCTCCGGGAGTTCTCGTGATGCAGCACTGATCAGCACCCCACGCTTCAGCAACTAACAGCACAGATCCGGATGACCGGCCGAGTGGTGCGAATCCGCCAAGTTGCCCGCCGTAATCCTCTGGAAATGCTGCAAGCTGACGATTAGACTTTCGGCTGACTGCGCCGCCTTCGGTCCCACAGGAGGTCTCCCATGAACGAGTTCGAGATTGCGAGTGTCATAGACCGCCCCCCGGACGAAGTGTTTGCCTACCTTGTGAATGTGGAGCGGTACCCAGACTGGAACGGAAATATCAGCTCGGCAAAGAAGACGAGCGAAGGACCCGTGGGGACAGGTAGCACCCTAGAGTTCGTTGGCAAGATGCTGGGGCGCGGTTTCGAGTCTTCTGTCGTTGTCACCGAATATGCGGCCAACCAGCGTTTCGCTACCAAGACCACATCGGGCCCGTTTTATATCGAGATCGATTACAAGCTCGAGCCAGCTGACGGCAAGACTGCGCTCACATATGCGGTACGTGGAGAAAGCAAAGGATTCTTCAAGTTGGCGGAGCCGATAATTGTCAGAGTTACCAGGAAGCAGTTCGAGGCGGATGCGGAGAGCCTTAAGGCGCTCGTCGAGGGTGACCCGAAGTAGCGAGATCCGAGTCGCACGCTCCACTTCAGCATCGGTTTTCGGCCCAGTGCAGGGGGGCGCGGCGACCGCGGGAGTGAGCCGAGCCCAGCCTTTCCGATGCCGGCAGTTGGCGTAGCGAGTGCACCGCTTCGTTCTCTGCTGCCATTTGCCCGCGTTTGGCGGGGAGGGCGCACTTGAATAAGGCGAGTGAGTGGCCAAGGTTGCGACCCGAAGAGCACGTTATCGAGTGTGCATCGCAGTCGCGAACAGGTACCGAACTTTCCGCTTACCGCGTCACTTGGCGCGAGTGCGCGGGCGAGGGTGGGCATGAGCAGAAGAAACGAGACTGGACAGACATGCGCGCGCATGCGAGTCGAGCCGCACGTACGTTGGTGAAGGTCGCTTCCGGTCACGCGGGGGGAGGAAAGATCGCACACGTGAGCGGGCCACTGGGATCGAAGTCCTCTCGCCGCGATTCCGCCTTACGAGAACACCCGTTATCGTCATCCATGCTGCGAATAGAACTTGGTTCAGGGCAGTGTGACCGAATTCGTAAGCCCGTTTAGAGCTGGGGACCCAGGCGCCCATGGACTCGACATCCGACCGCAGCAAAGACTTGATGACCTCGACCCTGGAGGCTCGAGCCTGGCAGGGTCTGGCGGCCGTCGCCGTCTGGGTGCTGATCACGCTTGGGCTTGCCTTCTTCGCCGCGCCCAGATGGATCGATCCTCTGGTGCCACTCCCGAGCTTGGCCATCGCCCTGGACACCCTCGGGCCTCGACCCATGTTCGTGCGTTGGCGGGTGAAGCTCTCTCGGCGACTAGCCTCGGGACTGACCGCCGGAGTCCTGGGAGTTGCGGTGGCAGTGGCCCTATTGACGCTGGCCGCACCGTCGCCCACCACGGACCAGCCCTACACCATCACCTGTGCCGCTCGCGACCTGTGGCACGGAGTGGATCCGTACACCACGTATGAACCACAGTGCCTCGCCCGGCTCAATGCCCGATTCGACGCCATCACCCCACTGGAGCTGGGTCCGTTTGCCCGTCTGCATGACTACCCGACCTCGGCGCAGCTGCTCGCCGCCAGCCTGCACGACCAACTCCACCATAGCCACGCCGGCTTTGCCGCCTACGGGATTCCCCCGGAAGGCGCGTTCCTGATACTTCCAGTCGCCTTCGCTGGCTGGTCCGGAATCTCCTTATGGGTTGTGGCCCTGACCGTATTGCTAGTGGCGGCCATCTGGATCAAACCTCCCGCCGCCGGGAGGGAGGTATTGGCCTGGCAGGTCGCTGCATTGGCAGTTCTCTGGGCGTCGTTCCGTTGGAACCCCGAGGACATCGCCTACCTGCTCCTGGCGTTGTCCTTCGCCCGTATCGATCGTCCCCGCATCAGCTCACTGTGCCTAGCTGCAGCGGTATGCAGCAATCCGCTGTGCTGGATAACCGTTCCGGTTTATCTGGCCATCTTATCTCGCGATTCGCACCGGCGCACGCGGGCGCCCTGGTTGGTAGGCGGGGTGGCGGTCGGGATCTTGCCCTGGCTGCTCTGGGACCATGCCCTGATGGCAGAGCTGTGGCGGTTTGTCACGGTTCCCTATTTCCCGCTGGGGGCCAGCTTTAGCGTGCTGGTCCACCTGCCCACTCACTTGGAACGACTCTTCACGGGCGGACTGGTTATTGGGATTGCAGTGTGCGCCTACGTCGCCTGGCGCTGGCCCGCATGGCGGTGGTCCATGGCGGTGGTCGTCTACGGGGCCTTCGTGCTTGGGTGGCAAGCGCCGCTGTTCTACATCATGCCGGTTCTCTGGCTCAGCCCAGCGGTGGCCCTGGGTGCCTGCCGACTCAGCCGCCGGGAAGCGCTCGATTCCCGGAGAAAAACAAGTGCCGGGTTGGCGGGCGCGACTGCGATTTGGTAGTCCGACGGCATCGGACCGCAGTGATTGGAGAGCCCAGCCTTGGCCAGTAGCAACGGTCGCGGTGGTTCTGCCCCGGGGCCCCGCCGGAAGTGCTGGGCCGATTGATCTATTGTGAATCCCGTGGATGACCGGGTGGGTACCAGTGTCGGTAGGCGAGTCCGATGACCCCACTCCAGGCAGCCGGCCCCTCCCGCGATAGCGTCGGCACGGTGTTTTACCGCTGACCGTGTCTACCGACGGCGCGGATCATGGACTAGGAATACCCTCCCTCACGGGCCGGCTGGTCCGGCTCGATACGCTCACGGTGGACCACGCCTCCGCGCTGCTCGACACGGTGGCCAACCCTGAGGTCTGGGAGTGGAAGTTAGCCCCGTACCCCAAAACCGAGGCGGAGATGCGGCTGCTCATCAGCGGATATCTGATCGGCGCAGGCACGGACCGCCAATCGTTTTTGGTCTCGCGACTCGCCGACGGCCGCGCGATAGGAAGTACCACGCTCTATGACCTGGACCTCGGGAATCAGCGCGTGGAAATGGGGTGGACTTGGCTGGAGAGGGCGGCCTGGGGGCATGGCTACAACGAGGATCAGAAGCACCTGCTGCTGGAGTACTGCTTCGACGTGCTGGGCCTGAAGCGGGTCGCTTGGCGGCTGGACAGTTTGAATCTGCGTTCCAAGCATGCACTCGAGCGACTGGGATTCGTCTATGAGGGGAGGCTACGCAGTCACCAGCGTAGACCGGATGGCAGTCGCAGAGACTCGCTGTACTACAGCCTTCTCGTCGAAGAGTGGCCGACAGTCGGACCCCGGCTCCTGCAGATGGTGGCGGAGAGATCCAGCCACTCACCGACATAGTCGGTCATGCGGCAGGAGGTCGCGCCAGCCGCCCGGGTGGCACCAGGCCGAGGCCCGTCGCGCTAGGCGACAGACTCCACGGGAGCTGATCGAACGGTCGGTGGCTTCATGGATGCGCTGCCTCGCGCCTTGACGCCACCCATCAAAGTGCCCGCGATGTCGCGGGCGAACTGGTCGGAATCCGCGGGCTCGTCGTCGAGAAACGCGCTCAGGAAGGCGGCGTGAAAGCACGCGCCCAGCAGCAGGGCAGCGGCGGCGTCCGGATCCGCGTCGTTGCGGATGCGACCGTGAGCCTGCTCGGCTCGCAGATAGGCGGCGAGCAGAACCACCGGGCGGCGAGGTCCGGCGCCGAGCTGAGCGACCCGTTGCTGGCGACGCTGGAGCCACTGAGGCTCGTCCAGTCGTGGATGGCCGATGGGCATGGACTGACGGAAGAACGTTAGCGCCCGTGAGGCCACGCCGGCGAGCACCTCCTCCACTGGTTCATCGCCTGCCGACGCGGTGCGTTCCCGGATGCCCATCTCCCGCACAAAGCGACCCATCGGCACCCCTCTTCCTGGCAGGTGGTTCCGGGCGCTGATCTGGGCTGCTGTCATGCCCTGTGTCACCGGCCCGCGAGCCTGGTTATCGGCTCGCTCCGCCAGCTGGAGGACGTCGTGCCAACGGTTCAGCAGGTCGTCAAGCAGAAGGTCACGGATCTCCGCCGGAACCCCGACCTCCTGGGTTGCGACAGGACTCAGTCGAGCGGTATCTTGGGCGACCGCTGCCGCCCTCCGGTTGGGGGACGGCAGCGGTGGGTCAAGTGATCCGGTGTGATCCGAATGAAGCAAAGCTAGCGCCTCCCTGTCCGCGGCCAGGATGGGCACGTCTGTTCGTCCGTCCCCTAGATTTCGCCCACTTGGTGGACTACACTGGACCGTGCGAATCTCGGCGTCGGTCCGCTGGCGGACACAGCCAACGGGACCGTTGGACGCCGACCGATGGGAGAAGTGCTCATGAGCGACTGGGAAAACAGCGGGACTGCAGAGGCTCACGAGAATCGGATCCTGGCGTGCCTGCCTGCCGTGGATCGCGAGCGCCTGATGGCCAAGCTGTCACCAGTCTTCCTCCGGGTCAAGACGGTGCTTTTTGAGCCGGGCCAGCTAGTGGACGCGGTCTACTTTCCCCTGGACGGTGTGATCTCCCTGGTGACCCCTCTTGACGATGGGGCGATCGTCGAGGTGGCGACGGTCGGGAACGAAGGAGTGGTTGGCGTGCCGCTCATCTTGGGAGGTACGTTGGCAGTTCGGGCCATCTCCCAGGTGGCCGGCCGCTGTCTCACCATGTCCGCCGAAGCCTTTCTGGACGCGATGAGCTCGAGCCGGGCCATCAATCAATTGGTTCAGACCTACGTAGTGGCGCTGTTCGGTCAGATCTCCCAGGCCGCCGCCTGCAATCGACTCCACACCAATGAGGAGCGACTGAGTCGGTGGCTGCTGATGAGCCACGACCGGATCGGCGCCGACAAGTTCCTGATCACCCAGGAGTTTCTCGCTCAGATGCTGGGGTCCCGGCGAGCCACGGTGACTCTGTCCGCCGGCGTCCTTCAGAAGGCCGGTCTCATCCACTACCACCGGGGGCACGTGGAGATCGTCGACCGGGCGGGTCTCGAAAGTGTGTCCTGCGAGTGCTACAGGGTCATCAAGACCGAGCTTGACAAGGTCACCGCTTCCCCCGCGTTCGTCGCAATCCCAGCGTAGCTGGTACGCCGGGCCCATTACGAGCGCTATCTGGCTCGGTCCCTGCGCTCGGTCGCTCGCCATCGCCTCGGCCTGCGCGCGATCCGGGGCCGCTCGGCTGACCCGGTGATGGGACGATCCGGTGTAACAATGTACTGACGGGAAATAATTGAGTCCACAGCGACGGCCCGCCGGGCTTGGAGGGGGGCGGTCGCCGCTGTGAACTCGTCGCGTCGGTCCTACGTTGGCCGGTCACGAGCGGGGTGGCTCAGGAGCCTGCCTGGGGAAGGAGGCGCGGGAGGGGAGAGGACTCCCGCAGAAAGGAGATTAGACAGGGCGATTCGCAGCGTCGGTCCGGTGGCGTACACACCTGTCGGACCAATTACCAGGCTGTTTAACCGCTTCCCAGTCCTCTTTGCTCACTGCCTTCGGCCCGAGCCGTCCCACGTCTTCAGAGTGAAGGTGTGACGCAGCTCCGGATGGGGAGCCAAAGCAAAACGCTCAGTTCCCGACGCCCGCCTGCTCCCTCAGCGCCAGCTAGAGCGTCGGCGTCCGCCCACTGACAGGAGCACTCGACCAGCTGCGCTTGACCAAGGAGGCGATGTCCAGCAGTCGCGAACGCTTCACCAGGGTGCTCGGCTGGCGGTCGGCTTGCGCCTGGCGATCGCTCTCTCTACCCTGGCCCTGCTCGGCCTAAGTGCAGTGTTGGTGGGCTGACGGGAGTCGGCTGTCAGCAGAGCGCAGCTAGCTGTTTCGCCATCGACGCGCTCGAATACGTGGCCACGTAGCTGCTGGCCGAGACACTCACTCCCGTTCGGACACCGCCGGACGTCCCCGGCGCTGGCCATGCCGGATTACCCGCTCGCCCTTTAGACCATAGTGCTGGCGTGCGTACACGTAGGCGATCGACCCGTAGACCGTCCCGAGCCCCTTGTCGGCGGCGCGCTGGAGCACCGTGGCGGCGACCGCGATCTGAAAGGGAACCCCCACCACCAGCAGCATGCCCACTCCGGCCGCCTCGAAGCCACCGAGTCCGCCGGGGCCGAGCGAGAGAGCTCCGCCGATCGAGGCTACGGTATAGGCGAAGGCGGCATTCGGCCAACTGACGCGACCCGGGTCAATCGCCTGGATTACCAGCCAGAACATGGTGATAGTCCCCACCGCCTGGAGTGCGCTCACCGCTGACCATGAGAGGGTGTCCCAGCGCCGCAGCAAGCTCACGGTATCGCGCTGGAGCTCTACTACGTCAGGCACGAACCGGCGTAGCACTGGTAACCGCCCTATCAGTGCCACCACCCGTTCGAAGACTGGTTGCAGGGTGAGGATGGCTGTGATCGCGAGGACTCCGGCTAGGGCGATCGAGACACCGACCGCGGCGACGGTGTGGTGGAGCGCTCCCGGTATTGCCGCCGCGATCAGCAGAACCGTATAAATCAGCTCCTGAACCGTGATGGTGGCGATCGTTGCGCCCACCTCGACGTGTGCGACCTCACTTACCAGAACCGCGCGAGTCAGTTCGCCACCGGGGAGTAGTCCCGCCGCCTGTCCGGCGAAGTTCAAGACGATGGTTTCTCGCAGTCGCAGACGCGCACCCACAGCCAGCAGGAGGGGCTGCCAACGCACGCCCTGCAGGAAGTAGTAGCTGAAGGAGAAGGCCGCCACGAGGGGGGCATATACGGGATTGAAGCGTCGGGCGGCATCTGCAAAGTGCGCCGGATTCACCGCGACCACCAGTGCTACGACAACGCCTATCCCGACCAGGTACGGGACAGCGGCTCTCAGGCGCGCGGGCCAGCCCACGGACTGGTCGGTGCTCACAATGGCGGAGTTGTGCACTTCCCGTTGACGCGATTCCGACCCGAGGACTTCGGCACAACCTCCAGCGTAGTCGAGTGCGGCCCTGGCGCGGCGACTGGTCGGGAGACGGCGCTTTGGGCACGGTGCCGGGCACAGCGGCGTGAGAGACGGAACCGGGAGCTGCTCGTCTAACCCCTGCGAACGCAGTCCGGTCCGACCGATCAGGGGGTGAGAGCCTGATCTGCCTGCAACTCGATAAGAACCTTTCCCACGATGTTGCTCTCGACGGCGGCGTGAGCATCGGAGGTACGTTCCAGCGGAAAGCGGTGGAGCGGCAAGCCGAACTCTTGCCCGACCCGCAGCGCGCCCGAGCGAACGGCCGACTGGACATCGTCAAGAGCGCGCAGCTTGGCGGCATCCGGCTCCGTGTACACCAGCACGAACTGATACCGGGCGTTTACGACCATGTTGGGCCGGATCTTCAACGCCACGGCGTCGCGGTCACTGGCGTAGGCAACGATCGTGCCGTGATTGGCGAGTACGGCCTGGTCGAGCTCGGCGTTGGCGCCCGGGGCGACCTCCACGATCAGGTCCACACCGCCGGGAACCAGACGACGAACGGCTCGTGCGGCGTCTTCGGCGCGGTAGTTGACCACGTGCTCAGCACCCGCTGAGTGGGCCAGGGAGGCCTTCTCCGGGGAGCTGACCGTGGTCACCACCCGAGCTCCGGCCCAGCCCGCCAGTTCGATGGTGGCATGGCCCACCGCGCCGGCTCCTCCCGCCACCAGAACGGTGCGCCCAGTCAGCGCACCCGGCCCAAGATGAACTGGTCCGTCCTCTGAGACGGTGAGGCATCGATGGGCGGTGAGGGACGGGATTCCCAAGCTGGCGCCGAGTTCCAGTGAGGCTCCTTCGGGTAGCGGCACGGCCCGCCCTGAGGGAAGTGCCACCAGCTCTTGGGCAGTTCCGTCGGCACGCTGCCAGGCCGCCTCCCAAAGCCAGACGCGCTGACCGATCCGGTCCCGAGCGACGCCCTCCCCCACTCCGACGATGGTGCCCGAGCCGTCCTGGTTTGGGACCATCTGAGGAAACGGGAGCTCGGTTGGGGGTTGGTCGGGTCCGGGACCCCGGCGGGTCTTCCAGTCGGTGGGGTTGACACCGGAGAAGGCCACGCGCACAAGTACCTCGCCCGGTCCGGGGATGGGGTCGGGTCGGTCGATCAGATGGAGAACCTCAGGGTCCCCGACCCGCTCGTATACGACGGCCCGCAACTTGTACCCTCCCGCAGTCGGTCGACTCTGGCCGGGCACCACGGAGCTGTGGCTCAAAGCCTCCGCGTCGCCCTGACCCGCAGGCTACCATGCCCCCTGGCTGCACCCGCCCTGACCCCTCTCATCTTCGCGCAGTGGCGCTGCCAGACGACCTTTCTCGGGCCGCCCGGCGCGCCGACACACCCTCTGGGATGATCAGTTCATGGGTACCCGCGACGTCACGGTGGCAGAGTCCACCGGCGATACTGAGCTGGAAAAGATCCGTCACTTCACGCACCAGGTGATGCGCGGCTCGGCGTCCCAAGTGCTCCCGGTCGAGGGTGGATTCGCAGTGCTGAATGGATCTTTCCCTGATTCCTACGAACACAACTGCCTTGTTATCACCAAGTCGCTTGATCCCACGGTGCTGATGCAGGAGGCAGACCGAGTGCTGGGAGGAGCTGGCATTCGCCACCGGGCGATCGAGTTGGAACTGGAGCGCCCAGAAGAGTCCTGGTTGGCAGAGTTCCGGTACTGCGAATACGAGGTGCACCTGACTGTGGTCATGGTGTTCCGAGAGCCGACCGATCGTCACTTCCGATGCTTGGTGGAACAGGTGTCGTATGAAGAGCTCAAGCCCTCGGTGGCGGCGGGTTGGCGCCGGGAACTGCCCAACCTGTCAGAGCACTCCCTCCGTCAACTGGTGGAGCGGAGATCAGTGACGTCGCGCGCCTGCGACGTCACCCACTACGCGGTCCGCGGTCCGGACCGAATCGCTGCTCACTGCGATCTCTACCGGATTCCCCCGGTGGCCCAGGTGGAGAACGTTGAAACTGACCCCGGCTCGCGGAATCAAGGCTACGCCACCGCATTGGTGCTGGCTGCAGTCAAAGCAGCACGGAGGTCGGGGTGCAGCGTCGTCTTCCTAATCGCCGACGCGGGTGACTGGCCGAGGCTGCTGTATCAGCGCCTGGGGTTCGAATCCGTAGGCGGCGGTTGCACTCTGCAGCGGATGACGCAACAAGCGCTTGGCGAAGCTCCAGTACTGCCAACCGCGATCGAGTGATCTGTGTGACCACCGGGTAGCTAGCCGGGGCGGATCGGCTAGCTAAGGACTGGCCTGGCCAGCCGAGCCGTGCTGGCAGGGGGCGCATTTATCTCAGTAAAAGATCGCACTTAATGGAGGCGATGCAACTCCAGTCAGCCGGGTCTTGACATCACTCCACTCCAGATACCGTCGATGAGGTGGTACTGGATCGCCTCTTCGACGTCGAAGTATCGTTTGGCGGCGAGGTCGATCTCGATTCGCTCCGCCGGCTGCCCGGTGGCCTGTGCCACCTGCTCGATAAAACGCTCCAGCTGGCGCTGGTGTTGGGCGAGTTCACGGGCCAGCGCCGCCGGGCCTGCGGCGGAGAACTCTTCGTCGCGCAGTCGCAGGCGGGAGTGCGCGGTTGCCAGCCGTTGGTGGGACACCGCCACCACTCCCAGCGCGGCGCCCTCGGCGCTGCCGGTGCATACGGCCTCCACCGGAACCCCCAGGGCGGCGATCGTGTCCATCACAGTCAGCGCGGCGGTGAGTGTGCCCTCGCCGCTGCTGACGTGGAGCTGAATCCTGTCATCGCCTGATCCATCAAGGGTCATCAGCTGGGCGGCGGCGGTGGTTGCGGCCAGTTCATCAAGGCGTCCTCTGATCCAGATCACTCTCTGATCGAACATACGAGCCTCTAGAAACTCGGCCAGGGGCGCTTCTCGCTGCTGACCGCGCGGGGGTCGCGGATCGCTCTCCGCGCGACTGCGACCGAATGACTCAGCCGTCTTCACCATCCCGGCGTGCCTGAAGTCGCCAGTCCAGCTGCTGATCAAGGGCAGCTGCGTATCGCTCCAAGGTGGATAGACGGACGTCAGCGGCCCCCGATTCGAGCCGGGCCACCGCTGACTGCGAGGTACCCATCCGAGCGGCTACCTCCGTCTGCGAGAGTTGGAGCTGAACCCGACGAGCGGCCAGCTCGGATGCCAGGCTGCGGCGCCGAGCCGCCATCTGTGCGAACCCTGGGAACACCGGATCGTGGATGCGGTTGCCCATCTGTCCTCCAATTGACGGGACCGGCTTCGGACACTTATCTCGCATCTGATATCTTACATGGAAGATACCGTCGGCGAGATGTGCAGGCGAGGAGGTGAGTGCCAATGTACCGGGATCAGAACGCAGCCGTCTCTCGGATGGGGTCGGTAATCCCCACGGTTCTGGACCAGTCGATGCGTGGTGAGCGAGCCTACGACATCTACTCGCTTCTGCTGAAGGAGCGGATCGTGTTCCTTGGCCAGGAGGTCGACGACCAGATCGCCAATCTTCTGGTCGCTGAGATCCTCTACCTCGAGGGTCAGGATCCAGACCGGGACATCCATCTGTACATCAACTCTCCGGGAGGACTCGCCTACTCGGGAATGGCCATCTATGACGTCATGCAGCACGTGAAATGCGAGGTTTCGACCCTCTGCATCGGAATGGCCATGTCAGCCGCGGCGATGATCCTGTGCGGCGGAGCCACCGGTAAACGGATGGCCCTGCCGAGCTCCAAGATCATGATCCATCAGGGCTCGGCGGGCACCCGTGGCGCACCTCGGGATATGGAGATCCAGCTTCGCGAGGTTCTGGCCAACACTCAGCGCATGGCGGAGATCCTGGCTCACCACTCGGGGCGACCCCTGGAACAGGTGGAGCGAGACATTGATCGAGACTACTACCTAACTGCTCAAGAAGCGCTCGAGTACGGGCTCATCGACGAGGTGCTGGCTCCGAGGCGAGGGCTCTCGGCGGCTGACGGCCAGGGGGCACTCGAGCCATCGACGGTGTCAGCGATCGGGTAGACGGTCAGGCAGTTGGGTATCCGGACCTCAGGCCACGACGCGCAAGCGCAGAGGCTGGGTCGGGCCGGCTAACTCTGCGAACGGCACTGGGCGACCGAAGAGGTAGCCCTGGAGCTCGTCACAGCCGTTGTGAACCAAGAACGCCGCCTGGGCCTCTGTCTCCACTCCCTCCGCGACCGTCTTGAGGCCCAACGCCTGACCCAGTGAGATGGTCGCGGCCACGATCGCACTGTCCTCCTCGCCGGCACCGATGCCGCTGACGAAAGAGCGGTCGATCTTGAGCACGTCGAAAGGGAAGCGGCGAAGCGCGGTCAACGAGGAGTTGCCGGTGCCGAAGTCATCCATCGCCAGGTGAACTCCGAACTCCCGTAGCTGCCGGAGGACTGAGGCCTCCGCGTCCGGATCCGCGCTCAGGGCGCTCTCGGTGACCTCCAAGCACAGCCGACCCGGCTCCAGCTCGAACTCGTTGAGAATCTCTCGAATCTCGTCGGGCAGCTGCGGATCCCGAAGCTGCACCACGGAGAGGTTGACCGACATCGTAAGCGCCGCCGCGGCGGGGACAGTCTCCTCCCAGCCCCGCAGCGTGCCACAGGCTTGCTGGAGCACCCAGCGCCCAATTCCAGTGATGCTGCCCGTCTGCTCGGCGAGGACGATGAACTGGTCGGGGTACACCAGGCGGCGACGGGGTCGGGCCCAGCGCACCAGCGCCTCGACGCCGGTCATCCACCCGGTCCCGGCCGCCACCAGCGGTTGGAAGTGGAGGCGCAGTTCGTCTCCCTCCGCTGCCCGAGCGAGCTGGCCTGCGAACTCGCTGCGGTCGACGAAGGTGTTGTGCATCTTGGTGTCAATCACCTGGTAGCGGCCAGGTGAGATGTGCTTGGCGTGATAGAGGGCGACGTCGGCCCGGCTGACCGCGTACTCGGCCTCGGACAGGCCGTGACAGAGGGCGACTCCCCCACTCACCGCCGTCACCACCTCCCGCTGGTCGATGACATACCGGTGGCCCAACTGGTCAAAGAGGCGCCGGGCCGTCGACTCCAGCCCTGCCCGCGAGATTCCCGCCATCACCACCACGAATTCGTCACCGCCAACCCGGGCCACCAGGTCGCCCGGCCGAACCGCTGCCCTTAGCCTCTTGGCGAAAGCCTTGAGCAGCTGGTCTCCGACCGGATGCCCCAGGGTGTCGTTGACCGCCTTGAACTCATCCAGGTCGAGGGAGAAGATGGCGGTGTCACCCTTGCTCTGACTCAGCAGCTTCTGGAGCCGCTCCAGGAATCCCCGGCGGTTATAGAGCCCAGTCAACTCATCGTGGTGGGCTTGCCAGCGCAGCTTCGACTCGATCCGCTTTCGGTCCCGCACATCCTGATAGCTGGCCAGCACCCCGGTGACTTGACCAGCGTTGTCCCAGAGGGCAGCGGTGGAGACCAGCACCGGGATCGCCCGGCCATCCTTGTGCTGCCGCATGGTCTCCACCTCGTGAACACCCTCGCCGGTATCCAGCGAGAGCTGAAGAATGCGCCGGAACTCGCGCTCACGGGCCCGGGACACAGTCGGCAGGAGATTGCCCAGAACCTCCTCCTCGCTCCAGCCGAGCATCCTCTGGGCAGCTGGATTCCAGAGGATCACGTTGGCCTCGACGTCCACCGCTGTGAGAGCGACCGGCAACTCCGCCACCACGGCTCGAAGGACCTCATGTTCGGAGAGGTCCAGGGAGGGCATGGCAAAATCTCGAGCCACCACGCGGCGCAGCTCGTCCAATCGAGGCGTCGGGCTGGGAGCATGACGCACGGTTCCCGCTTCGATCGAATCCCTCACAGATCACCCACGGTCGGAGCGTAGAGCGAGCCCGGTCACCAGACGATGACGGAGGAGTAAAACTTAATCCCCGTCTGAATTCGGAGTCGTGGCTGGGACTCTGAGGACCCCGTCGCGCCAGAAAGGCCCTTTTCGAGTTCGCCAGGGTGCCTGCGACTCGACTAGCTGGCCGCCGCCACGGAAACAAGGCGCGGCGTGAGTCGCCGGAGGTCGGGTTTCTCCTGGATACCGAAGCTGTGGCGCAGGGCCGACAGAGCGGCCAGCTCCCCGCATCTTCCGTGTACTCCGGGACCTGGGGTGGTGGAAGACGAGCAGAGGTAGGTCCCTGGAAGTGCCGTGCGATAGGGATCCCAACGGAGTGCCGGCCGGAAAAAGGTCTGCCTGAGGTTTTGGACTCCGGAGGCGATGTCTCCGCCGACGCAGTTGGGGTCGTGGGCCTCCTGGTCCTTAGCAGTGCGGTGGACCTTGGCCAGGATCAGATCACGGAACCCGGGAGCGAAACGTTCGATCTGAGCCTCGATTTGGTGGGTCATGTCGACGTCAGACCCGGACGGTACATGGCAGTAGGCCCAGAGGGTGTGCCCACCGGCAGGGGCTCGGGTCGGGTCGGCGATGCTCGCCTGAACCGCGAGCACATACGGGAACACGGGGTGGTTACCCGATGCGACCTCAGCTTCCGACCGAGCCACCTCCTCGAAGGTACCGCCGAGGTGGACGGTGCCAGCCTGACGACAGCCGGGATTGGTCCAGGGCACCGGGCCGGAGAGAGCGAAGTCTACCTTGCATACTCCCGAGCCGTAGCGAAAGCGCTCCAGCGAGCGCCGGTACCGTCCCGAAAATCGGTCTCCGGCGATCGCCAGCAGCTGGTGGGGGGTGAGGTCGAGCAGCACCGCCTTGGCCTGGGGCAGTTCCTCTAGTGACCGGATCCACCACCCTGTCTGCACCGTCCCACCGCCCGCCGCGAGAGCCCTCACCAGGGCGTCGGTGAGTTGGCTGCTTCCACCCTCGACGACCGGCCAGCCGACAGCGTGACCGAGCAGGGTAAGGAGCAGTCCCACGCCGGCCGTCGGGGCGGTGTTGAGCGGTCGCATGGCGTGGGCCGAGACCCCGGCGAACAGGCCTCTCGCCTCTGGGGACCGAAACCTCCGAGCCACGACGCTGGCCGGACGCAACCCCAGCAACCCGTAGCCGGCCAGGGCTAACGGATTGGCCGGTGGGCGGCGCTCGGCGGAGAAGACCCACTCCGAAATCTGCTCGGCATGATGGACCAGCGGTCGCATCAGTCGCCGGTAGGCCCGCCGGTCTCGACCCAAACTGGCGGCGGTCTCAGCAACCGATCGGGTGACGAGGGCTGCCCGTCCGCCGTCAAGAGGATGGGCAAACACCACCTCCGGGTGGATGAGGCGCACGCCCCGGGACGCCAGATCGAAGCGTCGAAAGAAAGAGGATGCCACCGCTAGGGGGTGAGCGGTCGAGCAGAGGTCATGGCGATAACCGGGTAGGGTCAGCTCCTCGGTCCGGCAGCCGCCTCCGGTGGTAGCGGCGCCCTCGATGACCAGGACCTTGAGCCCGGCGGCAGCCAGGGTGACCGCGGCCGCCAGCCCGTTGGGCCCGCTGCCCACCACGATCGCGTCGGCGGCGTCACTCATGCGGAGTGATATTCCCTCCCCCACCCCGGCGTCGACCAGCACCGAAGGTACTGCTTGCCGTCTGGATCACACTGCGAATCATCGCGTTTTGCCAGGTATTTTTGGCGTTGCGCCACTGCCGCCGGCGATCCACGCAGACACTCTTGGTCTCGACCACCGGGTCCTTGACGCCGAACCTCTCGGCAAGTGCCCTCAGGGTTTGGGCCCAGAAGAGGTCCTCCTTGTGGTGTCCCCCGAAGGTCAGGCCCATCTCGTAGAGCGGGTCGTTGGCTCGCATCAGCACCTGCGCCTGGGCGACCGTCCCCGCTCCTAAGTCTTCCGCTGAGAAGGAGATCCATCCGGCGAACATGTGACCCTCGGGGGTCATCAGGGTGAACGACTCCTCGTCGGCGTAGAGCACGAACACCCCGGTCGAGAGCTTCACTCCACCCATCGAGAGGTCGAGCAGCGCGACGTCCCCCGGGCTTATCCCCGCCAGAGCGCCCGCGAAACGGTTGCCCTTCGGCCAGAACTCGGGGAAGTGAGCCTTCCAGGTCGCAATCACCTCCTTGGGGGTAACCGCCGCTCCCAGCTGGGTCGTGTAGGTCTTCTGCCACATTTTGCCGAAGCCCTGGATGGGACTGGTCAGCCGCCGTCCCGAGACGTTGGTGCCGCGTACCCCGTCGCGCTGCTCGACCTGCAGCCGGTCCACCTTGGTGGCCCAGCTGGTGGCGTTGCGCGGCAATGCCGGGCCGGCGGGAGGCTTCTCTTCGACCGCGCCCGACACGGTGTTCTCTGGTGGATTGCCTGAATCTGCCATCTCTGGTTCCTCAGCCCGCGGCGCCCGCGAGCGCTGACTGCTCGTCCTGATAGATCGCAATCGCCTCGTCCAAACGGGTCAGCTCGAAGATCTGTTGGTAGTGCTCGCTGAGTCCGTAGGCCGCCAGCTGTTGGTGCTGCCGATTGGCCCGCACCAGCAGAGTCACCAACATTCCGATGCCCCCGCTGTTCATGTAGTCCAGGCCACTGAAGTTCAGGACCACCCGCTTGGCATCTGCGCCGCCGGCGCTTTCGTAGGCCGTCATCAACACCGACTCGCAGGCGGAGGTCACTTCCCCTTTGATGTCGACGATGGCGGTTCCATTCGGCCCCTGGCGCACGTCCATCGTGACCATGGGTGTGTTCACTGGATCACCTCCCTTCGGTGCCACGGCACGTTCATCGCGCCGACTCCGTGATCTGAGCTACCGCCTCATCTAGGTCACCGTGAAGTTCGATAAAATCTGAGAGGCGGGTGATCTCGAATATCTCTCGGTAGTGGTCAGAGAGCCCGCTCGCCAGCACCTTTCGGTGCTCCGCCCTGGCCTTGGCGAGGACGCTGACGATCAGTGCGATACCGCTGGAATTGATGTAGTCGGCCCGAGTGAAGTCGAGCAGCACCCGCGGCGGGTTGGTCTGCGCCACGGCTCGGTCGTACGCCTCGCTGAGTCCGGCGCTAGCCGTGCCGTCAATATCGCCGGTCAGCTCCAGCACCACCCCTCCCTCGATGCTCCGAACCTCGACGCCGAACGTGGTGTTCATCGTTGGCTCCTTGGATATGCGGGTGGCACCCCTGGGTGCACGGTGAGACGCACGGTGAGACGCACGGTGTGGCGGTCGCCGTCACTGACCTCGTCTACCGCATCGACCATGTGCCGAATCAGAAAGAGTCCCCACCCTCTCGGCGTTTGCAGCCCAGACAGCTTTTTGTCGAGGTCGGGCTCAACCGCAGTCCCGCGCGCAGTGGTCAAAGCGCCCCGGTCGCTGATGCTCACCACCACTGCTCCCGGTTCCTCAAACACGGTCACCTCGACGGGGAGATCCGACTGGTCGTGGTTGCCGTGCTCGATGGCATTCATGGTCGCCTCGGCGACCGCTGTCTTGAGCCGCTCCAACTGGTCGGGCAAGAGGCCCGAAGCGGAGACCGCTGCGGCGACCAGTGCCAGCGCCTCACGCTCTTTGCCAGGCAGGCTCGGCAGCTCGAATGTGGCCAGCTCCTTGACCACCCTCTCAGTCATCGTCGCCCTGCCACGTGCCCGCTCTCCGGCATTCGCTGCAGGGTGACCAGGGTGATGTCGTCTTCCTGCTCATGGTCCGGCCCGGTGAAGGCCGCGAGCTCGGTTATGCAGAGCTCGATCAGCTCCTCGCCAGAGGGCCCCCGCCCAGCCAGTTCCGAGACTCTGGGGAAACCGAACATTTCCCGGGTGGGGTTGTGCGCCTCGGCCAGCCCGTCACTGTGCAGCAGGACGCAGTTCCCCGGCGCCATCTCGCGGGCCTTCACCTCATATTCCATGCCCGTCATCAGCCCCAGGGGCATTCCGGTGGCCCGCAGCTCGACGACCCCTTCCGCGGTGCGGATGTAGGGCAGGTCGTGGCCGGCGTTGGCGTATTCGATGTGACCGGTCAGGGGATCTAAGACCAGGGCCAGACAGGTCACGAACATATGGGCCGGGATATCCGCGCAGAGAAGGTCATTGATTCGCTCCAGCACCTGACCCGGAGAGATCAGGCGCGGCGCAAAGCTCCGCAGCAGAGCGTGGGTGCTGGCCATCACCAGCGCGGCCGGGACTCCCTTGTCGGTGACGTCGCCGACCACCAACATGGTCCGACCGTCCGGCAGTCCGATGAAGTCGTAGAAATCCCCTCCGACGGTCCGAGCCGGCTGGTAGAAGGCGGCCACGTGCCATCCCGGCAGATCTGGCACCTCCTTGGGTAGGAACTGCTGCTGGATCAGCTGGGCGACCTTCAGCTCCTGCACGATTCGCTCCCGATCCCTGGCTTCCAGAGCCTGCTGATTTACCAACTGCCCGACGCGCATGGCCGGTGCCGCGTAGCCGGCCAGGGTTGCCAGCAGGTGGCGGTCGTCGGTGGAGTACCCGCCCTCTGAGAGACGGGGCCCCAAGCTGAGGAGCCCAATCAGCTCCCCCGACGAGACCAATGGCACGACCAGCACCACTCCCGCCTCCCGCATCGCGGCCAGCGCCGGGGAGTCGAAGCTCAGGGTGGTGATGTCGACTGCACCGACCGAGCTCTGCAGGTAGCCGATGATCGGGTCGTTCGCTGCCAGCTCAAATATCGTCGCCGCCACCGGCGCGGCTGGCGAACTCCGATCAGGAGTGGGGCCAGCAGCTGGTTTCCGCCTCAGCCATGAGCTTCGCCCCGAGCTGCGGTCGTTTTCCGCGACCTCCGAGGGCTCCACGGCGACGGTGAGGTTGGAACCCTGTGGCCCAGCGAGCGACTCCGATCTGGGGCTCATGTCGAGCTCCCGTACCGACTAGGCGCACCCCAGGAACGACTGGGGAGGCGGCCCCGAAGGTCCCCCTTGCTGATCTCCACGCCGCCACTGTGTCGGCTCACCGTTCAGAAATCGTTACGGCAAGGTCCCGAATGCCACCAATTTTCACGCGCAGGCCATAATCTGGGCCGGCTGGGATGCTGGAGGACGAGTGACCGAACTTCGCCTGGCTCTGCTCGGGCCGCCGGTTGTCGAGCGTGAAGGACGGCCGGTGTCGTTCGACACCCGTAAGGCGCTGGCCCTGCTGGCGCTGCTCGCCGTAAATCCGGGTGATCAGAGTCGGTCCCGGTTGGCGGCCATCCTCTGGCCCGACTCCGACGACTTTAAGGCTCGGGCCGCGTTGCGCCGCACCCTCTCGGTGGCGGTGGGGGCGATGGGTGAGTCACTGCTCGTCACCCGCCAGGCAGTCCGACTTGTCCGGGGGTCTCTTCAGGTCGATCTCCACGACTTCGAACAGCTTCTGGAGGCTGGTGACCCGGCCTCCCTGGAGCGGGCGGTCCGGCTGTATCGCGACGACTTCATGGCCGGTTTTGGCCTGCGGGACAGCCCTCAGTTTGACGACTGGCAGGCCCAGACCACCGAGCGCTTGCGGCAGCAACTGGGGACCGCTCTGGAGGAGCTGGTGCAGATTCAGGTTGACCGGGGCAACCTTGCCGGCGCCCTGGACTATGGGCGCCGCTGGCTGGCCCTCGATTCTCTCCACGAACCAGCCCACCAGGCACTGATCCGGCTCTACTCCTGGACCGGCCAGCGCGCCTCCGCCCTGAAGCAGTACCGAGCCTGCGTCGGGGAGCTGGACCGTGAGCTCGGGGTAGCACCGCTACCCGCAACTGACCAGCTCTATGAGCAGGTTCTGGCAGGTTCACTCCAGCAGCCCAGCCGGTCCGAATCCCAGCCGTCCGCAGAGAGTCCAAACGGACCACATGGCGCCGAGCCGGTCGCGGCGCGGCCACCAGTGACCGGCCCACCATTCGTCGACCGTGACGCCGAGCTGGGTCAGATGCTCAAAGCCTGGGAGGCGGTGGGAGCGGAGGGCCAGATCGTGGCGCTGGTCGGCGAGCCCGGCTCAGGAAAAAGTTCGCTGATCTCGAGGTTCCGCTATTCGGTCGAGGAAGCTGGAGCCACCGTGGTCGTGGCCCGAGGCCACGAGGGCGAAGCGGGACTGCCGTACGTGGCGATCGCCGACCTCCTCCGGGCCGCCGCGGCGATCCGTCCCGATCTGGCAGCGCAGCTGGCACCGGTGGTGGCGCTGGAGGTGGGCCGCCTGGCTCCCGACCTGGCCCCCGATCTGATCTCGACCCCCCCGGCGGTGGCCAGCCCGGCGGGGTTGGCGCGGCTCTACTCGGCGATCGCGGCTACCCTGCGCGCTGCCTTCGCCAAGGAGCCGGGGGTGGTGGTGCTGGAGGATCTGCAGCAGGTCGACCAGCGTTCGCTCGACGTCCTCGCTTACCTGGTACGGCGTCTGCCGGACCTACCGCTGCTACTGGTGGTCAGCTGGTCAGCTGAGAACGCGGACCGATTCTACGGCCTGAGCCATGCCCTAGCCGGTGCATCCGAGTCCGGCCGCGCCCGGATGCTGACACTCCAGCCGTTTGGCGAAAGCGCGGTGCGAGAGCTCTTGGCGGCGCTAGGAGCACCGGCCACCGACCTTGAGCGACTGCTCGATGAGACCAGGGGGTTGCCGCTTCTGGTGCGCGCGTACGGCGACGCTCTGGTCCGGGGGGAAGCTGACGCCGGGCCCCCCGCCTCCGCCCGGGAGGCGCTCTCCAGACGGCTCACCGCGGTGCGCCAGCCGACAGCCCAGCTGATCTCGGCGGCCGCCGTGCTGGGCCGGGGGTTCGACGCCGAGTTGCTGCGGTTGGTCAGCGGCCGGGGTGAGGGAGAGGTGGTTGACGGATTGGAGGTCGCGCTGGGCCACGCGCTCCTTATTGAGGCTCCGCCACGCGAGGCTTCCGCTGCGCCGACCTACGACTTCCCCTACGAGGCGCTGCGCCGGGTTGCCTACGACGCCACCAGCCTGGCCCGCCGCAGACTGATCCATGGGCGAGCAGCTGATGTGCTGATCCGCCGTTATGAGCGAGATGCCAGCAGCGTCCGCGCGGCCACAGTGGCCAATCATCTCCAGAAGGCGGGGCGGGAAGCTGAGGCAACCGAATGGTGGTGGACTGCCGGAGAGCGCTCCCGGACCCTCTACGCCCACGAGGAGGCTCTGGCCCACATCTCCCAAGCTCGGGGGTTGGGGTATCCGGAAGTGCCCGCCCTGGTGGCCAGCGGTGACGTCCTGATCGCACTCGGACGCTATGGGGAGGCGCTGCAGGCCTTCGAGGCCGCCGCCGCCCGCCTCGGTACCGACGATCTGGCCATGGCCGAGGTCGAGCACCGGCTGGCCGATGTCAACCACCGCCTGGGCGAGTGGTCACTGGCGGCGAGTCACCTCAGAACGGCCCGAGATCTCCTCCCTGTCGAGGAGACCTCCCGAAGAGCCCGGCTGGAGGGGGACCTGGCGCTGGTGGCGTACCGCCGCGCGGACTTCTACGAGGCCGGCACCCTGGCGGCCGGGGCCGTGGAGCTGGCGCGGCGGACCCAGGACCGCCGGGCCCTGGCCCAGGCGACCAATGTGCTCGGGGTGCTCGCCGCCAGGGGCGGGCAGTCCCAGATCGCAGAGGCATTTCTGCGGGAGAGCCTGGAACACGCCCGGGGGCTCGCCGATCCGGGAGCGGCCGTGGCCGCGCTCAATAATCTCTCCCGTCTCCTGGCGGAGGTCGGCCGGGTGAACGAAGCCCTCGTCGCAGCCGAAGAGGCGCTCCAGTTAGGGCAGGAGCACGGGGACCGTCACCGAGTCGCAGCCCTGCACACCAATTTGGCGGACCTGCTCCAGGCCAGCGGCCAGCACGAGGCCGCCGTGGCCCAGGTCAAGGAGTCCGCCCGTCTCTTCGCCGCGGTGGATCCCGGCGGTCCGATCCGGCCCGAGATCTGGGCGCTGGTCGAGTGGTGATCAGCGGAGGGCAGCCATTGGTCCGGGCGCTAGGCTATGCGCTCAGCCTGGTTCGGTTGGATCGAGCTTGAGACTAGTGGAGTTGATACACCAACGCTGACCGGTTGGGCCGGGCCCGTCATCGAAGACGTGTCCCAGGTGGCCACCGCAGCGGCTGCACATCACCTCCGTGCGTCGCCGTCCCATGCTCCTGTCCTCATCTGTCTCAACGTGGCTGGCGTCCACCGGAGCGGTGAAACTGGGCCATCCGGAGCCGGAGTCGAACTGGGAGTCGGAGATGAAGAGTTCGAATCCACAGCCGGCGCAGCGGTAGAGTCCCTGGCCACCGGGATGGGTGTACTCGCCTTGGAACGGGGGGTCGGTGCCCTTCTCCCGCAGCACGTGGTACTCCTCGGGCGTGAGGCGGGAGCGCCAGTCTTCCTCAGTCAGCGTTTCGGTCTCTTCAACGGTGTCAGTCATCTGCATTTCTCCAGCAAGCTCGTCCCCTTCCGATGATACCCCCGCCTGAAGTGGCGACCGTCGGGATCAGCTCCCGGTCCTCTCGGGCGGGCCGCCCGGCTCGTCCTCGGCGCGTTCGACCGTGTAGCGCAAGAAGAGGTGGGATCGGTGGCGCCGAGCGCTGAGCAGGGTGAGCCCGGGGGAGCGGATTCCCCCCAACAGGTCCAGCCCATCCACGAATCCGGGCCTATGGTCCTCTTCTGTTCGACCCGCCAGGAGCGGTGAAACGGTCAGGAAAAGCTGATCCACCAGGCCCGCTCCGAGCAGCTGGCCATGCAGCCTGGGGCCACCCTCGGTGAGGATCACCTGGCGCCCCGCTTGACGAATCGCCCCGACGATCTGTCGGGGGTCCAGCTTCGGATTGGGGCCGAGGGCGACGACCTGATGATGACCAGCTTTAGCCAACCGCCGCCGGCCTTCGTCTGAGGTCAAGAGCAGTGCTGGCCTAGCTAGTCCCGGGTGCTCTAGATCCACCTTCCCGGAGCCAGTTGCGATGACTAGGAGCGGTCGTTCGGGGAGCCCGAGCTGGCGGCGCAGTTCCCGATACCCGTCCCTTTGGGGTGGGAAGACATGGTCGGCTGTCCAGACGTGACCGGGGCTGCCATACAAGGTGCCCGAACCGATGAGGATCGCCTCGGAGCAGGCGCGGAGCAGTCCCATCACAAAGCGGTCTGCCTGACTGTTACCGCTCAGCTTCGATCCGGATGATGGGCCTACCACGGCGACGCCGTCCAGCGAGCTGACGAAGTTGGAGTAGAGGATCGGACTGGGCAAGCCAAACGATCCCCCATAGAGGGTGCCCAGCTCCCCCGGCAGTTGGTAGGCGGGCAGGCCCTCCCTCTGGAAGAGCTGCTCCAACGGGCTGAGCTCCGTCGCCGCCGCTACCCAGCTATCTGGCATCAAGCTCCTCCGCTGCTGCCCACGGCGACAATCTGTGGGCTCAGGTTGGCGGCGATCCGCCCAGCCTGTCAACGGACCGGGACAGCTGACGGCTCCCTCCAGCCCTGAACAGAACCGACTGACTTCGCGGCCGGTCCATTAGACGAGCTCCGACGCGGTCCCTATACTGGCCCGGTCGCGATGCGAAAGGGGCCAACCCGTTCTCTCTACGTCCCAGCCCTGGCCCTCGGGATCGCCGCGCTGGGTGGCGGTCTCGTTACAGGGACTGTCCTGGCGTCAGTGCACGCCCCGGTCGCGGCCGCCCAGCAGCTGACGGCGCCCAAACCGTACGTGGTCGCGATCATGCCCGGACACGGGGGTATTGACCCCGGTGCCATCTCTCCCTTCAACGGTCTGAAGGAGAAGAACGTAACCCTCTCGATGGGGCTGGATCTTCGCAAGGACCTGGAGGCGGAGGGGGTCAAGGTGGTCATGACCAGGACCACCGACACGGATGTCACCATCAGCCAGGCGGAACAGATCGCGAGAGATAGTCACGCTCAGGTCCTGCTCAGCCTCTGGGTCAACGACTGGACCGACGACACCCTGGAGGGGGCGACGGTCTTCATGCCGCACGCCAAGGAGTCGCCTTTGGCGAGCAAACTGAGCACCAGTCTGGCGGCCTCGATCGCGCCCGCAGGCATGGGCGACCGAGGCACCCAGTTGCTTCCCCAACTCTGGGTCCACGCCCCAATGCCAGCCGTGACGATCGAAGTCGGATTCATGAGCAATCAGCAGGACTCGCAGCTGCTGGCCGAGTCCAGTTTCCGGGCCCTGGCGGCGAGCGGACTGGCCAAGGGAGTGGTCAATTACGCACCCCAAATCCCCAAGATCGAAACCAAACTTCTCGCCTATCAGAAGGCGGAGGCGAAGGTGGTGGCCGCCCGCAAACTGGCTGCCGCCCAGCAAGCGTCACAGCGCCAGATGGCCAGCTGGGTGCCGATCCTGCTGCTCTTGGACGGACTCCTGGTTCTCTTCCTCTACCGCCAGCTGATCTGGCGTGGAGTCCGCAGCCGGGCGCCAGCAGGGACCGCGTTCCTGTTGGTGGCGGCCTCCGGTCTCGGGAACTTGGGCGGGGCTGGGCTGGATGCCGTTTGGCGCTGGATCACCAGAGCGAACTCTCGGCCTCCTAGGGAAAGGCACCCGGAGCGCCCCACTCGGGCGCGGCCCAAGTCGCGGCCGCGGCGACCCCCAAGGGAGTGGCAGGGGCGGGCGGCCGGACTCCACCCCCGCCGTGTGACAGAGATGGTCCAGCCTGGGGACCGGCGCCGGAGCTCCATCTACGACGACTTCTCCGTCTGATCGGGAGGCGCCTCCCCGGGAGCGGGCGGCTCCCCGGTCTAAGCTTGCCGATGAGCTCGGCCCGGACCCCGCAAGTCGGCATGGTTAGAGGAGGCGGCGAGTGGCAGAGGCGGTGATCGTCGACGGGGCCCGCACTCCAATCGGCCGGTACGGGGGAGTGCTCGCCTCCGAGCGACCCGATGACCTGGCCGCGCTGGTTCTGCGGGCGTTGGTCGACCGCGTGGGCCTAGACCCGAAGGACCTGGAGGATGTCTATTTGGGGTGCGCCAATCAGGCCGGCGAGGACAACCGCGACGTGGCCCGGATGGCGCTGCTGCTGGCCGGATTCCCGGTCGAGGTTGGTGGATGCACCGTAAATCGACTCTGCGGCAGCGGACTGGAGGCGGTCGTGGACGCCGCCCGGGCGATCTCCCATGGAGATGGCTCGGCCATCATCGGAGGCGGCGTCGAGTCGATGAGCCGAGCGCCCTGGGTGACCGCCAAGCCGGACCGCGGCTACGCCCGGGGGGAGCGTGTGCTGCATGACACCGCGCTCGGATGGCGCTTCATCAATTCCCGGATGGAGGCGCTTTACGGGACGGACTCGATGGGGCAGACCGCCGAGAACGTGGCCCAACTCTTCTCCATCGACAGGGAGTCCCAAGACCAGTTCGCCTTCCAGAGCCACCGTCGGGCGCTTGCCGCCCAGGAGCGAGGCACTTTCCAAGATGAGCTGGTCTCAGTCGCCACCGCCAAGGGGAGCGTCACCGCCGACGAGGGCCCCAGGTCGGACTCCACGATCGAGCAGCTCGCGCGGCTCAAGCCGGCCTTCGCCACTGACGGCACGGTCACCGCGGGCAATTCCAGTCCCCTCAATGACGGTGCGGCGGCACTGCTGCTGACCTCCAGGGAGTTCGCCGCCGATCACAACCTCAAACCGATGGTGGCGATCAGGAGCATGGCGGTCGCAGGGGTCCCGCCCCGGGTGATGGGCATCGGCCCGGTCCCCGCCACCAAGAAGGCCTTGGAGCGAGCGCACCTGACCCTGCCGGACATCCAGGTGATCGAGCTGAACGAGGCCTTTGCCGCCCAGTCGCTGGCGGTACTCCAGGAGCTTGGTCTCGACCCCGACGACGATCGGGTCAACCCCAACGGCGGAGCGATCGCTCTGGGACATCCTCTCGGCTGCTCGGGCAGTAGGATCCTCGTCACGCTCATCCATGAGCTCCGGCGGCGGCAACTCCAGTTCGGACTGGCCACCATGTGCATCGGGGTAGGGCAGGGAATCGCGGTGGTGGTCGAGAACCTCCGCTGAACCCGAGTCCTCCGGTCTCGTCATTCGCAACAATTCGCTCGCACAGTTGAAGGAGAGGTAGGGAATGTCCAAGGTCGACGAGATCGCTCATGACTATCTGGCGAAGAACTCCGAACTGGATCCCAACGCCGCCTCCAGTCGGGGCACCTTGGGGCACGACTCCGAGCTGACCGATTACTCGCCCAGTGGTCACGAGGCAAGGGTTGAGCTGGCCCGGAAAACCCTCCGCCAGGTGGAGGGTCTCGAACCCGAGTCCGATCGCGATCGGCTCGCCATGGCGGTGATGCGGGACCGGTTGCAGGTCGAAGTCGATGTGCACGACTCCGGCGACTGGATGCGCGGCCTCGGAGTCTTCGGCCCGATGGTCGCGATCAGTCGGGTCTTCGACTTGATGGCCCAGAAAGACGACCGTGACTGGGAGATCATCGCCGAGCGGATGGAGAAGGTCCCCTGGTCGCTGCTGGGCTTTGAGGAGACCCTCGAGCTGGGCACCAGCCGGAATCTGGTATCAGCCCGCCACCAGGCAGTCATCGACGCCCGGCGAGCCCGCACGTGGGCGGGGACGACCTCCAACCCGGGGTTCTTCCGCCGCCTGGCATCCTCCTACCGCGGATCGAGCCCGCTCATGCGCACGCGGCTCCGGTCAGCCGGGGAGAACGCTGACCACTCCTATCTCGGCTTTGCCGACTACCTGGATCGCAGCTACCTGGCCCGGGCCAGAGATGAGGACGGCTGCGGTCCCGAGCTCTACCAACTGAACTGCCGGGTTTACAACGGCATTGAGATCAACACCGAGCAGACCTATGAGTGGGGCTGGGAGGAGCTTGGCCGAATCCAGAGTGAGATGGCCAGCACTGCCGACCGGATCCTGCCCGGCGGTACCGTGGCCCAGGTCATCGAGCTCCTGGACACCGACCCCGAGCGGGCCATCGAGGGTGAGGAGAACTTCCGCAGCTGGAATCAGGACTTCCTGGACCAGACGATGGCGGCGCTCAACGGTGTGCACTTCGACATTCCTCTGCCGGTCAGGCGGGTGGAGGCGATGCTGGCTCCGCCGGGCGGGAGCCCCGCCATGTACTACACCCCTCCCACGGAGGACTTCAGCCGGCCCGGCCGCACCTGGTACCCGACCCTGGGCCGCGCCCACTTCCCCCTCTGGACGGAGATCGCCACCGCCTACCACGAGGGGGTCCCGGGCCACCATCTCCAGCTGGGCCAGGTCTGCTGGCTGAGCGACCGGCTCAACCCCTTTCAGGGGCTGCTAGGGCTGATCTCGGGCCACGTCGAGGGCTGGGCCCTCTACGCGGAGCGGCTGATGGGCGAGCTTGGGTATCTGGAGAACCCCGATCACTACCTCGGGATGCTGGCCAATCAGGCCTTCCGGGCGGCCCGGGTGGTGGTGGACATAGGCCTCCACTTGGGGCTCGAGCTCCCCCAGAGCCAGCCATTCCACCCCGGAGAGGTCTGGTCTCGGGAGCTGGCGGTGGAGTTCATGGTGCTCTGCTCCGGTCGCGCCCAGGAGTTCTGCACCGGGGAGGTGGATCGCTACTTGGGAGTTCCCGCCCAGGCCATCTCCTACAAGCTCGGGGAAAGGGTCTGGCTGGAGGTCCGTGAGGAGGCGAGGAGGTCCTGGGGACCAAGTTTCAGCCTGAAGGAGTTCCACCGACAGGCGCTCAACCTGGGCAGCGTCGGACTGCAGCAGCTGCGAGAGGAGATGGTTGAGCCTCGGCCGGACGCAGTGCCGGCCGACTGATCTGGACCGGGCTCTGGCGCTGGGCGGCACTGAGGAGGTCTCCGGCACGGTCGACGCTGGTGCAGACTGAGGTGGCCATGGAAGTGCCGCGGATCGAGAACCTGATGCTGGCGAATCACGTCGAGGCGGTGAACGGCATGCTCTACATCTCCGGCGGAGGATGGACCGACCACTGGCGTCAGCCGACCACGCCCAATGGCCAGCCGATGGTGAGTCAGATCGGGGTCGCGCTCACGGTGGTGGTGCCGTGGGTCGCCAGTGGCAATCCGTACCGCCTCCAGCTCAGCGTCGACGACTCGGTCGGAGTTCAGATCGCCAACGTCGGCACCCAGCTCAACTCCGCCCGGCCACCGGGACTCCCGACCGGAGCTGACCTGCGCACTGTCATGGCGCTGACCTTGAACGTGGTCTTCCCCAAGCCGGGGGAGTATCGGGTGGTAGCCGTCCTCGATGGGCAGCCGCCCCGAGTAGTGGACTTTCGAGTCCACGACGTCGCGGTCCCGCCTCCGACCCAGCCGACCGTCAACTAGCCGCCTTCGGGCCCCGCCTGGCCGCCGGTAAACTTCCGGGCGTGCCAGCTTCCAGAAGCGAGGGTCGGGCGCCATTCGGCGAGTTCGAAACCTGGTACGAGGTGGTGGGCGAGCTCCCGAGCGGGGCTCAGGCAGGGCCCGCTCCGCTGATCCTGCTGCACGGCGGTCCGGGAGCCACCCATGACTACCTCAGCCCCCTGGCGGAGCTGGCCACCGACGGCCGGGCGGTCGTGTTCTACGACCAGCTGGGCAACGGAAGATCCACCCATCTGCCATCGAGGGGAGCGGACTTCTGGACAGTGCAGCTCTTTGTGGATGAACTGGCGAGCCTGCTGCTTTATCTGGGGATCGCCGAGCGATACCATCTCCTGGGGCAGTCTTGGGGTGGGTTCCTCGCTCAGGAGCACGCGCTGACCCAACCCCCCAGTCTCCGGTCACTGGTCATCTCGAACTCAGCCGCCTCGTTTCCGGCCTTCGCTGCCGCGGCCAATCGGCTACGCGCTGACCTGCCGCCACAGGTCGAGGCCACCCTGCGGCGCCACGAGCAAGCCGGCACCACCGACGACCCGGAATACGCCGCCGCCTGCGACGTCTTCTACCATCGTCACCTCTGCCGACTCGATCCCTGGCCGGACGGGGTCACCGAGGGGCTGGCCCAGATCGACGTTGACCCGACGGTCTACCACACCATGAACGGGCCATCCGAGTTCCACGTCATCGGGTCGATCAAGGACTGGTCGGTCGCCGATCGCCTCGGCGAGATCAAAGTTCCCACCCTGATCGTCTCCGGAGAATTCGACGAGGCGACCCCGGAACTCCAGGAGACCCTCTCCCGGGGGATCGAAGGCAGCGAACGAGTTCTGCTGGAGAACTGCTCCCACCTTCCGTTCTGGGAAGAACCCGGTCGGTATCTGGAAGTCATCGAGAGCTGGTTGCGCCGCCACGACTGAGGGCCCCCGCTCCCGGGCCGGCTTGAGCGCGGACCGTGATCCCGGCAGGAACCACTTCGGCTCCTGCCGGGACCTGGCTCAGACCTCCCGGCTGGCGTAGCCCAGCTCGGCAGCGAGAGCCGTCTCAGAAGGGCTGGTCACCTCGCCAACCACCTCCACACGACCCTCTCCGACGGGTCCGGCGTGGGGGCGGCCGAAGATCGCGAAGATGGTCCCCGCGACCACGAAACTCACCAGGTAGGAGACGTCTCCCAACTGGGGATAGGCGGTAGGGATCGGGCCGACGTACCAGGTCTGATTCATGAACGGCACCGATACCGCCAGGCCGACCAGCCAGGCGATGGTCCCCACCCGGATGGTGGAGTTCTGGTCATAGAGGGCACGAAGCTCGTAGGAGCCGCGGTGCTTGAAGAACCAGTCGACCAGGACCACGGCTACCCACGGTCCGATCCAGTACGAGAGCAGGAGAAGGAAGTCGCTGTACTGGCTGGCAGCCTGGGTGGCATTGCTGCCGCCGGTGGCCAGCAGCCCTCCCAGGACCCCGACCACGATCGCCGCCTGCCAGCGCCTGAAGCGGAAGCGCACTGCGGCAGCGACCACCAGGGCCACTAGGATGGCGGCCCCCGCCACGATCGGGGTTGCGATCAAGGACTCCTGATCTGTCAGTAGCGTCGAGTTCGCCACGAGGAGAACCCCCGCCGTTACCCCGCCGAAGATCACCGCCGCGATCCCAGCTCGCACGAGCGGCGATTTTTCGACCTTCACGACCAAGGCGGACATCGATCCGCTGTAGATGTTCAGCGCGTTGGCACAGGCGGTGCCGACGGCGATCGCCAGCAGGGCGACCTGGGCCAGCGGACCCGGCATCAGGAAGGCGATGGCGTTGGCCGGGTTGGCTGCGGTTGCCGCAGGCATGGCGATCGAGACGGTGAGCGCCCCCATCCACTCGAGGATCAGGCAGGGAAGGAACATCCCCAGCGCGGTCCACCAGATGATGCTGGAGGGCTTGGCCGACTTGGGCAGGTAGCGGGAGTAGTCGGATGCGAAGGGCATCCACCCGAAGGCGTAGGAGAGGGCCAACCCGACCGTGATGATGAAGCCGCCCGTGGGTCCGCCAAACGGCACCGGGGCCTTGGGGTTGAAGGGCAGGCCGTAGTGGCCGGCTTTGAAGGTGAAGAAGGCGAGGATGAGGAAGACCACCACCAGGGCCACGCTCATCCACTTCTCGAAAGCGTGGATCATGTTGTGGCCGTACACCGCCAGGGCCACTTGACCGACCACCATGATCGCCAGGGCGAGGAAATAGTTGAGGTGGGCCAGTTCCGCCAGGGCGAAGGTCCCGTATACCGTGTTCACCGCGAACCATCCGATCCCCGCCAGGTAGTTCAGACCCGCCGGGCCGAAGTTCCCTAACAGCCCAAAGGGAGCCCGCGACTGGATCATCTGGGGCACTCCCAGCCGCGGGCCGAAGGTGCTCAGAAGCCCGAGCAGGAGTGCGCCCAGGATGTTGCCTATGGCCAAGGCGATGAAGGCGCCCACCATGCTGACGCCAAAGGTGCCCACCGCGAGGTTGCCGATCACCCAGGTCGCCAGCACCAGGTTTGCGGCCATCCAGAGAGTGAACATCTGGAACGGCTTGCCGTGGCGCTGGGCTTGCGTGATGTGCTCTAGACCGTGGGGCTCGATTTCAAGGACCTCGTCCTTGTACATGTGTCCCGCGCCGGCAACGCTCTCAGTCATGTGGCCTCCTCCCGCAACTGATCCCAACGAATTCCCACCTCCCGGACCGGTCTGCTGACGGGCTCGGGGTGGAGAGATTTTCCCCTACATGTAGTGGGCTGTCAAGGGCTAGGACACAATATCTTGGACTCAGGCTGGAGCAATCTCCTGCCAGCCGAAGCGCCTCTGATGCAGCCTCGCCCACCGACGCTTCCCATGGCATAACCTTCCGACCAGCACCGCTCGATGAGCCCGCTCTGAGGAGGGAGGCGAGGATGGAGACCAAGATCCACGGAACGACCCTGCCGGTCCTGGAAGTGACTCTGCAAGAGGGCGAGAAGCTGGTGGCCGAAGGGGGCGAACTCTCCTGGATGTCGCCCAACATCAACCTGCACACCACCAGCAGCGCGTTGGGCCAGTCCGGCGTGTTCGGGGCGATCAAGCGGGCCGCCAGCGGCTCGACCATCTTTCTCACCGAGTACGCGGCTCAGGGCGGGGTTGGCCAGGTGGCGTTCGCCACCAAGCTTCCCGGCTCGATCCTGCCGATCAACCTAATCCCCGACGGATTCCTGGTTCAACGCCACGGGTTTCTCTGCGCAACAGGGGATGTCGAGCTCTCCTTGGGTTTCCAGCGCAGGCTGGGAGCGGGACTGTTTGGCGGAGATGGCTTCCGCCTTCAGAAGGTGACCGGGACGGGCCAGTTCTTCGTCGAGCTCTCCGGCGAGGTCGTGCGCAAGGACCTGGCCCAGGGGGAGCAGCTACTGGTGCACCCTGGTCACATCGGGCTCTTCCCGGCCACCATGCCCTTTGAGATCACCACGATGCCGGGGATCGGAAACAAGATCTTCGGCGGCGATGGACTCTTCCTGGTCCGGCTAAGCGGCCCGGGCACCGTTCTGCTCCAGTCTCTGACCATCGTCAAGCTAGCTGCGGAGATCCAGGAGTACATGCCCAGCGGCCGCTGATCAAGGCGACGTCGCGGCCGAATCTCAGACGACTTTTCGACCTCTAACTTGACGGGACTTTGCCCGTCTCTCTACAGTCGGCCTGAATGGGCCCAGATTGGGCTGGTGGGCGTAGGGCGGCGCCTGTGCTTGGCGATATTCCTGGGGAGGAGATAAATGCGCCGACCTGGATTGCGTCTGTCCACCCTGTGTGCGACTACGGCGGCGGCGATAACTGCGATCGCTATGGGCGGAGCTGGCGTGGCGGCGGCCAGCCCATCGACCGGTCTCTCGGTGATCCCAGGCAGCTACCTGCCTGCCAATGCCCCGGTGACAGGACAGCTCAGCAGCTCGTCGATGGCCATCGAGGTCGTGCTTCAGCCCGGCAACGTCACTGGGCTCAATGCACTACTCGCGAACCAGTACACCCAGGGCACCGCTCAGTACGGGCACTGGTTGGCCAAGGGACAGTTCCAGAGCGAGTTCGCTCCGGCCGCATCCACCACTGCGGCGGTGTCGGCCTACCTGGAGAGCCAGGGACTGACCGTCCAGCCAACATCCTCGGTGTTCCTGCTGCGCGCGACCGGCAGCAGCTCCGCCGTCGAGTCCGCATTCGCGACACCCATCGACAACTACCGGACGACCGGCGGCACGCCCTTCTTCTCTAACGCCAAGGCGGCGTCGGTGCCGACGGCGCTGGCCGGACAGGTTCTGGGAGTCGTGGGCCTCAGCAGCACCGTGCGCGCCCACAGCTCGTTCCAGATCGCCGAGCACCACCGTGCACCGACGACTCCCAGTTGCGAGACCCCATACCCGACAGTGGCGCAGTTGGATTCTGGCGTCCAGTTCCCGTACGGTTACGGTGGGGGACCGGACTGCACCGGCTTGACCCCCTCCCAGACCAACAGCATCTACAACGCTCCGCGGGCGGGCTCGTCGGCCCAAGGCGCGGGCGCCACCCTGGCGGTGTTCGAGCTCTCGGGCTACACCGAGTCCGACATCACGACCTGGGCGCAGCAGTTCTACGGCCGCTACTACCACCCAAGATTGGTGAACATCCCGGTCGACGGTGGGCCGCTGACCAGCGCCTGCCCTGCGGGAGACACCTGTTACCCGGGGTATTCAGGCGATATCGAGGTTGACGCCGACCTGGAGCAAGAGCTCTCGATTTCACCGGACATCACTCAGATCCTGGTGTACAACGCACCTAATGACTACACCGGGGAGACCGAACTCGACGAGTACAACCAGATCGCCCAGGACGACATCGCCGACTCCATCAGTTCCAGTTGGGGGGAATGCGAAATCGACGCGGGACAGGCAGATGCGCAGGCCGAAAACCTCATCTTTGAGCAGATGGCGGCGCAGGGCCAGAGCATGTTCTCGTCGGCCGGCGACACCGGTGCCTACGACTGCATCCGCGACGGCACCGGGAGCCTCGATCAGTACGGGGTCCAGGTCGACGACCCGGCCAGCCAACCCTGGGTTACCAGTGTCGGGGGTACCTCGCTGGAGTCTGACAACCCCGGCACCAATAGCACCCCGACATACCCACAGGGGATTGAGTCCGTGTGGAATGTGGACGATCTCTGCAACGGCACGACTGACGGTCTCGCCGCGTGCGGCAACTCCGGCGCGGGTGGTGGCGGCCACAGCATCTTCTGGGCACGACCAGCCTACCAACGAGGACCAGGCGTCACCAACCGCCAGACGGTGACCGGATCCACCCATTGTTCGATGGCCGCCCGCGGTCAGGCGTGTCGCGAAGTGCCGGACGTCTCGGCCAACGCCGACGAGTACACCCCTTACACCGAGTACTGCACCGGTACGGATCCGTCGAGCGCCTGCGCTTTCTACGACGAATACTTCGGCAGTGATTGGTTCGGCATCGGTGGCACCAGCTTGTCGTCACCGCTGTGGGCGGCGACCCTGGCTGACCGCGATGCCTACCAGGGCTACCGTTCCGGCAACGCGAACTACCTGCTGTACGGGCTCTTCAACGACAACTATGGAAATTATTCGCGCAACATTGGCGACTTCCACGACATAACTGGGTTAGGGCAGACAACCAACCAGAACGGCTTTTACTACGTCACTCCCGGGTACGATCAGGCAACGGGAATCGGTACGCCGAATATGAGTACTCTCATCACTGGCTACCGCGGCTTCTACTAGGAATCCGGGGGCGGGGATGGGCTCCGGCCCATCTCCGCCTGGTTCGGGGGATTAACCTCACTCCGCCGCTAGCGCCGGATGAGGCTGTACGGGCGGCGACCGCGAGAGAAAGGCTCCGGAAGGACTGTTCGAGCCCGAGCTGGGGCCATGGTTTCGCCTATAGTCGAATTGCCCCGCTCAGACTCGGCCATCCGTCGCGAGGAGGGACCAGACTTGGCAGCGCCGTTCTTCGGCTACCACCTACCGAAGTACAGCTTTCCCGGCACCGCGGATGACGATCTCTTCGACCACGTAGCCGAGATGGCGGTCGCGGCCGAGGAGGCCGGTTTCGACATGGTCACGGTGATGGACCACTTCTATCAAATCCGCGGAGTGGGCGCCGAAACCGAGCCGATGCTGGAGTCCTACTCAACCCTGGCGGCGCTTTCGCAACGGACAAAAACTGTTCGGCTGAGTGCGCTGGTGACCGGCGTCACCTACCGCAATCCGGCGCTGCTGGTGAAGATGGTGACAACCTTGGACGTTCTCTCAAAGGGGCGCGCCATCCTCGGCTTGGGAGCTGCCTGGAACGAGGATGAGCATGCCGGATACGGCTTCGATTTCCCAGCGATTGGCAGGCGCATGGATCGTCTTGACGAGGCGGCCCACATAGCCAAGCTGATGTTCACCGAGGAACGTCCGAGCTTTACCGGCAAGTATTTCCACATTGACCGGGCGCTCAACGTACCCCGACCCATCCAGCCCGGTGGACCCAAGCTCATGATCGGTGGCGGTGGCGAGCAGCGCACGCTGCGCATAGTCGCCAAGTACGCTGACATCTCCAACATTTTCCCCGGGCTTGAGGACACCAAGCGCAAACTCGGCATTCTGGAGCGGTACTGCGAGGAGGAGGCACGCGATCCCGCCACCATCCTGGTGACCGTCAATTCTCCGTGTCTGTTGGCGCTGGACGCAGAGCACGCGCGTCAGCTCAAGGAGAGGATTCCGCCCGAGCGGCTGGCAATCATGGGCGAGCCAGTGCTGCCGGAGCAGGCGGCCGAGCGGCTGCAGTCGTATATGGAAGCCGGGATCGGAGGCTTCACCTTCGGTAACCCCAACCTCAACACGCCCGAACTGCTTGCCGCCGCCGGCGAGCTGAAGCGTCACTTGAGCTGATCTCCCGATGCGCGGGGCTCCCCGGTAACCCCATGTGAGTTGAGCGCGTTGGGCGCTGGTCAGCCCAGGCGCTGGTTCGGCGAGTCGACTTGGTTGGGCACATAACTCTTGGGAGATGTTGAGTCGACTATCAGCACTCCCCCAGCTCTGAGCGATTCACTGGGTCAGCGGCCAATCTGCCCGACCGAGAACCGACCGGGACGGGCCGTCACTGAGGAGCAGCTTGATGAAGCGAACGGCAGAACGAATACTGCTGGTCGGCGCCACCACCGCCGGACTGACTGGGCTGGGCGTCGGCGTTGCCTCCCTGACAACTGCCGCCGCCAGCGCATCAGGCGGCGTTCCGGCAGCCCAAGTGGCAGCCGCGACTACCCCCGCCACGACACCCTCTACCGCCGGACCGGGCAGCGGGATGAACCCTGAGAACTGTCCGAAGATGTCCGGCTCGAGCAGCTCCGGCGCAGCAAGCGGTCCTTCGTAGCGACCCGTCGCTCGGGCGCCCTCTCCGCCGCTGGAGCAGGGCCGGGACGCCCAATCCGGTGACGCCTACCGGGGCGGCGCCGAGTCGGGTGGAGGGAAGGCAGGGAACCCTTGCTCCAAAGAGGTCTCGAGTTGGAGGGTCCGGCGAAAGGCAGCCCAGACCGCATCTCCAATCACCGTCCGGAACCGCCCACGTTCCAGCGCTGCCAGGGCTTCGGCCGAGGTCCCTCCGGGGGAGGTGACCATGTCGCGCAGCTGGGCTGGATGCTCGCCGCTCTGAATGGCGAACTCAATCGATCCCTGCAGGGTCTCCAGCACCAGCCGGCGGGCCAGGTGCCGGGGGAATCCGAGATGGACCGCTGCCTCCACCAGTGACTCCGAGAAGAGAAAGGCGTAGGTGGGTCCGGTTCCGCTCACCGCGGTGGCCATCGCCACCTGGCGCTCGTCCTCAACCTCGAGCTCGGTACCGAGGGCGGAGAGCAAGGCCCGCACTAGTGATTTGTCCTGGGCGGAGACCTCGGGAGTGGCGAACCACACGCTCACTCCGGCGCCGATCTGAGCCGGGGTGTTGGGCATGGTCCGGACGATCGCCCGGTGCTTCAATCGCGAACTGAGGGCGGCGGAGCTGGCGCCGGCCACGATGCTGATCACCAGAGTCTCCTGGCGCACCTCCCCCACCAGCTCGAGAAGAACCCGGGGCAGAACCTGAGGCTTGACGGCCAGGAGAAGGATGTCGGCCTGGCGCGCCACCTCGACGTTGTCCGCGACCACCGATACCTTGAATCGCTCCTCCAGCTCGCGAGCCCGCTCCGCCTGTGGGTGACTGCAGACCACCTGGGAACTGTTCAGAAGTCCCTGGCGCAGCAGGCCCGCGATCATGGCCTCCGCCATCACGCCAGCGCCAACCACTCCGAGAGTGCTGGTGCTGAGGTCCGCTTCCTGTTCTGAGTGCGCCACTTCGTGTCGGGTCATAAGTAGGCGCTAGGTTGCCACATCCGCGGTGATCGCGGTACGGGCGAGAAATGCGAGCGGTCGAACTGACACAATCGAGGGGTGCGCCGCCTTTGGTGGGGGCCAGCAGCAATCCAGCGGACCACGGCTTGTCGGGAGGGACCAGCGCCATGCGGGAAGACATCCGAGCTGAGTCGGTGAGCATCGCAGGCCACGGTGGCGATCAGATCGAGGCGTACCTTGCTCAACCACTGGACGAGGGCCAGGTTGGGTCTGTGATCGTGATCCATCACATGCCTGGTTACGATGCATGGAGCAAGGAGGTCACCCGGACCTTCGCCGCTCATGGCTATCTGGCCATCTGTCCCAACCTCTACTCCCGGGATGCCCCGGGCGCCAGCCCGGACGATGCTGCGGCGGCAGTGCGGGCCAAGGGGGGAGTGCCGGACGACCGGCTGCTCGGTGACGTGGGTGGCGCCGCCACCCATCTGCGGGAGCTCTCTGCCAGCAACGGCAAGGTCGGGGTCATCGGGTATTGCTCAGGTGGTCGCCAGTCGTTCCTCTCCGCCTGCAGCCTCCCCCTCGACGCGGCAGTCGTCTGCTACGGAGCCTTCATCGTCGGCGACCCGCCGGAGGGCATGCCGCTCAAGGTGACCTCGCTTCTGCACCTCGCCCCAAAGCTCGCCTGCCCGGTCCTGGGACTGTTCGGAGCCGAGGACCAGTACCCGTCGCCGGAACAGGTCGCCGTGCTGGAGCAGACTCTGAAGGACCAGGGCGCGGAATACGAGTTCCACACCTATCCCGGCGCCGGGCACGCCTTCTTCTCGCCCGACCGGCCCAGCTTCCGGCACGAGGCTGCCAAGGAAGGCTGGGAGGAGATCTGGGAGTTCTATGGCCGCCTGCTGGCCGGCGGAGTGGCCTGACGTGTGCACGTACCAGACTGAGACCCTCAACCTCCGCGGTAGTGGCAAGGGAGCCCAAGGCTGGTTCACGGTCACCGATGCCAGCGTGTATTTCGACCATCCGGTGCATGCCGCCGCCGAGCACACCTTAAACCTGGACTTCCTCAATCCCGCTCTGGGTCCGGGTGCGCGGGTGGCCGTGGAGTTGAACGCCGACTCCGCACTCGCCCTGGCGAAGGCGATCGAGAAGGTGCTAGCAGCCGGAAATCCAGCCCTGGTCCAATCGCACGCCACCTAGCCCCGCCATTCCAACTCCTTAGACTGAGTGGCGTGGCAGGGATTAGGCGCGATTTGACCCGGCGGCTCGCCCTCGACCACGGTCGCTTCCACACCATGCGCTGTAGAGGCTGAACCGAGCCCAGCGGAGCGACTGGAATCACGGCGCGCGGCGATTGCGCGCGTCGGTCTAACCATCTTTTATTGAGAGGATTGAATATGTCGACCACTGACCAATTGCTGGAAAACAACGCTCGTTACGCAGCATCGTTTGACCTGGGCGCCAAGCCCATGCCGCCCGGAAAAAAAGTCGCGGTTCTGGCCTGCATGGACGCGCGTCTGGTCGTCGGAAAGCTTCTCGGTCTGGAAGAGGGCGATGCGCACGTCATTCGCAACGCCGGTGGCGTGGCGACCGACGACGCCATCCGCTCCTTGCTGATTTCCCAGCGGCTGTTGGGGACTGAGGAGATCATCCTGATCCACCACACCGACTGCGGCATGCTCACCTTCCGGGACGACGAGGTCAAGAGTCAAATCGAAAAGGACACGGGCCTGCGGCCCGGCTTTTCCTTGGAAGCCTTCCCCGACTCAGCGGAGGATGTCCGCCAAACCATCCGACGGATCAAGGCGAGCCCCTTTATTCCCCACAAGGACCAGATCAGAGGATTCGTCTACGACGTCAAGACCGGAAAGCTCGACGAGGTCTTCGCAACCGCCACTAGCTGACCACCCAGGCGGGGCCGG